>CALUOT010000024.1 GCA_944322355.1 uncultured Bacteroides sp. | reverse complement strand
GCCATCCGCAAGGTAAATGGTGCAGGTGTCCGGCAGATACTTTTGCTTTTCGCCCGTTCTTATCTGTGGATATTGGGCGTAACGGCTGTTTTGGCTTTCCCCTTGCTGTATGTCGTGTTGGAGCAATGGAAACAGATGTATACCATCTTTTTCGATGACGGATTGTTCTTCTGGCTGGGCATTTTCGTGTTTGTGTCAGTGGTTACGGCCTTGACCGTAATCTTTCGCATGCTGCATGTGGCGCATGTAAATCCAGCCGAGGTGGTGAAGAGTGAGTAGGGGATGCTGCGGACCAGGGTTTGGTCCGCCTTGGACCATAGTAAGGTCCGGTGTGGACCCAAGCTTGGTCCAACGTGGACCACACCGTGGTCCGGAAAGGACCAGAATCTGAAACGGGCTGGTCCAATTAAGGGTTTGTAAAACAATGAATTATAAAAACACGTATGCAACTGAAAGTAACACTGAAGATGATTGTCCGAAGCTGGTGGAGGAACAAGGTGTTTTTCCTCGTTTCGGTGTTGAGCCTGGCTCTGGGCTTGGCTTGTACCAACCTGCTGATGACATATTTCGTACACGAGCAAGGGTTGGAGGGGCGGAATCCCGATAGGGAGCGCATCTGCTTCCTGCGGCAGGACGACCCGATGAACGAAAGAAAACGAGTGGCTTGGAGTGCGGCCGACATCCCGCCACGCTTGAAGGAGGCGTATGCCGAAGTAGAGGATTATGTGCGGCTGGGTATGCTCTCCGTGCTTTACTTTGAGGTGGACGGTCACCGGGTGGAGGGCAACCCCATGCTGCTTTCGGCGGACAGCACGCTGACCCGCTTTTTCGACTATCGGGAAGCGGAAGGGGACTTGCACCGTGTGCTGACCCGTCCCGACCAAGTGGCGCTGAGTGCCGAGGGTGCCCGTCGTCTTTTTGGCGGAGGCCAAGCGGTGGGCAGGCGGATAGAAGCGCATCTGGAAGGTGGCGCGGTGAAGAGTTATGAGGTGGGGGCGGTGCTCAAGGAGCGTGGTCAATCGTTGCTTCGCTTCGACCTGCTGACGCGCAACGAGGCCGATTACTTTGGCGGGGTGACGTTGCTGAAACTTGCCCGTGGGACGGATGCCGAATCTTTAGCTGACAAGGTGAACCGGGACGGAGTGCCCGCTATGCTGGAGACGTCGCGCTATTACTTCGACCCCATAGAGGCAGTGTGCTTCACCACGCCCGACGATGCTTCGCAGCAGCCTCTTCCTTACATTAGTCAGACGCCCGTACAGACGCTCTACATCAGTCTGTTGGCGGCAGTGCTGATATTGGTCATAGCTTGTTGCAATTATACTAACATGAGTCTGAGCCGTTTGTGGCAACAATTGCGTATGATTCATGTGGAGAAGTTGATGGGTAACACCTTGCGGGGCATTCGCCTACAACTGTTCGGCGATGCTTTCCTCACAGTGCTGATAGCTTTCGTGCTGTCCTTGCTGTTGGTGAACGATTGCCTTTCGGTGTTCAACGGTTTGTTGGGCTCGCGGCTCACCATCGGTTTCTTTTTCAGCGGGAGCATGTGGCCTTGGCTGGCGGGCTTTGTGTTGTTGATGTCGGTCGTACCGGCTTGGTACATCAGTCGGCGACTTTCGCGTCTTTCGCTTAGCGAATATCGAGTGATGTATGGTGGACGGAGTAAGCGGCGATTTGCGGCCGTACTGGTCACGGTGCAGTTTGCCATTTCCATTGGTTTGCTGATGGCCACCTTTATGGCCCGGGGGCAATTGGCGCTGACCGAACGTCAGGCCGCCCGCTATGCTGACTGCATCGAGATAGGAGATATGTTTGCCCCTCCCGCTGCACCGCTTAAGGCCGAGTTGGAGAAACGGGTGCAGGGCATTGAGTCGGTAACGCTCTCCATGGGTTCGGTGTTGAATAGCTGGATACGTCAGTTGGACGTGCGCCGACCGGACGGGACGGAGGTGCATACCTATTTGTTGCAATTTGCGGGCGACTCCACTTTCTTGCGCACGATGGGCATCGAGCAACTGAGTGGGGAGCGTCCTTCCCGCCTGATAGAACGCTATGCTCATCCGGTATTGGTCAATGAGAGTTTTGTCCGCCAACTGGTGCCTGCGGGGACGGACGTTGTGGGGCATGCTTTGCGCGAGTTCGATGCCTGGGCCGATGATAGTTTGGCGGTCATCGGAGGAGTGGTGCGCGACTTCCCTGTCAACTCGTTGGAAGAAGCCGTGGCGCCTGTTACCATCGTTGTGGCTTCCTTCAGTCACTTGGAGAAAGCCTATTGCCTGCAAATCCGCCTTCGTCCCGGACAGCGTGCGGAAGCGTTGAGGCAGATAGAAGCCGTATGGCAGGAGTTGAATCCCGGTCTGCCTTTCCGCTACGTGGACATGCACCGCACGTTCATGGAGCGCAATGGCAAAGTCCTTTCCTTGTCGCGCATCCTGACGTTTTATGCCCTTATCGGCTTGTTGCTTACGGGATTCGGGCTGTTCGGCATCGCTTGGTATGCCACTCGCCAACGCATCCGCGAAGTCAGCATCCGCAAGATACATGGTGCCACGCCCCGACAAATCGTTTGGTTGCTGAACAAGCCTTTTGTACTCTACGTGTGGGTGGCATACGTTGTGTCCATGCCTTTTACGTGGATACTGATGCAGCGTTGGCTGGAGCAATTTGTTTATCGTGCACCGCTCTCCGTCGGCTTGTTTGTATTACCTTTGCTGGTGGTGTGGGGCGTATCTGCCCTGACCGTATGCCTTCAGGCTTGGATGTTGAACAAAGTAAATCCTACGGAGTGTATATCTTAACTTCTATAACTTCCATAAAAAATTAGAATATGATACTGCATTACTTGAAAGTAGCCTGGCGCAATCTGCTGAAGTATAAGACACACCATTTGATATCGGTGTGCTGTTTGACCATAGGCATTGTTTGCTATTCGTTGACGGATTATTTCCTTGAGAAGACTGTCTATTACCGGTCGATGCCCGATGCCGAGCGGCGGGTTATCCTGAGGCTCTCCAGTATGGAACAGGCTTATGGAGGCCGTTTAACCTTGGAAGACATCCACAGGCTGGAGGAGGCGTTACCTGCCGGGCTGACCGATTTGTCCGTAGAGTCATACACTTTGTCTACAGAGGTCTGTGTGATTGACGACGAGCAGCGTGAATGGCCTTTCATTGTCCGCTACAGGGCCGTGAATCCATACAGTTTTCACTATACCGGCCGCCGGTTGCTTTACGGCGACCGTCTGCCGGAGAACCCGGACGAGGTGGTGTTGTCGCGCAAGTTCGTGCAGAAAATATTCGGAAAGGAGAATCCCGTGGGCGCTATCGTACATCCGGTTACCCAAAATCTCTTCCGAGACAGCGGTATCCGCCAGTTCAAGGTGGTAAATGTGGTGGAAAGCGGATGGGATGAACAGGAGATTGACTGCTTCTTCTCTTACCGGGCGGCGTCGGACTATTCCTTTGAAGTGGGGGGCCTGCTGGCCGAAGGTGTTACTACGGCCTCGCTGAACAAAAGTCTACAGGAGCTTCCTCTCGTTCACAAAGACGGCACGTGGAGAGCTTCTGCAATGGGTATGATGCAGATGTATGACAATATGCAGATGCGTATGGCCAGGTTACTGTTTCGGGTGTTGGCTTCGCTCATCCTGATTTCGGCCTTGATTAATTTCCTGAAGTTCGTATTCCAGATGTTCTATAACCGTCAGCGCGAAGTGGCGTTGCGCAAGTGTATGGGGTCAGACACAAAGGGGCTGCTGGTATTGCTCTTTGCCGAAGTGTTCTGGATGTTGTCCGCGGCCATGTTTTTGTCGCTTGCATTGACGGAGGTGGTTGTCAACGTGGCGTTGCAATACATTCCCAGGGAGGAAATGCCTGAAGTGAGCCTGGCGGCAGTCTACGGAACGCAGGTCAGGAACTACCTGCTTCTGCTGGCCGTTTGCCTGCCGGTGACCTGCTTCCCCGTGTGGCGGTTGCGTCATACCGGCATCAGCCAACAGGTGGCGGGATACCACGGACGGCACGTGTTCCGTTCGGTGATGATGTGGTTGCAGTTGAGCATTGCCGTATTCTTCGTGGGTGGCGTGGTGTGCATCCAGATAACCCTGCACCGCACGCTCGACCGTTACCGGCCGCTTTCGTCCGAAGAGGAGGGGCAGGTGATTGTCTTTCAACCCCGGTCTGCTTATGTATGGCAGCATATAGACCCGATACTGAATGAGTTCATGGCGTTGTCTGGGATAACCGGCAGGATAAGCACGGTGCAGGCCCCGCAGCGTCTGCACATCCTGACCTTGCAGATAGGCAAACAGGAAAGGAGGGTGGTGTACACCAATGGGGATGCGGGCTATTTTGATTTCCTGCACATCCCCATGCAGGGAGAGAAGCCGGAAGCGAATGCTGGCGATGTGGTGTACGTCAGCGAAAGACTGGATAGAACCTTGAACAGAGACAGCGTGTGTCATAGCATTGTGTTGGAGGGCAAGCCTTATCGCATAGCCGGTGTGTACGAGGCATTGTACGGCGAATCGAAGGACACTTCGCGCATGGTCGGTTCGGTGTTCTTCCCTTCGCGGGAGTATCGTTACCTTTATTTCCGCGTGGCCGCAGGACAGGATGCGCGGGAGGTGATGGGACGGATGGAAGAAATCTACCGCAAATACATCCCTGCGACCTTGCCGCTGGAAATGAGGCTCCTGACGGACAACAAGCAGACACTGGACGGTTCTGTGGCTGTTATCCGTGTGGTGTTGGCAGCCTTGGCGTTCATCAGCGTCTTGCTGGTGGTGCTGAGCATCTATTCCGCCATTTCATTGGATACTGCTGGAAGGCAGAAGGAAGTGGCCATCCGCAAAATCAACGGAGCCACGCCGAAGGTCATCGCCTGTCTGTTCGGCAGGTCATACCTTGTTATCTTTATATTGTCATTCCTCACGGGATTTCCTTTGGCATACTTGCTGGTAAACACACTCAAGGAAGCGGGCGCACCTCTCGTCCCTGCCTGGCAGTGGGGGGCGTTGCTCTTTGTCTTCATGCTGGCAATCATTTTTTTGACGGTAGTCTATAAGATCGTGCAGGTGATGCGGATGAATCCCGCGGAAGTCATCAAACGCGAATAACATACGGATAATTACAAAATACAATTTATTATTAACGCTAAGAAATAAAAGAAAATGATGATTAAAACCGTAAATCTACAGAAAATCTTCCGCACGGAAGAAGTGCAGACCCTGGCATTGAACGGGGTAAGTATCGAAGTAAACGAAGGCGAGTTCGTGGCCATCATGGGACCGTCGGGATGTGGCAAGTCTACGTTGCTCAACATTCTTGGTTTGCTGGACAACCCCACGTCGGGTGAGTATTACCTGAACGGCACTGAGGTGTCGAAGTACACCGAGGCTCAGCGAACCAGTCTTCGGAAGGGTGTCATCGGCTTTGTCTTTCAGAGTTTTAACCTGATTGACGAGCTGAATGTTTATGAGAACATAGAGTTGCCTTTGCTTTACATGGGCGTCCCGCAGGCCGAACGCAAGCGCCGGGTGGAGCAGGCGATGGAGCGTATGGCCATCATGCACCGCGCCAAGCATTTCCCACAACAACTCAGCGGAGGTCAGCAGCAACGTGTGGCCATTGCCCGTGCCGTGGTAGCGGGGCCGAAGCTTATCTTGGCCGATGAGCCTACCGGTAATCTGGATTCGAAGAACGGCAAGGAAGTCATGGATTTATTGAAGGAACTTAATCGTGAGGGTACGACCATTGTGATGGTGACACACTCCCAGCACGATGCCGGCTTTGCCGACCGCATCATCAACTTGTTCGACGGACAAGTGGTACCGGAGACGAATCTGTAAAGGGATAAAAAAGAAAAGAGGGTGCGCCTCTTGACTTTCGTCCTTTCACAGTAGTACTGTGACGATGTAACAGTAGTACTGTGACGATGTAACATCAGGGCTGTGAAGGCTTCACACTAAAATCGTGAAAGGGTGTGAAGGCTTCACACTTTGTGAAGCATCAGGTGTGAAAGTCCGGCAGGGGAATACAAACAGAGGGTATGTCTATTTCGACATACCCTCTCTCTTTGTTTGGGTCTCCTCTTTGCGAAGAAGAAAGTTATGCGATAATGCCCAGTTGGCGGAAGCACTTGGCCAGCTTCTCCACGGCATAGTCTATCTGCTCTTTGGTGTGGGTGGCCATGAGGGCTACACGTACCAAGGTGTCTTGCGGGGCACAGGCAGGCGGGATAACGGGGTTGATAAAGATACCTTCGTCGAATGCCATCTTGGTGACTAAGAATGTTTTATCAGTGTCGCGCACGTAGAGGGGGATGATGGGCGATTCCGTGTCGCCAATCTCGAATCCTGCCTCGCGGAAGGCTTTCAGGGCATAGTGGGTAAGTTCCCATAGGCGCTGGATGCGTTCGGGTTCATTCTGAATGATGTGCAACGCCTCGCGAGCGGCAGCTGTAGCAGCCGGTGTGCTGCTGGCTTGGAAGATGTATGAGCGGGCATTGTGGCGCACCCAGTTGATGACTTCTTTGTCTCCGGCCACGAATCCGCCGATGGAAGCCAATGACTTGCTGAACGTACCCATGATGAGGTCTACGTCATCCGTCACGCCGAAGTGGTCGCATACACCTCGGCCTTGCTTACCGAAAACACCGATGCCGTGGGCTTCATCCACGTAGATGCTGGCGTTGTATTTCTTCTTCAGGCGGACAATTTCGGGCAGGTTAGCCAAATCACCCTCCATGGAGAACACACCATCCACCACAATCAGCTTCACAGCGTTAGGGTCGCATTTCTGGAGTTCTTTCTCCAAATCTTCCATGTCGTTGTGTTTGTATTTCAGTTGGGTGGCGAAAGACAAACGTCGTCCGTCTACGATAGAGGCATGGTCACGGTCATCGCAAATGATGTAATCGCCGCGGCCTACCAGCGTAGGGATAACTCCTTCGTTCACGGTGAATCCTGTAGAGAAGCAGAGTGCCTCGTCTTTCCCGACGAATGCCGCCAGTTCTTTTTCCAACTCGACGTGAATGTCAAGCGTCCCGTTCAGGAAGCGTGAGCCTGCGCATCCTGTACCGTATTTGTCAGTAGCTGCTTTGGCTGCGTCAATGATTCGTTGGTCATATGTAAGCCCCATGTAAGCGTTTGAGCCGAACATCAACACTTTCTTGCCATCCATCCATACCTCCGTATCCTGGTGGCTATCAATTTCGCGAAAATAGGGATATACTCCTTTAGCCATAAACTGTTGTGGCGCGTCGTATTTCGCAAATTTGTCTTTTAGTAAACTCATAGATTTGTCTTTATAATATATAAGTACGATATATTCATCACTTATTAAAATTGGGGGCAAAGATAATAAAATATGTTGTTGTATGTTCCTTTTGGTTGGAAAAATCTCACTTTCGGTGTTTAAAAGCGAAATAATGTATATTGTTTGGTGGATTTGTATTACTTTTGCAAAACATGTTAAGCAACTTTTTCGCATGGAAGATAAGAAGAAAATAGTGTTTATCATCAATCCGATATCGGGGACTCAGGGAAAAGAACAGATATTGAAGTGGATTGAAGAAGATCTTGACAAGGAGCAATATATCCGGGAAATCATTTATACGGAGTATGCCGGTCATGCGGTGGAGCTTGCCGCACAGAAGGCTGACGAAGGAGCTTATGCCGTGGTAGCTATAGGAGGCGATGGCACCATCAACGAGATAGCTCGCTCGCTGGTGCATACACAGACGGCTTTAGGCATCATTCCGTGTGGTTCGGGCAATGGCTTGGCCCGGCATCTGCAAATTCCTTTGGAACCTCGGAAGGCTATCGAGATTCTTAATAAAGGCAAGATCGAGACTATTGATTATGGGAAAATTAACGGGAGACCTTTCTTCTGCACTTGCGGGGTAGGGTTTGATGCTTTGGTTAGTCTGAAGTTCTCCCAGGCAGGGAAGCGGGGACCGCTCACTTACTTGGAGCAGACCTTGCGTGAAAGTTTGCAATATGAACCCGAAGTGTATGAGCTCGAGATGGATGGAAATGTCTCTACACGCTACAAGGCTTTCCTGATAGCTTGCGGTAATGCTTCGCAATATGGAAATAATGCTTATATCACGCCCCGGGCCACGTTGGACGACGGGTTGCTCGATGTTACTATTTTAGAGCCTTTTACCATGCTCGATGTGCCTACGTTAGCTTTTCAGTTATTTAATAAGAGAATCGATCAGAATAGCCGCATCAAGACTTTTCAGTGTAAATCGCTCTGTATTCATCGGTCGAATCCGGGAGTGGTGCATTACGACGGTGATCCTATGATGACTGACAAGGATGTAGAGGTGAAAATTGTGCAAAAGGAGTTGAGGGTAATCGTGCCCCGGCATGTGGAGAAGCCTTCAGTGAATGTCCTGCAACGGGCACAGGATTACATCAACGGCTTGCGTCAATTGAATGAAGCATTTGTGGACGATTTCACCCAGCGTCACAAGGTAATTTTGGACAAAGGGAAACGGCGCATTAAAAAGCTGACTCAAAAATAAGAGGAAATAACAAATATTCCGTACTTTTGTACGCTAAAAACTAAATAGTAAGAAGAAATGTATAGAACACACACGTGTGGAGAACTTCGCATCTCCGATGTCAATAAGCAAGTGACGCTGGCCGGATGGGTGCAGCGTAGCCGTAAGATGGGAGGTATGACATTCGTCGACTTGCGCGATCGTTATGGCATTACTCAATTGGTATTCAACGAAGAAGTGAATGCAGCACTTTGTGAACAGGCCAACCGCTTGGGGCGTGAATACGTCATTCAGGTGAAGGGAGCGGTGAATGAACGCTTCAGCAAGAATAGTAATATTCCTACGGGGGACATTGAAATTATTGTATCCGAACTTAATGTGCTCAACACGGCACAGACTCCTCCTTTCACTATTGAAGACAACACGGACGGAGGCGATGATATCCGTATGAAATACCGTTATTTGGATTTGCGACGCACGGCTGTTCGCAAGAATCTGGAATTACGTCATAAAATGACTATCGAAGTGCGTAAGTATCTTGATAGCCAGGGCTTCATTGAAGTGGAGACCCCATTGCTTATCGGGTCTACTCCCGAAGGTGCTCGCGACTTTGTGGTGCCTTCTCGCATGAATCCAGGGCAGTTTTATGCTTTGCCGCAAAGTCCTCAGACTTTGAAGCAACTCCTTATGGTATCCGGTTTCGACCGTTATTTCCAGATAGCCAAGTGTTTCCGCGATGAAGACCTGCGTGCTGACCGTCAGCCAGAGTTCACCCAAATCGATTGCGAGATGTCTTTTGTGGAACAAGATGATGTCATCAACCTCTTTGAAGGCATGGCCAAATACCTTTTCAAAGAGCTCCGTGGCGTAGAGTTGACCGAACCTTTCCAACGCATGCCTTGGGCCGAAGCCATGAAGTATTATGGAAGCGATAAGCCCGACTTGCGTTTTGGCATGAAGTTCGTGGAGCTGATGGATATCCTCAAGGGATATGGTTTCTCTGTGTTCGACCAGGCTGCCTATGTCGGAGGTATTTGTGCTGAGGGAGCGGCTCACTACACCCGCAAGCAGCTTGATGCTCTGACAGAGTTTGTGAAGCGCCCGCAAATTGGTGCGAAAGGTCTGGTATATGCCCGAGTGGAAGCTGATGGGAATGTGAAGTCCAGTGTGGACAAGTTCTATTCGCAAGATGTGCTTCAGCGTATGAAAGAGGCCTTTGGTGCCAAGCCGGGCGATTTGATACTGATATTGAGTGGCGATGATGCCATGAAGACCCGTAAGCAACTTTGCGAACTCCGTCTGGAGATGGGTAATCAGTTGGGGCTGCGCGATAAAGATAAGTTTGCTTTGCTTTGGGTGGTGGACTTCCCTATGTTCGAGTGGAGCGAAGAAGAAGGTCGTTTGATGGCTATGCACCATCCTTTCACCCATCCGAAAGACGAAGACATTCCTTTGCTTGATACTGACCCGGCTGCGGTTCGTGCCGATGCCTATGATATGGTTTGCAACGGCGTAGAGTTGGGGGGAGGTTCTATCCGTATTCACGACGCTCAGTTACAGGCCAAGATGTTCGAGATATTGGGCTTCACACCGGAGAAAGCACAAGAACAATTCGGTTTCCTGATGAATGCTTTCAAGTTCGGTGCTCCCCCTCACGGAGGTTTGGCTTATGGACTCGACCGTTGGGTGAGCATCTTCGCCGGACTGGATAGTATCCGCGACTGTATAGCTTTCCCGAAGAACAATTCGGGACGCGATGTGATGTTGGATGCCCCGGGTTATCTGGACCAGAAGCAGTTGGATGAGCTGAATCTGATTGTAGACGTGAAGGAGTAAACCTTATAAAACAGGAGGAGAGAGCACTAGTGAAAGAAACCACGCGAGTATTCCGTTTTGCCACCATAGGCACGCTCAATGCATTGATTACGGCTTTGATGGTGTGGTTGATGATGCACGTGGCGGATGAAGATTATATGTTGGCCAATGTAGTGGCTTATATTGTGGCACAGACACATAACTTTATCTGGAGTAAGTATTGGATATTTCCTACTTATAAAAAGAGCAACACCTGGCGTCAGGTGCTGCTCTTTCTTATCGCTTTCGGGCTGGCTTATGGAGCCCAGTTCCTTTTTCTCGTCGGGTTAGTGGAAGGTTTGCATTGCAACGAATATCTGGCTCAGTTTCTGGGACTTTTTGTCTATGGTATCGTGAACTTTTTAATGAATAAGCGGGTGACGTTTAAGTGAATCTTTTGGTTCGATGCGGGTAGAATCGGCATACGTGCGGAGTACTTCCAGGGTACGCAATCGGCGTTTTCGTCCTTTCCGGTTCCAAAAATCCTTGTCCGGCATGAGGCTGTATCCTGAGGGCTTGCCTACGGATTGCCACATGAAGACTGTTTGTCCTCCGGCATATCCTACGGGGCTATACTGCAAACCGGTGGCTTCAATTTGCTCAACCGATTCGCGAGGGCCGGGGTCAAGTGGCGATTGGGCCCAATTGGAGTAGATTCGTAGTTTTTTAAGTTCGTAGAAGCGATCATTACGCCATGTGTTTTTGTCGATACGGATTTTACGTTGATGAACAGGGTCCCAGTTATAAGGTGTGTTGGCCGTATAAGGGAATAAGGTGATTTTTACCTTTCGGGGCTTGATGCCATCCACAGCCGGTAATGTTTCGTTTACTTCCAACCAAGGTTTGGTTTCCATGATCTCTGGTTCACCAAACATTTTATTCAAGTCTTTTACTGCATCTAAATTCAGTTTGATTTCTCCTTTTGTTTGAAGCAGTTGCTCCAAACGTAAAGAGTCTTTTTTGGTCCACTCTTGGGCATAAAGAGAAAAAGCAGTCCACAAGAGTAAACTTCCCAGGAGGAAATATCGTTTCACTGACAGCTGTTGTTAATAGTCAATTTTCTATGGAATTCACCACCACATGTATCCACTACCGCACAGAGGCTCATCGGCACAGGGATCAATAGTCCACATGGTACGTGGATATTTTCGGTTCTCCCACCAATGGCGATAACGTGACACGGCATCGAGGACTTCTTCGTCCGAGAGGAAATATATTCCTTCATAATTCTCGGCATTGACGTGAACCATTTTGCAACCCATAGAAGCATGATGGCCTAATCGGATAGTTTCTACCGTCCACAAAATACATTCCCCCAAGCGAAGTTTGCCACCTGCTGAATAGGAAACGGCTGCTAAAGGAAAGGATGGTATCTCTCTCAGATCATCCGCATAATTCAATAAATCTTCTATATCTTCTTTTTTAAATTTGGGAACTTGGTCTATGCCGTTGGCTCCTTGAGCTACATAATGCCCGGATTTCAGTTGTTCGACGAAGACTTTTACATCCGGATTGTTGTAATCGAGCACTTCCTCTGAACAAGAAGCGAAGGTGAACATCAACAGGCAACCTATAGTCAAACGGTATATAAAATAACGAATAGTCATATCTGTATTACTTTTTTATTAATAAATCATGCGGACACCACACAAAAGATTGAAATTAGTAGGACGCTCTGTATACAAGGAACGGGTAGGTGAGTCCGTATCAAAATGATAAGAAACACTGGGTTCTGCAAAAAGAGCAAGACGGTCGGTTAGTTTGTAGCGAAGGCCCAATCCGGCGTTAACGGACAATTGTACCGGTTCGGCACGAAAACTATTGTCAGATGTACCGGCTACACATTTCTCGATAGCTCCACCTGCCAGCGCATAAAAATCTACTTTGGAATTGCCGGCTAATAAGTAATTGGCTTTTATGGGTATGGCCAATGTATGAAGCGTACCTACATCATCTTTGGACGTATTGTACAACCGGTTATATTGCAGTCCGGCTTCTATTGTCCATCGTTCTCCTAGTAGACGTTCTACTTGGAAACCAACCGTTAAAGGCATTCGGAAGTCTTCTTTGGGTAATGAGGTGCCTAGATAGGCTTTCAGAGCCCATTTCCTGGCTTTCAAAGGGGAAGTCGTTGGGGGTTGTGGCTCTTCATGGACTGCCTGATTATCGGTTGAATAGGTATGTTGTTCAGAAGCAGTCGAAGCATATCCCGATGGGCGATGTTTGGGGGTATGTTCATAGGTTCGTTGACTCATCGTGATGGAGAAACGGACCGACAGGGTGGGTTGGCTATCATTCGTTTGTGGCTCATGACTATTTGATGAAAACGACGGTTGACGGAGAGGTGGTTGAATGGGAGAGGGCGTTTGAGGTACATTGGTGAAAGATGGATCCACCCGGTCGTCATTCAATGTAGTTTCGGGAGTTAATACTGCTATTGGCTGGAAAAATTTTTCCCGTTCGTCTTGAGGCGAAAACAACCAGAATGCAATTGATGCTACACCCAATACTAAAGCTACCGAGGCGACTGCCGCCACCCGATACCATGAAGGAGATAATACAAAATGGTGGGAGGTCGTCACTTCGTTCATCATTAAGTCCCGTTGCAAGTTTTCCCAGAAGTCATCGCGTACAGGCATTTGGGCTTGTCCTAACTTGTTGCGAAACAAACTATTTATTCCTTCCTTCTTTTCCATGTTTCTTATTATATTCTTTAATTTTATGAGCTAACAAATATTTGGCTCTGTGTAGCTGTGATGTGGAAGAATGTTCCTTGATATGAAGTAATTCAGCAATCTCTTTGTGAGATTTTTCTTCAAATACGAACAGGTTGAATACGGTTCGGCAACCATCTGGTAAGTCGGCCACAAATTCCATCAACACAGCTTCTGACAATTGGCTTCCGCTTTCCGCTATTTCTGCTTCGTCGTCAATCACATCAGGCAGTTGTTCTTCACAGACTATTAATTGCATGACATGCTGTTTGCGACGTAAATAATCAATCGCTTGATTTACCATGACTCTCGTTATCCACGATGAGAGGGAACATTCTCCTCGAAAAGTGAAATGAGTGAATATCTTGATAAATCCATCATGCAAAACGTCGTATGCATCATCCAAATTGCCCGTATACCGATAACAAATCGCCAGCATTCGCTCTGAATAAAGAGTATACAGCTTCTTTCGGGCGGCGTCACTACCTTCCCGACAACCTTTTATCAATTCAACATCATTTTCCAAAGCTTGTGCCTTTTATACGGACGCATCTTCACGCCATTTGTCTGTTAGACGCAGCATTCTGGGAAATGCTGCAAAATTAAGTTTAAAAAGAAGTTAAAAGATAAGTCATAGACGATATGGATACAAATAACACAGATTGTACAGATACTCCGAAGCAGAGTTCTTCCAATCTGTGTATGAATCCGATTCTTATTTTAATTCCTATCCGTTTCAGCAAGCTTTAAAACTCATATCGAGTCCTTTGACTGAATGCGTCAATGCACCTACGGAAATAAAATCAACGCCACATTCGGCATAGTCACGCAGGGTATCAAAGGTAATACCTCCCGATGACTCCGTCTCGTAACGACCTCCAACCATCTCTACTGCTTTCTTGGTCAGTTCGGGTGTGAAATTGTCGAACATGATTCGGTCTACTCCACCTAAATCAAGAACTTGTTGCAGTTCGTCCAGATTACGCACTTCTATTTCAATCTTTAGGTCTTTTCCTTTCTTAGCGCAATATGCTTTGGCACGGCTGATAGCTTTGTCAATACCTCCGGCAAAATCCACATGGTTGTCTTTCAGCAATATCATATCGAAAAGCCCGATGCGATGGTTGACACCTCCGCCTATCTTAACCGCCATTTTTTCCAAAATACGCATTCCCGGTGTAGTCTTACGGGTATCCAATACGCGTGTATGAGTTCCTTTTAACTGTTCGGCATACTTGTGGGTCATGGTGGCAATGCCGCTCATGCGTTGCATGATGTTTAGCATCAGTCGTTCCGTCTGTAGCAACGACTGTACTTTACCTTCTACAATCATCGGTACGTCTCCCGGTTTGACTTCTGCTCCGTCCTCCATGTATACTGTGACTTTCATCGTTGGGTCAAAACGATGGAATACTTCCTTGGCTACTTCGATACCGGCCAATACACCGGCTTCTTTGATTAGAAGTTTGGATTTACCCATAGCCGTATCGGGGATGCACGAAAGCGTAGTATGGTCCCCATCGCCTATATCCTCGGCAAACGACAGATCAATCAGTCTGTCAATCAATTCTTGTTCCTTATTCATTGGTTTTATCAATTCTAATTTGATATATCAAGTAATTATTTTCGATTTTCTTCAGATAACAGTTCACGCGATAAATGCCATTAGAAGTTTGTAGGGTACCGACAATAAACCCTGATTCTTCCCGTTTGCCTTTGTGGTTTATATCAAAACTCTTTACTGGATGAGTGCTGAAAAAACGGCAGATGGCTGCTTCTACATTCGACCGGCTGGTGATTTCGGCTTTTTCGTCGGCAAGGACGAGGCTAACCCCGTTGGACATGTACTTATCCAACGCTTCGGAATTACCATTTCTGAAGGCAGTTGCCACGCCACTCAGTACATCCTGAGCCATCAATACAACCGTTCCAAGGCACAAGCCTATGAACAAAATGCAAATTCGTTTTCTCATAACGATGAAATTATCTAGACGCAAAGGTAGTCATTTATTGCAAAATACCACAAAAAAGCCCTAATTTTGTGGGCTAAATCATCAAAGGATTTGAATATGAAGACTATTTTGCTGGTGGTTGGTAAAACTGTGGAGCCTCATTTCATTACGGCTATCAACGATTATGTACAGCGTGCCAAACGTTATCTGACGTTTGATGTGGAAGTGATTCCCGAACTCAAAAACACAAAGAAACTGACCGAAGAAATGCAGAAAGAAAAAGAAGGGGAGCTGATCTTAAAAGCTCTTCAGCCGGGCGATGTCGTGGTGTTGTTGGACGAAGGCGGTAAGGAAATGCGTTCCGTCGAATTTGCTGACTACATGAAGCGTAAGATGAATACCGTCAATAAGCGGTTAGTTTTCCTCATAGGAGGACCTTATGGTTTTGCTCCCAAAGTATATGACGTAGCTCACGAAAAAATATCCCTGTCGCGCATGACTTTTTCGCATCAAATGGTGCGACTCATTTTTGTGGAGCAACTTTATCGTGCCATGACCATTTTAAGGGGTGAACCGTATCATCATGAGTAGGGTAGGGAGTATGAATTTGCGGATGCAAAACATACGTTCTTTTGCATCGTAACATACTATTTTTCGGGTGATAACATACGATGTTATCTGGCATAACATTTAATGTTCCGTAGCCTTCCCTTTAAAGAAATTCCCTGTATCATTAAACGTATAATTCTTCATTTTTTTATTAAATAGCCTTCACCCTTTCACTTCTCCATAAACGTTTGATAATAAGCATGATATGGTGAAACATACATCTTTCACCTCTCTCCTCCTTTCATAGTATGTTTTTCCGCAAACTATTGATTTTCAATATATTCCGGTGAAACTTCATTCGATAACTTAATGAAAAGAGGGCATGCCTATACGGGCACACCCTCATCAACTAACCGCCTATTGAAACTCTCACGTTCTTTCTACCTTAATTTTTCCATTTCTTTATGCTCTTCAAGTCGGCATCTGTAGCTTCAATCAGACTCAAGGCAAAACCTCCACTTCGGGCTTCTTTGACCGATAAAGTATTTTTCGAAGTGACGATTCCTTTCTTTATCTGATAGGATGTGGGGTTCTCTTTGTAGTCGGCATCCTTTCCGTCGGCATAGAGGGTAGCTACATATTTTTTGTCCGCATCCAGGAAGTCAAGTTTGAATTGGGCGGTGCGGGCATTTTCATCCGTAATGCCTCCTACAAACCAGTTGTTTGTTCCTTTGGCTTTGCGGGCTATGGTGAGATAGTCTCCCGGTTCGGCTTCGATGTATTTACTTTCGTCCCAATCAACGGCTACATCTTTAATAAACTGGAAGGCATCCATCCGGCTCTCATAGTTCTCGATGATGTCTGCGGCCATCTGGAGAGGACTATACAACGTGACGTATAGAGCCAATTGTTTGGCAAGGGTGGTTTGCACTTGTCCATGAGGCAGGTCGCCCATGAAGTCCAGTTTGGTATCAAAGATTCCCGGCGTATAGTCCATCGGGCCTCCAATCAAACGGGTGAAGGGGAGTAAGGTCGTGTGGAAGGGCTTGCTTCCGCCAAAGGCTTCATATTCGGTGCCTCGTGCGGCTTCGTTTCCTATCAGGTTGGGATACGTACGGCACAAGCCTGTGGGACGTACAGCTTCGTGTCCATTGACCATAATCTTATATTCGGCAGCTTTCTTCACGGCATACAGGTAGTGATTGTTCATCCACTGGCCATAGTGATGCTCACCTCGGGGGATGATGTTGCCTACATAGCCACTCTTCACGGCATTATATCCGTGGTCTACCATAAATTGATAAGCCTTGTCCATGTGTCGCTCATAATTGCGTACGGAGGCTGAAGTCTCGTGGTGCATCATCAGACGTACGCCTTTGCTATGGGCATATTCGTTGAGCATCTTCACGTCAAAGTCGGGATAAGGGGTCACGAAGTCGAATACATAATCTTTTGAATGTCCGAACCAATCTTCCCAACCTTCATTCCATCCTTCCACCAGCACCTGATCAAGCCCATTGGCTGCGGCAAAGTCGATGTACTTCTTCACATGTTCGTTATTGGCTCCATGGCGTCCGTTGGGTTTGGTTTTCGTATAGTCGGTTTCTCCCAGTTTCACTGAGGGGAGTTCATCGGTATAGGCCCATGAACCTTTGCCCGCAATGAGTTCCCACCAAACACCCACATATTTCACGGGTTTAATCCATGATACGTCTTCGTAAGCACAAGGTTCGTTCAAATTCAAGGTGATGCGGGAAGCAAGTATGTTGCGTGCATCATCGCTTACGATAATGGTACGCCAAGGTGAAGTACAGGGAGCTTGTAGATAACCCTTATCGCCTACAGCATCGGGGGTAAGCCAGGATTCGAACACAAAGTTCTTATCATCCAAGTTCAGATGCATACATGAATAATCCACCAATGCGGCTTCATGCAGGTTGATATATAATCCATCGTCAGTTTTCATTTGTAAGGAAGTCTGCACGCCTGTAGGTGAGAAGGGGGTTTGCGAAGAGTTGGGGGTAATGGCTCCTTCCATCAGCCCTCGAATCTCGGAGAGCTTGGATTCGGTGTAGTCATACTCTTGTGTATCGTAGTCACCCGGAATCCAGAAAGCCGTATGGTCACCCGTCATGGCGAATTGAGTGTGTTCTTCTTTAATGACGAAATAGTTCAACGTCTTTTGAAGGGGAAACTCATAGCGGAATCCCAATCCGTCATCAAACAGACGGAAACGAATCACTATATATCGGTCTTCTGCTTCCTGATTCAGTGTCACGGCCATTTCATTATAATGGTTCCGTATCTGTTTTTCTTCGCCCCACACAGGTTCCCATGTCTCGTCAAATGTTGAGTTTTTCACATCAGTCATGCTGAAGCCGTTCATTAATCCCGGGTCGTTCTTGAGTTCTAACCCCAGTTTAGAGGGCTTGATGACCGTTTTGTCCTTATAAAGGAGTTCATAAACCGGTTCGCCTTGGGGACTGATTGAAAAGTTCATTTGAAGTTGTCCATTGGGAGAAGTCAGGGTCTGCGCCTTTACCATCCCGACGGCACATAAGAAAAGTGCCATACTCATTAGTTTTGTGTAGAATGTTCTCATGTTTCTCATGCGTTATAATAATCTGTCTGCAAATATATCCAGGAAAGGTGAAGCAGTTGGCAAACGAGCGGAAAAAACTTCATTTTACTCGGAGCAAACGTTTGCATCTGACATTATTTTCAGGCCTTTTCCTTGCAGATGTGGATAAAAGCTCTTATATTTGCCCAAATTGAACGTTCAAAAATCAGAATAGATATGGAAGATAGCTTCATCGGATATATAGAAAAGAGCATCCACGAGCATTGGGATCTTGATGCGTTGACGGATTACAAAGGAGCCACGTTACAATATAAAGATGTGGCACGCAAGATCGAAAAACTGCACATTATTTTTCAAGCGTGTGGGGTGAAAAAGGGGGATAAAATAGCCATTTGCGGGCGCAATAGTTCGCATTGGGCGGTAACATTCCTAGCCACGCTTACCTATGGAGCTGTAGCCGTACCTATTCTTCATGAATTTAAAGCCGATAATGTACATCACATCGTCAATCATTCTGAAGCCCGTCTGCTCTTTGTGGGTGACATGGTGTGGGAGAATCTTAACGAAGCCGCTATGCCTTTATTGGATGGTATATTCCTGATGACGGATTTTACGATTCTTATCTCCAGAAGTGAAGGGGTGACGTACGCACGCGACCATTTAAATGAGTTATTTGGCAAAAAATACCCTCGAAACTTCCGGCGTGAACACGTCAGCTATGTGAAGGAAGATCCTGAACACTTGGCTTTAATAAATTATACATCGGGCACGGCCGGGTATAGCAAGGGCGTCATGATTCCTTACAGAAGTCTTTGGTCTAATCTGGCTTTTGCTTTCGAGGTACTTCCTTTGAAAGCGGGGGACAATGTGGTGAGCATCCTTCCTATGGCTCACATGTATGGCATGGCTTTCGAGTTCCTCTACGAGTTTGCGTGTGGATGCCATGTCTATTACTTGACGCGTATGCCCAGCCCGAAGATTATTTTCCAGGCTTTTTCCGAAGTTCGTCCGGCTATCGTTATATCCGTGCCGCTTATTATCGAAAAAATTATCAAAAACTACGTCCTTCCTAAGCTTGAAACACCTACTATGCGCCTTTTGATGAAGGTGCCTATTGTAAACGACAAGATAAAGCTTGCTCTTCGCGAGAAGGTGATCCAGGCTTTCGGAGGCAATTTCCACGCGGTAATTATAGGAGGAGCAGCCTTGAATGGAGAGATTGAACGTTTTCTTAAAATGATTGATTTTCCCTATACTGTAGGTTATGGTATGACCGAGTGTGGTCCTATTATTTGCTATGAGGATTGGAGACGGTTCGAATTGGGTTCGTGTGGAAAGGCAGCCCCCCGTATGGAAGTACGTATTCTTTCGCCTGACCCTGAACGTATACCTGGTGAAATCATCTGTCGGGGACCTAATGTAATGATAGGTTACTATAAAAACCAACAGGCTACGGACGAGGTGCTTGAACCTTCGGGATGGCTTCATACGGGAGACCTCGGCTTGATGGATCGTGCGGGGAATGTGATTATCAAAGGTCGAAGCAAGAATATGCTACTGGGTGCCAGTGGGCAAAATATTTATCCCGAAGAGATAGAAGATAAGCTGAATAACATGACTTACGTATCGGAAAGTATTATCGTGGAGCAAAATGGACGTTTGGTGGCCTTGATATATCCCGATTTTGAGAATGCTTTTGCTCATGGGCTTACCAAGGAAGATATCGAACGAGTCATGGAAGAAAACCGGGTGGCGCTCAATGCTGAATTACCCGCTTACAGCCAGATAAGTAAGGTAAAAATTTATCCCGAAGAGTTTGAAAAGACTCCCAAAAAATCCATCAAACGTTTCCTTTATCAGGAAGCTAAAGGATAAAAGGGAAAAATGGTAAATAATGAAGCAATATTTTAAGGAAAAAATAGGACGTTTTATTTTGTGTTGCAGCTTGATTCTTATACCGTTTTTAACGGTCGATGGACAAGTGAAGGTTGATGGCCAGAAAGGTGTTTGTGGCATTAATTTGTCTTTTTTCAAACGTTTGTCTACCCAGCCGAACGATTCAGTGGGAGGAACTTGTTTTAACCTCGGACTAGTTAGTTCGATGAATCGGTTGGATGGAGTAGGGGTCAATCTGTTGGGAGCTAATGTTAGTAGGAACGTATCTGGTTTGCAGGTAGCAGGTTTGTGGAATACCACCGGACAGAACGTGCGAGGGCTGCAAGTATCGGGCATCACTCATGTCACAGGTGACACGCAAAGCGGGGTTTCAGTGGCCGGATTGGTAGGTATCAATGGGCGCAAGGCCATGGGAGTGCAAGTATCCGGATTGGTTACTATCAATGGAGATGATAATATAGGAGTCGGTGTCAGCGGACTCATGAATTTGGCTGGCGAACATACACGCGGTGTATTTGTCACCGGTATAGGAAATATCTCCGGAACTTTTCAAGGAGTGGCTCTTTCAGGTATGCTGAACGCAACGAACGGGAAATTATCCGGTCTGCAAATGGCCGGATTGGTAAATATCGGCGTGGGATTCGTTCGGGGCGTTCAGCTTTCTGCTATCGGCAATGTGGCCGGGAGCGAACTTCGAGGCGTACAGATAGGTGCCGGAAACTTGGCTGTGCGGGCCCGGGGTGTACAAATCGGTTTGGTCAACTATTATAAAGAGCGCCTGGATGGCATTCAGTTGGGGTTGGTCAATGCCAACCCTCAAACACGTGTGCAGCTGATGCTTTACGGAGGAAATGCTACGGGAGCTAACGTAGGCGTACGTTTCAAAAATCCGCTGTTTTATACAATCCTTGGCTTGGGGGCTCCTTCTATCGATTGGGGGGATAAGTTCTCCGGTGCCCTGTTTTATCGGGCAGGTTTGGAAATACCGGTCTACGGACCGCTCCATCTAAGTGGAGATCTTGGATTTCGTCATACCGAACTTTTTAAGAATCACGATGCAGGCTATCCACGTCGGCTCTACAGCCTCGAGGGGCGTGTTAATCTGGAGTATCGTCTTACTTCGAGCCTTGGCCTTTTCCTCACCGGCGGGTATGGTTGGGACAGGCAATACGGACACTCCCGATGCTATGAACACGGAGCCATTGTGGAAGGCGGTGTCATCTTATTCAGTTATTAAGCTCATTTCAGAAATGAAGGCTGATGCCTCCCATGAAGGTGGCTTTCGGCATAGGGAAACCCGCATTGATTTCGTAGCGTTGAGCCAATAAGTTTTCGCCTTTGACCCAGATGGAGAACCAGTCTGTGACGCGGTAAGAGCCACGCAAGTTCCAAAGTACAAAGTCTTCGGTCTGGGGAGCATCCCCAGTAGCGGTGTATAGCCCACCGATGTACTGTACACCGGTAGAAATGTTCCAGCGTCCGTGGTTATAGGCGGCACCAACGTAGAGTTTGTGTTCGGGTGCGGCGATAATGGGTTCTTCCATGTGCAGATAGCTATAGTTGGCATCGGCCGACCAAGCGCGGTTGAAGCGGTAGGCTATCTGCCCTTCGACACCCATGTTTTCAGTTTGTCCAGTGTTGACGTTCATGCGGCGGTCATCTACCATGGCTACGGTGATCAGGTTATCAGCATTCATATAAAAGACGTTGACACCGTAGGCCAACCGTCCGTCCATCAGCTTTTGCGAATAGGACAGTTCGTAGTTCCACAGGCTCTCGGCTTCAAGCTCGGGATTGGCTACACCCCACATGAACATCTCGCGGATGAGCGGATAGCGGAAACCTTTACTGGCAGAGAGTTTGATTTCAGCCGACTTGGGCAGGTGGAAAGAAAGCCCTACCTGGGGTATCCACTCTGTACCCACATGTGAATGATGGTCTGCGCGAAACCCGGCATCGAAGGTCATCCATGAACCGATGGCTTGTCGGAAATCCACATAGCCTGCCACTTCATTCTGCGTTTCGTCAATGATGTCCGAATGTTCCCCGCTGAAATATTGGTTCCATGCTTCCCCGCCAAAGCGATACCAGTCTACTCCTACGGTCAATCGATTGCCGGTGAAGAGTTGGGCACTTTGATACCAAGAAAGTCCCATCATGTTGTCCTTCGAATGAAAACGGTAGTCCAGCGGCTCTTCTCCTTCCGAGGGGCTGTATCCGTCGTCTATCTTGTGTCGTCCCCAGTTATAAAAGAAACTCAGGGCACCCGATGTCCGTTCGTAATGGTTCTCGATGGCAAAGGAGGTCATGCCGCGGGTGATGCGCTGGTAAGCGTCCACTAAGGGAGTGGAAATACTACCAGGGTTGGCTGCATTGAAGTGAGTGACGTTCACATCGGCGTGCAGGTTCCAAGTGTTGGATAGTTCATAGCCCAGTTTGGCATAGCCGCCATATTGTTCGAACTCCATATCAGGGCGATGTCCGTCCGTTCGGTTGTAGGAACCGCTGACTACACTGGTGAAACGTCCTTTCCGAACGCGATTGGTTACTTCACTTTGCAAGGTGTTGTAAGAACCGTAACCCACATTGACATGAGTCTTCACTCCATCGGCCGGCATCTTACGGGTAACGATGTTTACTACCCCGCCCATGGCATTGGAACCATAAAGCACCGAAGCTGGTCCACGCAATACCTCCACCCGTTCGGCCATGAACGATTGGTAGGCATCAGCGATAGGATGTCCGAAGAGGCCCATGTATTGCGGGTGCCCGTCAATCAGTACCATCAGTCGACCGGAACCTCCGCTCATGCCTCGCAGGGAGATGCTTCCTGCTGCCCCGTCGGATACGCCGAACCCCATGATGCCACGTGCCGTAGTGAAGAGGCCGGGCACCTGCTCTGTCAGGATAGGTACCAGGGACGGATTATAAGATTGTTCAATCAGCTGTTTATCGATCACAGAGACGGTCATGGGAAGGTGGCGGACATCGGTCTCGTGCCGTGTGCCGGTGACGACTACTTCGTCGAGTGAATAATCGCGGGTCACTCGGGTTGTGTCTATCTGTGCCCATACATTGGCCGGAAGCGTACCTATTGCCAGTAACGTCAGTAAGATGTTTCTTTTCATTCTATTATCAGGTGTTTATGATTATTTGGCTGCAAAGGTACGACATAAAGGTGAAAGGAACGTATATGGACTACAGGATTATATACCGAAATTACAGAATCGGATATATAAAATACAAAGAGGAGGACCCGGCCTAACCGAGCTCTCCTCCGAACGTATATATAAGTCAGCCTATGGCCTAGTCGAATGTCCCGTAGCGAGTGGGGAGCAGTTTGCGGTCGCCTAAGGTATTGTCTACGCGAGCCACATTGATCCAGAACTTGTTCTCCCGGACTGCCTCGGTGGGATAAGCGGCCTGCTGGCGCGAGTAAGGGTGAGTCCATTCATCGGCCACCACCTCGTACTCCGGGTGGGGAGCGTTGATGAGTACATTGTCCGCCGGATCGGCACGTCCTTCCTTGACGGCTTGTATTTCATCCCAGATGTGGAGCATGGCATCTACGAAGTTATCCAGTTCGGCCAGGCTCTCACTTTCCGTAGGCTCGATCATGAGGGTGCCATGTACGGGGAACGAAAGGGTAGGAGCGTGATAACCGTAGTCCATCAGTCGTTTGGCAATATCGTTCTCGCTGATGCCAGTCTCTTCGTGGAGCTTGCGGCATTCCAGAATCATCTCGTGACCCACGAAACCTTGAGCTCCCCGGTAGACAATGCCGTAGGTATCCTGTAGACATGCGGCCAGGTAGTTGGCATTCAGGATGGCTACCTGTGTGGCACGTGTCAGTCCGGCGGTACCCATCATGCGGATGTAGCCATACGTGATAGGCAAGATTCCGGCACTGCCATAGGGCGCGGCTGCCACTTCATTGATGCTATTGCCAAAGGCCACATGTCCCGGGAGGAAGGGAACGAGGTGCGGAGCTACACAGATGGGGCCTACGCCCGGTCCGCCACCGCCATGGGGTGAGGCGAAGGTCTTGTGCAGGTTCAGGTGGCATACGTCGGCACCTATATGGCCGGGGCTAGTGAGACCCACTTGGGCATTCATGTTGGCACCATCCATGTAGACCTGTGCCCCACACGCGTGGATAATCCGGCATATCTCTACGATTTCCGTTTCAAAGATGCCATGCGTAGAGGGATAGGTTATCATCAAGGCAGCCAGTTGGTCCTTGTAGGTCTCCGCCTGGCGCCGCAGGTCGTCCATATCTACGTTACCCTGCTCGTCACAGGCGCAAGTGACCGTGCTGAAGCCTGCTTGTACAGCCGAGGCGGGGTTCGTGCCATGGGCCGATGCCGGAATCAGTATCTTGTTCCGGTGTCCCTGTCCGATGCTCTCGAGGTAAGCGCGGATAACACGCAATCCCGTGTACTCGCCAGCAGCTCCTGAGTTGGGCTGTAGGCTGACTCCGGCGAAACCGGTGATTTCCTTCAGGGCTTCGCTAAGGTTATCCATGAGCTCGTGGTAGCCTTCTGCTTGGTCGGCAGGGACCAGGGGATGGAGGTTCGCCCATTGGGGATTGCTCAAGGGAAGCATTTCGGCAGCCGCGTTGAGCTTCATCGTACAGGACCCGAGGGAAATCATGGAATGGGCTAGCGAAATATCTTTGCGGTCCAAACGTTTGATGTAGCGCATCATCTCGGTCTCCGTGTGGTAGCGGCTGAACACCTCGTGGGTGAGGTAGGGAGACGTCCGTCGGAGGTCGGCGGAGAGGGTGCAACCGTCCGGCACGTCCGCCACGCGGGGCCAGTCTTGCCCGGCAGCGATGGCGAAGATGGAGAGGAGCACGTTGACATCGGCCACGTCCGTCGTCTCATCAATGCTGAAGCCTACCTCGCCATGTTCGAAATAGCGTAAGTTGACTTCCTTGCCGAGGGCAATGGCTTGGATCATTTCCACAGAAGCTTGCTTGGGCAAAGCGAAGCGCAACGTATCGAAGTACTGGGCATTGAGTTGGCGATAGCCGAGCCGGGTGATGGCTTCCTCCAGATAGACCGCTATGGAGTGTATACGTCCGGCAATCGTGCGGATGCCTTCCGGTCCGTGGTATACGGCATAAAAGCCAGCCATCGTGGCGAGCAAGGCTTGGGCCGTACAGATGTTCGAGGTGGCCTTCTCACGCTTGATGTGTTGCTCGCGCGTCTGCAAGGCCATGCGGTAACAGAGCTTTCCATACTTGTCCTTAGACCATCCGATGATACGTCCGGGCATGTTGCGCTTGTATTCGTCGCGCGTGGCAAAGTAGGCGGCCGAGGGACCTCCATAGAATAGGGGCGTACCCAGCCGTTGGGTAGAACCAAAGACAATATCGGCTCCCCATTCGCCCGGAGGGGTCAGCAGGGCCAGGCTGAGGATGTCGGCCGCTACGGCCACCTTGCAACCGGCTTCATGGGCGCGGGCCACGAACGAGCGGTAGTCTTCTATATTACCCTCGGCGTTGGGATATTGCAATACGCAGGCGAAGACCTCGGGTCCCAGTGTGGCTTCCGCGTACTTTCCCACCTGTAGGGTGATGCCTTGGGGCACGGCGCGGGTGGTCATGACGGCCAAGGTCTGGGGAAAGATATGCTCATCGACGAAGACCGTGCAGGCACCCTGCTTCTGCTGTTGGCGCGAACGAAGAGCGTACATCATGGTGACCGCCTCGGCAGCGGCCGTAGCTTCGTCGAGGAGGGAACAGTTGGCCAACGGCATACCCGTGAGGTCGCATACAGCAGTCTGGAAGTTCATCAACGCCTCCAAGCGTCCTTGGGATACTTCGGTCTGGTAAGGGGTATAGGACGTGTACCATACCGGGTTCTCCAGCACGTTCCGCTGGATGACTGCCGGCGTCACCGTGCCGTACCAGCCCATACCTATGTAGGTCTTATAGAGCTTGTTCTTGGCAGCGAGCCGGGCCATGTGCCGGCCAAACTCTTCTTCGGTCATCGGCTCGGGCAGGGCCAAAGGTTCGGCCAGCCGGATGTCCGCCGGGATGGTCTTGTCTATCAGCTCTTCCAGGCTGTTTACTCCTATCTTGCGGAGCATCGTCTTTTCCTCTGCTGCAGAGATGCCTATGTGTCTATGGGATAACAAATCGTAATTCATGTTGTCTATCTTGTTTAATGAGTTATCTAAAGAACGGGTTTTCCGCTTTCTCAATGCCGATGGTTGTCGGGGCTCCGTGTCCGGGATACACGATGGTCTCGTTCGGCAGGATAAAGAGCCGGCTACAGATGTGGTCTATCAGCTCGTCGAAGTTACCACCGGTCAGGTCGGCACGGCCGATGCTTCCCTGGAACAGGACGTCGCCCGAGAACATGCAATGCTCCTCCGCACAGTAGTACACGAGGCTGCCCGGCGAGTGGCCGGGGACGTGGATGCACTCCAGGCGCGTGTTCCCGAAGGTCACCAGGTCTCCGTCATGCAGATAGCTGCCTAGGGGTATGGGCTCCTCTTTCAAGGGGAAGCCGAACAGGCGGCTCTGCCGGGGAGCTTCGTCTATCCAATACTCGTCCGCCTGGTTGGCTTCGGCACGAAGGCCGAATTCTTGGAGCATGAACGGATTCCCGAAGATGTGGTCCAGGTGCAAGTGGGTGCAGAGCAAGTGTTTGACTTGCAGTTGCAAGTCGGTAATGAAACCTTTCAACTGCTGTTTCTCTTCGTCGTAGTAACAGCCGGGGTCGATGACTACTGCTTCCTGAGTCTCGTCCCACAGTACGTAACAGTTCACGGGGAACATGTTGAATTCAAATCGCTTTATCTTCATGGCGTTCTGAGGTTTGGATGGGGGTTATATCTGGACGTAGACCACTTGCTTGGTCTTGAAGTACTCTTCACTGAAGTAGTCCTTCAGCTCCCAGGTCATGGCCACGTGCTTATAGGGGGCTATCTCCTGGGCCAACTCGCCTCCCTTGAGGCACACCACCCCGTTGGGCAGGCTGTTCTGCTGTCGGGTAGCTATGTTCTTCCGCACGAGCTTCACCAGGTCGCCCAGGGGCATGACGGCACGGCTCACCACGAAGTCATACTTCGAATTCACCTCTTCGCCCCGCGCATGGCTGAAGGTGACATTCTGCAAGCCAATAGCCTGTGCCACTTCGGTCGCCACGCGTATCTTCTTGCCGATGCTGTCCACGAGGTGGAACTGCACGTCGGGGAAGTAGATGGCCAAGGGGATGCCGGGGAATCCGCCTCCCGTACCCAGGTCCATCACCTGCGTGCCGGGCTTGAAGTGAATGGCTTGGGCTATGCCTAAGGAATGCAACACGTGGTGCTCGTACAGGTTGTCGATGTCTTTCCGGGATATGACGTTGATCTTAGCGTTCCAGTCGCTATACAAAGGGCCGAGGGCGGCCATTTGCTCCCGCTGCTGCTCACTCAGCTCCGGGAAATATTTTAGGATAATGTCCATAGCTATCTGTGATTAAGCGTTACGGCCGGGCAGGAGTGCGCCCTCCACCAGCAGGTGGCTCACCATCTCGTAGGGCAGCGTGATCTTCACCGGACCCATGACATAGGGAGCTATCTCGTAGATATTATAGTAGAAGGTGATGCCCGCATCGTCCAAGTAGAAGTTCTCCGTAGGCACCAGGTCTCCCGTGCTGGTATAGCCCATGTCCTCCAGTTCCTCATGCGTAGCTACCTGGTTATCAGCCATCAATTGGTTCCACAGCAGGTCGGTCAGCGCCTCCTCATAGCTGGGCACGAAGAGGTCGGCGAGTCGGATCGGAACCAGGGTGCTCAGATTCATGTTGAGGAACGAAGACATATAGACGCCGTGTGCCCCTCCGGTGTACTCATTGTAATCGGCGCGATACACCAAGAGGTCTCCTTTATAATATTGTACGTGTCCTTCTACTCCTTTATAATAAGCATACCAGGGCCCCACGCTTTCCTTGCCTTCGCGGCTATCTTGCTCGTACACCGGCTCCAGGTCCTTGCGGTAGCTGCCGGTATAGCTATCCGTATAGCGGGCCATGGCCTCTTCCGGAGCGAGGGTCATGTATTTGTCGCCCAGGCAGAGGGACAGGAAGTAGGTGTTCAGGCTGTCTTTCATTACTTCGTCGGTCGATGTCATGACGTAGGCCACATTCATCACCAGATTGCAGGCGGGCTTGGCGGTATCGCCGAAGAGGTGTTCAGTCTTATTTACCTGAATACTGTCGAACTCCAGCGCCCCGACGTTCTGTTTCACCTTGTCAGTGCAGGCGAAGAAAAAGGTGCTTGCCGTCAGTAGAACCACAAGCAGGCTGGCAGATTGCTTTTCCATAGCTCTTTCTTATTGATAAAACAATAGTTTGATTCGTTTCTTACTTGAACAAATATACGCCTTTTTTATATACCTCAGTGGATTGGTGAGGTGAAAAAACGTTAAATTTAACGCTTCCTCTGGCTTTTCACCGGGTGAAGACTTGCATATGTCCCAGATATTCGCGAATATTGCAAAAATAACTGATTATTTAACTTA
Organism: uncultured Bacteroides sp.; assembly: GCA_944322355.1. Lineage (GTDB taxonomy): Bacteria > Bacteroidota > Bacteroidia > Bacteroidales > Bacteroidaceae > Bacteroides. Next base: position 11,375 of record CALUOT010000024.1, on the reverse strand, counting down.
TTAATACCTGACAATACTATGGCCATCGAATCGACTCAGAAAGCCAAACTCATCCTCCGAGCACAAGAATTAACCTTCACGCCGGACATCAACAATGATTACTACCTGACAGTCAAGCTTCAGAACCGCCTTACCCTGGACGACATCGCCAGCGAGGTGGCCGCCCTCAGTACCCGGCAGGAAGACACCGACGAAGTGGTGCGCCTGGCACGGAACATCTTCCGGCGCATGATGTGGTTCCTATCCAGTGGGTATAGCGTCGCCACCCCGATAGGCTCGCTGCGCCCCACGGTGAAGGGAGTGCTGACAGAGAGCGAGCTGACCTCCAGCCCCGACCGTAGCCGACTGACCCTGGGTGTGAGTTTCTCGATGAGCGACGAGATGCGGCAGGCTCTCGCGGACGCCGAATTGGATGTAGAAATCCTCAAATCCACGTCCGGTCCTCAGCTCTACACCGTGGTCAGCGCGCAGGACGCACAGAATCCCGAAGCCGTCACCCGTGGCGAAGGCGTAGGTGTGCAGGCAGGCAAGAACTGCATCATCCGCGGGAAGAACATCAAGGTGGGCGGCACCGACCCCCAAGTGGGCGTCACCTTGACGCGACAGGACGGTTCGGAGGCCGAGACCTTCTTCTTCGCCCCGGCCGAGCTCTATCCCAACACCTCCGGTCAGGTAGGCTTCATCATGCCGGCCTCTGCTACCGAAGGTTCTGTATGGAGTGTGACCCTCTGCACACAACTGGGTGTCAATGGTACGCTAGTAAAGAACTTGCGCACCGTCTCGATGGATGATTTCTTCATCGTTGGCCAGACTACGACCCCCGAACCTCCCTCCGGCGGAGAGGAAGAGGGCGAAGAAGGTCAAGAGGAAGACCCATTAGCCTGATCGACGTTGCGAGGCGGTTTATCTCTGGCTTCCTCGCAATTGCCGGCAGCTCTCTCCGTGAGGAGTGTGTTTTGCTTGGTGTAATAATTTTTTCTTAGGGACAGATTTTTTGTTTCATTTATACATTTTTGATTAATAAATTGTTCGACAGGCTATCCCCTCCCGCTCCGGGAGGGGTTTTCTTTTTATCTCCTCTGTCCTTATTCGTTCCCTTTAGCTGCATTTTTACCCTATTTTCCCGTAGAATCACTTTACCTTACCCTATAGAATGATTCTATCGCTAGCTATAAGGTAATCCTATCGCTAGCTATAAGGTAACACTCTAGCTAGCTATAAGGTGACACTCTAGCTAGCTATAAGGTGATACTATAGCTAGCCGTAAGGTGACTCTCGATTTTTCTCTTCTTTTTTCCCTGCTGGACGGATAGGAAACTCTCCCCGCTTACGACAGGATATTCTTCGCACCTCCGCTCGTCCGAAAGATGGGGACGAGCGGCTATTATGCGAGGTTATTGTAAAGTATTATTCGAGATGGTTGTAAAGTATAAGTAATGAGGAATACCCGTCTCCCCTCCTTCTTCTAGGAAGGAGGAGAGCCGGATAGGGCGATGGGAGATATTCAGCTATTCGGAGGGGATTATCGGGTGCGCTCCTTGAGCAGGTCTTCCAGGCGGAGGAGCTCATCGCGGTACTGGGCGGCCTCGATGAATTCGAGTTTCTTGGCGGCATCTTGCATGAGGCGGCGCGTACGCTCGATGCTGCGGCGGAGCTGGTCGGGTGTCATGGCGTTCAGGATGGGGTCAGCTACGCGGAGAGCGGCGTCCGACTCCTGCTCGGCGTAGGGCTTGGCCGTGGCTCCGGCGGTGGCAAAGGCTTCGGTCCCGGCAAAGACGTTGAGGTTGCGGGCCTTGCGGATTTGCTTCGGGGTGATGCCGTGCTCTTCATTGTACCGGAGCTGCTTGCTACGCCTTCGGTTAGTCTCGTCGATGGTTAGCTGCATACTTTCGGTGATGTGGTCGGCATACATAATGACAAGCCCGTTGACGTTCCGCGCCGCACGCCCGGCCGTCTGTGTCAGCGAACGATGGGAGCGCAGGAAGCCTTCCTTGTCGGCGTCGAGGATGGCCACGAGGGAGACTTCGGGCAGGTCGAGCCCTTCACGCAGGAGGTTGACGCCGACGAGGACATCGTACACGCCTTCGCGCAGGTCGGCCATGATGCGGACGCGCTCCAGCGTGTCGACGTCGCTATGGATGTAGCTGCACCGTACGCCTCCGTCCAGCAGGTATTCGGTCAGTTCCTCGGCCATTCGCTTCGTGAGCGTGGTCACCAAGGTACGCTCGCCCCGCTCGATGCGCAGCTGGATTTCCTCCATGAGGTCATCTATCTGGTTATGTGTGGGACGCACCTCTATGACGGGGTCCAGCAGCCCGGTGGGGCGAATGACCTGCTCCACGATGACGCCATCGCTCTGCATCAGCTCGTAGTCGGCGGGCGTGGCACTGACGTAGATCACCTGATGCACGAGGCTCTCGAACTCTTCGAACTTGAGCGGGCGGTTGTCCATAGCCGCTGGGAGGCGGAAGCCATACTCCACGAGGTTTACCTTGCGGGCATGGTCGCCCCCGTACATGGCGCGTATCTGCGGGACGCTGACGTGGCTCTCGTCGATGACCATGAGGTAGTCTCGGGGGAAGAAGTCGAGCAGGCAATAGGGGCGCGTGCCGGCGGCGCGTCCGTCGAAGTAGCGCGAGTAGTTCTCGATGCCGGAGCAGTGTCCCAGTTCGCGCATCATCTCCATGTCGTAGGTCACCCGTTCCTGCAGCCGCTGAGCCTCGAGCATCTTACCCTCTTTCTCGAAGAATTCCACCTGCAGCCGGAGGTCGTCTTCAATCTGGTGGATGGCTCGTATCGTCCCCTCCTTGGTGGTCATGAAGAGGTTTGCGGGGTAGATTTTATAGTCGTCGAACCTCCCCGTGGTGACCCCGCTCACCGGGTCTACCTCCTCGATACTGTCCACCTCGTCGCCCCAGAAGATGATGCGCAGGAGGTTGTCGTTGTAGGCCAGGTAGATGTCCACCGTGTCTCCCTTCACGCGGAAGCATCCCCGGCTCAGGTCCAGGTCGTTGCGGACGTAGAGGCTGTCCACGAGCCGTCGCAGGAAGACGTTTCGGCTGAAGGCCTTGCCCTGCCGTACCTCGATCACGTTCTCATAGAAATCGGCCGGGTTCCCCATACCGTAGATGCACGACACGGACGACACGACCACTACGTCTTTCCTTCCGCTGAGCAGGGCGGAGGTGGCCGCTAGGCGTAGCTTGTCGATTTCGTCATTGATAGCGAGGTCCTTCTCAATGTACGTGTCCGAGGATGGCAGGTAGGCTTCGGGTTGGTAGTAGTCATAGTAGGACACGTAGTACTCCACGGCGTTGTGCGGGAAGAAGCTTTTGAACTCACTGTAGAGTTGCGCCGCTAGGGTCTTATTGTGACTCAATACGAGGGTAGGCTTGCCCACGTTGGCTATCACATTGGCTATGGTGAAGGTCTTACCCGAGCCAGTGACACCCAGTAAGGTTTGTGCGGGCGTTCCCTGGAGGATGCCTTCCGTCAGCTGCCGGATGGCTTCGGGCTGATCGCCGGTGGGGCGGTAGTCCGAGGTTAGTTCGAATGTATTCATAAGGTGAACGTATTTAACGATTGAATAGGTTGCTATAATATAATATGGTGTAAAGAGCTAAAAAAAGGGCATGCCCACGCGTGGCACACCCTCTTGGCTATGGCAGAAGTATCGCTTTAGGGAGCGACCGCCTGTATGAGTTCTTCGGGGGTGACCAGACGCTGTTCGCCAGTCTCCATGTTCTTCAAGGTGAGCTTCCCGTCGCGCATTTCGTCTTCCCCGGCCAGTGCCACGAAGGGGATACCTTGGGCATTGGCATAGCCCATCTGCTTCTTCATCTTGCAGCAGTCGGGGTACAGCTCTGCGCGGATACCGGCCGCCCTCACCCTGCCCAGCACGGAGAGTGAGTAAGCTGCCTCGCGGGGTCCGAAGTTGGTGAAGAGCAAGCGCGTTCCGTTCACTGCCTCGCGGGGGTACAGGTCTAGTTGGTTCAGCACGTCGAAGATTCGGTCGGCGCCGAACGATATGCCCACGCCGCTGACTCCCGCTAGGCCGAACACGCCGGTCAGGTTGTCGTAGCGACCGCCTCCGGTAATGCTTCCTATCTGTACGTCCCTTGCCTTGACCTCGAAGATGGCTCCCGTGTAGTAGTTCAGTCCGCGCGCCAGGGTGAGGTCGAGTTCCACGGGGTTCTGCAAGCCGAGTCCGCCGAGGGTAGTGAGGATGAACTCCGTTTCCTCCACCCCTTTCAGTCCGGTCTCGCTAGCTGCCAGTACCCGGCGTAGGGTGTCGAGTTTCTCCTGGTTGGAGCCGTTGAGCAGGATGATGGGTTGCAACCGGGCAATGGCCTCTTCGGCGATACCCTTTTCGCGTAGCTCGGCATTGACATTGTCCAGTCCTATCTTGTCCAGCTTGTCGATGGCTACGGTGATGTCCACGATCTTGTCGGCCTCGCCGATAATCTCCGCGATGCCAGTGAGTATCTTCCGGTTATTGATTTTGATGCACACCCGTATGCCGAAACGGGAGAACACGGTGTCCACAATCTGCATCAACTCCACCTCGTTGAGCAACGAATCACTGCCTACCACGTCGGCATCGCACTGGTAGAACTCGCGGTACCGTCCCTTCTGCGGACGGTCGGCCCTCCATACGGGCTGAATCTGATAACGCTTGAAGGGGAAGGTCAGTTCTTCGCGGTGCATCACGACATAGCGGGCAAAGGGCACGGTGAGGTCATAACGCAGTCCCTTCTCACAGAACTTGCAGGCCAGCTTGGCTGCATTTCGGCTCAGCAGTTCTTCGTCCGTCAGTCCGGCAAAGTAGTCACCTGAGTTCTGAATCTTGAACAGAAGCTTGTCTCCCTCTTCGCCATACTTACCCATCAAGGTAGAAAGCGTTTCCATGGCGGGCGTCTCTATCTGCTGGAAGCCATATAGATGATATACACTGCGGATGGTATCGAATATATAATTGCGCTTCGCCATCTCTACGGGCGAAAAGTCACGGGTTCCTTTCGGAATGCAAGGTTTTGCTGCCATAATAGTTAGTTATTGGATTTTCGACGCGCAAAGTTAGTGTATTTTTCCTATATACAAAGAAGTCTGTCCCACATTATTAGTATATAAAATACGATTTAGGGCACTAAAGGCTCGTTTATCTTATAAAATGTCGCTTTTAAGAAGAAAAAAGTAACGGATTTGTTTGCATACTACGAAATAATCTATACCTTTGCGCCGTCAAATCAACAAGGAAGCATCGAATATGATTCAGAACTTTACATATATTCTACTGTGTGGCATTATTATTCTACTGGCAAGGTTTAGTGGAAGTGAGAGTCGTGCATGAATCTATGTAAATGGATGATTAGATATATGAAGCCTTTCTCACTTCCCGGTGCGAAAGGCTTTTTTGTTGGATACAAACTATAAATACAGATAGAAAAATGAGTGACAGATTATTCATCTTTGACACGACACTCCGGGACGGCGAACAGGTGCCCGGATGCCAGTTGAATACGGTAGAGAAGATTCAAGTAGCCAAGCAGTTGGAATTGCTGGGCGTAGACGTGATTGAGGCGGGGTTCCCCATCTCCAGCCCGGGAGACTTCAACTCGGTGATTGAGATATCGAAGGCGGTGACGTGGCCCACGATATGTGCTCTGACACGCGCTGTGCAGAAGGACATCGACGTGGCGGCCGAAGCCTTGAAGTACGCCAAACACAAACGCATCCACACGGGCATCGGCACCAGCGACGAGCATATCAAGTATAAATTCAACTCCAACCGCGAGGAAATTATCGAACGCGCCGTGGCGGCCGTGAAGTATGCCCGCAAGTATGTGGACGACGTGGAGTTCTACGCCGAAGACGCCGGACGTACGGACAACGAATACCTGGCACGCGTGGTGGAAGCCGTCATCAAGGCCGGTGCCACGGTGGTGAACATCCCCGACACGACAGGTTACTGTCTGCCCTCCGAGTATGGCGAGAAAATTAAATACCTCATGGAGCACGTGGACGGCATACACAACGCCATTATCTCCACGCACTGCCACAACGACTTAGGCATGGCCACCGCCAACACCATGGCGGGCGTGCTGAACGGCGCACGGCAGGTGGAGGTCACCATCAACGGCATCGGCGAGCGCGCGGGCAACACATCGCTCGAAGAATTGGCCATGATATTGAAATGTCACAAGCACATCGGCATCGACACGAACATCAATACCCAGAAGATTTACCCCACCAGCCGCATGGTGTCCAGCCTGATGAACATGCCCGTGCAGCCCAACAAGGCCATCGTGGGGCGTAACGCCTTCGCACACAGCAGCGGCATCCACCAGGACGGCGTGCTGAAGAACGTGCAGACCTACGAGATAATCGACCCGCACGACGTGGGCATCGACGACAACAGCATCGTCCTCACCGCCCGCTCCGGACGTGCCGCCCTGAAGAACCGCCTGCACATCCTCGGCGTCAACCTCGACCAGGAGAAGCTGGACAAGGTATATGAGGACTTCCTGAAACTGGCCGACAAGAAGAAGGACATCAACGACGACGACATCCTCGTGCTGGCAGGTGCCGACCGCACCCAAAACCACCGCATCAAGCTGGACTACCTGCAAGTGACCAGCGGCGTAGGCGTACACTCTGTGGCCAGCCTCGGCCTGGACATCAGCGGCGAGAAGTTCGAAGCCTGCGCCTCGGGCAACGGCCCAGTGGACGCCGCCATCAAGGCGTTGAAGAAGATAATCAACCGGCAGATGACACTCAAGGAGTTTACCATCCAAGCCATCAGCAAGGGCAGCGACGACATGGGCAAGGTGCACATGCAGGTGGAGTACGACAACCGCATCTACTACGGATTCGGCGCCAACACGGACATCATCGCCGCCTCCGTCGAGGCGTACATCGACTGCATCAACAAGTTCAAGCTGGACTGATTTGTAAAGAATCCTCGCACCCGCACGGCGACTGGAGGACATCGGCAAGCCTTTTATAAGTAACTGTCATACAGAAGCATACAGAAGCCGTCGGATAGGCATTCCCTTAGTGGCCACCTTGGGAGTGCCTTAGTGGCCACCGAGACCTCCCTTTAGTGGCCACCTCGAGGATGCCTTGGTGGCCACCGAGACAACGGGATTGTTTACTGTTTATAAATATTACTACTCAACCATATAAAGAAACGATGAATACACTATTCGACAAAATCTGGGACGCCCACGTGGTGCAGCAGGTGGAGGACGGGCCTACGCAGCTCTACATCGACCGCCTCTACTGCCACGAGGTGACCAGTCCGCAAGCCTTCGAGGGGATGCGGAAAAGGGGGCTGAAATGTTTCCGCCCCGACCACATCTATTGTATGCCCGACCATAACACGCCGACGCACGACCAGGACAAGCCCATCGCTGACCCCGTGTCGCGCACTCAGGTGGATACCCTGGCCCGCAACGCCAAGGACTTCGGCCTGACACACTTCGGCATGATGGACCCGCGCAACGGCATCATCCACGTAGTAGGTCCGGAGCGGGGACTGACCCTGCCGGGCATGACCATCGTCTGCGGCGACTCGCACACCTCCACGCACGGAGCCATGGGCGCCGTAGCCTTCGGCATCGGCACCAGTGAGGTGGAGATGGTGCTCGCTTCGCAATGCATCCTCCAGACGCGCCCCAAGACCATGCGCATCACCGTGGACGGCACGCTGGGCAAGGGGGTGACTGCCAAAGACCTGGCTCTCTACATGATGATGAAGATGACCACCAGCGGCGCCACGGGCTATTTCGTGGAGTATGCCGGCGAGGCCGTGCGCAGTCTGTCGATGGAAGGCCGCTTGACGCTGTGCAACCTCTCGATAGAGATGGGCGCCCGCGGCGGCATGGTGGCACCGGACGAAGTGACTTTCCAATATATTAAAGGTAGGGAATATGCCCCGAAGGGCGAGGCGTGGGACAAGGCCGTGGCCTACTGGCGCACCCTGCGCAGCGATGACGACGCGGTGTTCGACAAGGAAGTGCGCTTCGACGCCGCGGACATCGAGCCGATGCTGACCTACGGCACCAATCCCGGTATGGGCACGGGCATCACCCGCTCCATACCTACCTTGGAAGGCATGGGCGAGGCGGCGCAAGCTTCTTTCCTGAAGTCGCTGGGCTACATGGGCTTCCGTCCCGGCGAACCGCTGCTGGGCAAGAAGATAGATTACGTGTTCCTGGGCGCCTGCACCAACGGCCGCATCGAGGACTTCCGTGCCTTTGCCTCCATTGTCCGCGGGCGGAAGAAGGCCGACGGCGTGGTGGCATGGCTTGTCCCCGGCTCGTGGATGGTGCTCGAAGAGATTAAGGCCGAGGGCTTGGACAAGGTCTTGGCCGAGGCGGGTTTCGAGATACGTCAGCCTGGCTGCTCCGCCTGCCTGGCCATGAACGACGACAAAGTGCCTGCGGGCAAGTATGCCGTGTCCACCAGCAACCGCAACTTCGAAGGCCGTCAAGGTCCCGGCAGCCGCACGCTTCTGGCCAGTCCGCTGACCGCTGCCGCTGCCGCCGTGACGGGATGTATCACCGACCCGAGAACACTATTATAATATGTAATGCACACAGATGACACAGATGGCACGGATTTTTCTTACAATCTGTGGTCATCTGTTTAATCTGTGTCATCTGTGTGCCAATAAAGATAAATTATGAAACAGAAATTCGACATACTGACCTCTACCTGTGTCCCCCTCCCGTTGGAGAATGTGGACACGGACCAAATCATCCCCGCCCGCTTCCTCAAGGCCACGACGAGGGATGAGAAATTCTTTGGCGATAACCTCTTCCGCGACTGGCGTTACCGTCCCGACGGCACGCTGAACACGGACTTCGTGCTGAACAATCCTACCTATGGCGGTTGCATCCTCGTGGCGGGCAAGAACTTCGGTTCGGGCAGCAGCCGCGAGCATGCCGCCTGGGCGTTGGCCGGATACGGCTTCCGGGTGGTCATCAGCAGCTTCTTTGCCGACATCCATAAGCAGAACGAACTGAACAACTTTGTCCTGCCCGTGGTAGTGAGCGAAGACTTCCTGCAAGAACTGTTTGCCACCATCGCTGCCAATCCCAAGGCCGAAGTTCGTGTAGACCTGCCCAACCAGACGGTCACCAACCTGTCTACCGGCCGCTCCGAACACTTCGACATCAACGCCTACAAAAAGCATTGCCTGATGAACGGTCTGGACGACATCGACTTCCTGGTGGAAAGCAAGGAGAAGATAGAAGCGTATGAGGGGAGATGCTTATGACTCATCCTGTAATAGAAATAATGGATACCACCCTGCGTGACGGGGAACAGACCAGTGGCGTGTCGTTCATGCCCCACGAGAAACTCATGATAGCCCGTCTCCTGCTGGAAGAGTTGAAGGTAGATCGGGTGGAGGTGGCTTCGGCACGTGTCTCCGATGGTGAGCGAGACGCGGTACGCATGATATGCGACTGGGCAGCCCGCCGTGACTTGCTGCCGCGCGTTGAAGTATTGGGCTTTGTGGACGGACATCAGTCGGTCGACTGGATTCGCTCTACCGGCTGCCGGGTCGTCAATCTGCTGTGCAAAGGCTCGCTGAAGCACTGCACCTACCAGTTGAAGAAGACACCGGAAGAACATATCGCTGACATACGTGCCGTGGTGGACTATGCCAACGAGCAGGGCTTGGATGTCAACATCTACCTGGAAGACTGGAGCGGAGGCATGAAAGAGTCGCCCGAATATGTCTATCAGCTGATGGACGGGTTGACGGACACATCCATCCACCGCTACATGTTGCCCGACACGTTGGGCATACTCAATCCGCTGCAAGTCATTGAGTACATGCGCAAGATGATGAAACGGTATCCCCATGCTCACTTCGACTTCCATGCCCATAACGACTACGACTTGGCGGTGAGTAATGTCCTTGCCGCCGTGTTGAGTGGTTGCCGGGGGCTTCACACCACCCTCAACGGACTGGGCGAACGGGCGGGCAATGCTCCGCTTGCTTCGGTGCAGGCCATCCTGAAAGACCATTTCCAGGCCGTGACCCGCATTGACGAGAGTCGGCTGAATGATGTGAGCCGTGTGGTGGAATCGTACAGTGGCGTGGTCATACCGCCCAACAAGCCGATAGTGGGCGAGAACGTCTTCACCCAAGTGGCGGGTGTGCACGCCGATGGCGATAACAAGAACAATCTCTACTGCAACGACCTCTTGCCCGAACGCTTCGGTCGCAAACGCGAATATGCCTTGGGCAAGACATCGGGCAAGGCCAACATCCGCAAAAACCTGGAAGACCTGGGACTGCAACTGGACGAAGAGTCCATGCGCAAAGTGACCGAACGCATCATCGAGTTGGGCGACAAGAAGGAACTGGTGACACAGGAAGACCTGCCCTACATCGTCAGCGATGTCCTGAAGCACGATGTCCGCAGCGAGCGCGTCAAGCTGAAGAGCTACATCGTCAACCTGGCCTACGGACTCAAGCCCATGGCCACGCTCAAGGTGGAGGTGAACGGTAAGGAATATGAGGAGAATTCCAGCGGCGACGGTCAGTATGATGCCTTTGTGCGTGCCTTGCGCAAGGTCTACAAGGTGACATTGGGGCGCGACTTCCCCATGCTGACCAACTATGCCGTAAGCATTCCTCCCGGCGGACGTACCGATGCCTTCGTGCAGACGGTCATCACGTGGCAGTTTCGGGGGCGTGTGTTCCGTACCCGCGGGCTGGATGCCGACCAGACGGAAGCGGCCATCAAGGCGACATTGAAAATGCTGAACATCATCGAAGCCGAGTATGACCGGGCATCCACGGAGAAATCTCTTTGAATACCCCCACCAGACATGCTCCTGAGGCCTATTTCTCTTAGGGGTTCAACGAGGTCCTCGTCAGGGTTTAACGAGACCCTCATTGGGGTTTAACGAAGGGTTCGTTGGGGTTCAACGACAAATCCGTGGGGGACAGGCTGAAAGTCCTTGGAGGATTTTTATGGAAAATATTTGTCAAACTGAATGCTTGTTGCATTAAAAAGATGAAAGGATTTGAAAAGATAACGCAAAAGCCTTGGTTGCTATACGTAATCCTGTTTATTTTGTTGTTGGCTATCGGAGTGTTTATGCGTTGGTTTGATCCGCGCGGAGTGCCATGGGGCGACAACTTGTGGCAAAGCGCATTGGGAGCAGTCATGATAACCGCAGGTTTTGCCATCGGCGACCGCCATCGCCGCAAGAACCAAAAGCATCGAGAAGAAATAATGAAACAACTGAAAGATAAAGAACAATGGAACTGAAAATTGCCGTATTGCCCGGTGACGGTATCGGGCCTGAGATTTCCGCCGTAGGGGTGGATGTGATGACTGCTGTGTGCC
>CALUOT010000023.1 GCA_944322355.1 uncultured Bacteroides sp. | reverse complement strand
AGATGGATTCGAACCACCGAAGGCGTAAGCCAGCAGATTTACAGTCTGCCCCATTTGGCCACTCTGGTATTTGCCCCCTTGCGCTTGTTCAACTCGGGTTAAGTACCCTTGTTTCTCAATTGCGGTGCAAAGATACGACTATTTTTTTAAACTCCAAACAAAATCCACCATTTTTATCGCACAAATTGCACATTCATCTCCTTTATTGCCCAATTTACCCCCTGAACGCTCCTCGGCTTGCTCCATGGTATCGGTTGTTATCAGCCCAAAAATGACCGGAGCATTGCCTTCGGCATTCAGTTGGGCAACACCTTGCGTCACTCCCATACAGACGTAATCGAAGTGGGGAGTATCGCCTCTCACCACGCATCCTAAAACGATGACTGCATCGACTTCGGTACATTTAAGTAGTTGGCTGGCGGCAAAAGTCAGTTCAAAACTTCCCGGAACGGTTCTTACCAGTATATTTTCTTCCTTCGCCCCATGTTTTTTCAAGGTTTCCAAAGCACCTTTCAGCAAGGCACCTGTAATGTTATAGTTCCATTCAGAAACCACGATACCTATTTTCATCTTTTCTGCGCTTGGCACAGAATTGAAATCGTAATCAGATAAATTGTGATAAGCTGTTGCCATATTGTTCGGATTTATAGGATTGAAGCATTATGATTAATGAAAAATTGCGGATTACACGTCACTAACCTATGTTTCCGTATAATCCGCAACTCTTTTTATTCTTAGTAAAATGAAATACCGCAAGGGGTATCAAGAAGTCTTATTTCTTCATTTGCTTAGCCTGCTCAATATACTTATCGATATTCATGGCCTGGTAAGAACGGAAATATTTCTCCTTAATTGTCGTATAAGCCTTGATAGCTTCGTCATACTTGCCTTGCTTCACCAGCAATTCACCGGCTTGTTGCAGGAAGATGGGGCTTAAGCTGTTATTGTCCGCTTCGCTGGCTGCTGCCTGCAATAAGCTAACGGCCTTGTCCAACTGACCCAACTGTGCATAGCAATTACCCATGGCGCCTTTCAAAGCCGGAGCTACCATTTGGTCTTTTCCGTTGAAACTGTCCAATGCCTTGATGGCCTCGTCGTATTGGCCAAGGTGAGCGTAGCAAATACCGGCGTATGCCTTAGCCAAATTGGCGGCGTCGGTTCCACTGTATTCATCGGCCACTTTGATGAAACCCATGTAACCGATGCTGTCTCCGTTCAAGGCTTGTTCGTAGGCATCGGCCTCAAAGTATGACTGTCCCTTAAACAAAGCTGCCTGCGCTTTTTCTTCTCGGGGGTCGGCATAAAAGTTCTTGTACATCACGATGCCGACAACGACAACGACGATGGCCAATACTACACCGATAATCGACTTCTTGTTTTTAATGAGAAATGCTTCCGACTGTGTCAATGCCTCTTCCACATTCAAGGCTTCATTCTGCTTTTTTTGTTCTGCCATTTTTATATTATTTTTTTGTTATTATTCAAACTTTGCTGATTTGACTCGCAAAAGTAAGTGTTTTATGGTTTACAGCGAAATTTAGCGGCATCTTTTTTTGTTTTCTGCCCGAAAACCCCGAAAAACTTCCTACTTTTGCACGGGAATGAATATATTTATATGGTACTGAAACATCTGTCTATACTCAATTATAAGAATCTGGAACAGGTGGAACTTTCTTTTTCGCCCAAGCTAAACTGCTTCGTCGGGCAAAACGGAATGGGAAAGACCAATCTGCTGGATGCGGTGTATTACTTGTCCTTCTGCAAAAGTGCGGGAAACCCGATTGACTCACAAAACATGAGGCATGAAGCTGATTTCTTCATGATACAAGGTTTTTATGAAACAGAAAACGGCACGACGGAAGAAGTGTATTGCGGCATGAAACGTCGGCAAAAGAAACAGTTCAAACGCAACAAGAAGGAATATCAACGCCTGTCGGACCACATCGGCTTCCTGCCCCTAGTTCTAGTCTCTCCCGCCGACTCGGAACTAATCACAGGCGGAAGCGAAGAACGGCGCAGGTTCATGGACGTGGTGATTTCCCAATACGACAAAGGCTATCTGGACGCCTTGATACGCTACAACAAAGCACTGGCACAGCGAAACATACTGCTGAAGAGCGAGCAACCTGTGGAGGAAGAACTGTTCCGGGTATGGGAGGAAATGATGGCCCAGACGGGAACGATTGTTTTCCAAAAGCGGGAAGCCTTTATCCGGGAATTCATCCCCATCTTTCAATCTTTCTATTCGCTCATTTCCCAAGGACAGGAGCAAGTCGAACTGACCTACCAGTCGCATGTACGGGAGACTGCCCTGCTGGAACTGCTGAAAGAAAACCGCACGCGCGACCAAATCATGGGATATTCCTTGCGGGGGATACACAAAGACGAACTGGAGATGCGGCTGGAAGGTTTCCCCATCAAGCGCGAAGGTTCGCAGGGACAAAACAAAACGTATCTGATAGCGCTCAAACTGGCTCAATTCGATTTCCTGAAACGAACGGGCAGCACAACTCCCCTACTCTTGCTGGACGACATCTTTGATAAGCTGGACGCATCGCGCGTGGAACAAATCGTCAAGTTAGTGACCGGCGACAACTTCGGACAAATATTCATCACAGACACCAACCGCGAACATCTGGACCACATCTTACAAAAGATAGGAGGCGACTACCGCATGTTCAAGGTGGACAACGGGAAAGTGGCGGAAATGCAGGAGGAGGCTGAAGTATGAAAAGAAACAACGCAGAACAGATAGGCACACTGATCCGGAACTATTTGCGGCAAGAGTGCCTGGAATCTCCCCTCAACGAGCGGCGGCTGATTAATGCTTGGCCGGAAGTATTGGGCAGCACCATCGCCTCGTACACACGCGAACTCTATATAAAGAACCAGGTGCTGTATGTACACTTGACCTCGGCTGCCCTCCGGCAAGAATTGATGATGGGACGCGAGTTGCTGGTGAGAAACCTGAATCAGTACGTGGGCGCGCAAGTCATTACAAATATCATTTTCCGCTGACCGATGCTTCGCTCTTTTTACATTTAATGATAGAGATAAGCTCATTTAAAGAAAACTCCTTTCCCATTTAAAGAAAACGGCCGGCACATTTAATGGGAAGTTTGCTTCTTCCAAGCAAAATATGTACTTTTGTCGCCAAACCAAACAGTACAATCCCATGACACTACCTGCTGCCTTTACGCAAGCCCTTACTGCCCTGCTGGGGGAGGACGAATATGCCCGTTTTGCCTCGGCCTTGCTGCATACCGAACCTACGGTCAGCATCCGACTGAATCCTCAGAAACCGGAACCTATCCTTTCTTCCAAGACGAAAGTGCCCTGGGCTTCGTCCGGCTACTACCTGCCGCAACGCCCCACCTTCACCTTCGACCCGTGGATGCATACCGGAGCTTACTACGTACAGGAGGCTTCGTCGATGTTCCTCGAACAGGCTTTACGCCAGTGGATGCCTTCCGGTCCCTTGGTGATGCTCGACCTTTGTGCCGCTCCCGGAGGCAAGTCGACCCATGCCCGAAGCCTGTTGCCCCCCGGCAGTCTGCTGGTGTCCAACGAAGTGATACCGGCCCGGGCACAAGTGCTGGTCGAGAACCTGACGAAGTGGGGCCATCCCGATGTCGTGATTACGCAAAGTGAAGCTGCTGCTTTCATTCCGCTGGGGTCTGTGTTCGACATCGTGCTGGTGGATGCTCCCTGTTCGGGCGAAGGGATGTTCCGCAAGGATGAAGGAGCCGTCAGCGAATGGAGCCCGGAGAACGTCAGGTACTGTGTGAAACGTCAGCGGCGTATCCTGACGGACATCTGGCCCACGCTAAAGCCCGGCGGACTCTTTATATATAGTACCTGTACATATAATATACACGAGAACGAAGAGAACGTACGCTGGTTGCAAGACAAGTGGGGAGCTGAAGTATTGCCCCTGTCGGTGGACGACGCATGGGGCATCACGGGCAACCTGTTGGCGGGGACGTCTTTTCCGGTCTATCGCTTTCTGCCTCACCGCGCCCAGGGTGAAGGCTTCTTCCTGGCTGTCCTGCGCAAACCGTCCGATGAAACGGAAACGAACAAACCGTTCACCAACACCTTGTATTCCAAACTGAAAGGGAAAAGGGTCCAAGCACGGGCGAATGCTCCCGCTGTTTTTGGTAAAGAACAACTGGACCAGGTGCGGAAGTGGCTGACGACACCCGACGCCTACACCTTGCTACCGGAAGACAATCGCCTCACAGCCTTTCCTACCTCGTGGCTCCCCTTGCTGCAAACCTTGAAACGGACGGTCCGCATCCTGCAAAGCGGAGTACCTCTGGCCGAGATGCGGGGGAAAGACTGTCTGCCTCTTCATGCCTTGGCCATGAGCACCTTGCTGAAGCCCAATGCTTTCCCACGCGCCAAGGTGGACTTCCGACAAGCCATTGACTACTTACGCCGAGAGGTCATCACCCTGCCGGGCACGACCTCTCGCGGAATAGTTCTGTTGACTTACGACAAACTTCCCCTCGGCTTCGTCAAGAATCTGGAGACGAGGGCCAATAACCTCTATCCCCCTCAATGGCGCATCCGTAGCCCCTTTCCACTTCCTCCCCAGAAGTGAGAGGCTGGGTGCCGTCGTTCCTTCTTCCTCCCCTCCGGGGGGAGGGCCGGGGTGGGGCTTCTACAGCCGGCTTTTATAAATCTGCGCCATCACCTTCTGGTACTGGTTCTCCAACTGAAGCAGGTTGGCTTGCGACTGATAGACTACCGACACCTCCACGAAGTATTCTATCATGCTCAACTCACCGCCTTCCAAAGCCTGACGAAGCAAACTCAAGTCTTGCTGCCGCTCGAAGGTAGCTGTATACTCCTGAATGGCCTTGTTCAGTTGGGTAGCCTCATCATAGAGTTGCCACAGCGTACTACTGGCTTGCAGACGGGCATTGTCCTGCTGAAAGTCGAGGCTTTGTGCTTGGGCGCGTGCCACCTTGACCTTGCCTTGGTTCTGAAAGAGGGGGAAGGAGAAGCCTACCACAACTCCGTTCAGCGGATGGCGCGTCTCGGTGTTGCGGCGATAGCCCACCTCCAACTGGGGCAACCAGCCTTGCCGACTGACAGACACCTGCTTGTCAGCGGCTGCGCGTTCGCTCTGGAGGGAGAGTAAGGCAGGGTCTGAAGCCAAGAGCTCGTCCACCAACGGGGCAAAGTCCTCGGGCAGAGGCACGGCGGGATAGTCCGTCAAGCCTAAGTTGGCAGCAGAAGGTTCGGCGGGACCGTCGGCAAAGGGACGTCCGGGCACCAGGCTTTGGCTGCCGTTCAGGGCGGTCAACTCCTTGAGCTTGTTGGACAGGGCAGTACGGTTGAGCCGGGCCTCGGTACGGGTATTCAGCAATTCCAGGTTCACTTTGTTCGTCTCCAGGGAACCGGCATCGCCCGTGGCCAAACGGCGCTGGTACATGTCGGCCAGTTCCTCGGCATTGCGCAGGCGCTCGTCGAGAAGTTGTTGCAGGCGGGAGAGGTAGATGATGTCCAGACAAACCTGCTGGGCCTGCAACAAGATGTCCTGACGCAAAGCGACGGACTGCCAGTCCAACGACTGCCCCCGGAATTTGTTCAGCCGGGCACGGGCCACGTAGAGCGAGGGGAAGTCGAAGCTCTGGGCAATGACCAGCTCGCCTACCGTGATGTCCTTGTCGTCCGAATCCCACAGGTGAGCGTAGGACAGGGTTGGGTCGGGCAGATTGTTCGTCGTCTTATACTCGGCTTTCAGCGCGGCCGTCTGCTGCGTCTGTGCCTGTAGCTGTTTGTTGTTGGTCTCGACTTGCCTCAGGATGGCGTCGATGGCGGCCTCCCCCAGCCCCCCTCCCGCAGAGGGGGAACCGGATGTCTGGCTAAAGAGAGCAACGGGCAGCAGGGCGAGGCTGAATAAAACGGTCAGATATATCTTTTTCATCTTATACATGTTCTTAGGTTATACATCGGGTAACTTACGCCCTCGCCTCCGGAGAGGGTTGGGGAGAGGCTTTATGCAGCTTTAAGTAAACTATCGGTATGATGAAGCCGTTGAGGAAGGTCGACGTCAGCAGACCGCCGAGGATGACCTTCGCCATGGGGCTTTGTATCTCGTTGCCCGGCAGGTCGCCTCCCAAGGCCAGCGGCACCAGGGCCAGGGCACTGCAAAGGGCGGTCATCAGGATGGGGTTGAGGCGGTCCAGCGAGCCTTGGAGCACACTGTCCACCACCGAGTATCCCTCCACCTGCTGCAAGTGGTTGTAGTGGCTGATGAGCAACATGCCGTTACGCGTGGCGATGCCGAATAGCGAGATGAAACCGATGATGGCCGGAATGCTGACCTCGCCCGTGGTGAGCAGCAGGGTGAACACGCCTCCTATCAGCGCCAAGGGCAGGTTGAGCAGGATAACGGCACTCTCGCGCACGCTGCGGAACTGGTGATAGAGCAGCAGGAAAATGACCACCAAGGCCATGGCCGACGTCAGCAACAGCGTGCGGCTGGCTGCTTGCTCGCTCTCGAACTGACCGCCGTACTCCACGTGGTAGCCCTCGGGCAGGCGCATCTGTGACACACGCTCTTGGATGTCGTTCACCACCGAACGCAGGTCGCGGTCGGCTACGTTGGCCGAGATGACAATCTTGCGCTTCACGTTCTCGCGACTGATAGTGTTCGGTCCGCTGGTGGAACGGACCTCTGCCACATAGTCCAACGGAATCTTCTGCCCCGTGGGCGTGTCAATCATCAGGTCGCGCACTTTCCCTATCTCGTCGTGCAGGTCATGGCGCACGCGGACGGTCAGGTCGAACGACTTGCCTTCGTCATACACCTGCGACACGACTTCACCCGCCAGGCAGGCACGGACGTACTCGGCAAACTGCGGCAGGGTAATGCCATAACGGGCCAGCACTTCGCGACGGGGACGGATGGTGAGCTGCGGACGCTCAATCTGCTGCTCCACCGACAGGTCGGCCACACCGGGCACGTCCTGAATGCGGTCGCGTATCTCCTTGCCCAGCATGAAGAGGCGGTTCAGGTCGTCGCCGAAGAGCTTGATGGCGATGTTGGCCTGCGTCCCGCTCAGCATGGCGTCGATGCGGTGGCTGATGGGCTGACCTATCTCGATGTTCGCCCCGCTGAGGGTATTCAGCTTCGCCCGCACTTCGGCCATGAACGCCGAACGGCTGCGGTCCGTCAGTTCAAAGGGCGCTTCCAACTCGCTGACATTCACCCCCAGGGCATGTTCGTCCAGCTCGGCACGGCCCGTCTTCCGGGCTACGGTCTGAATCTCCGGGATGGTCAGCAGCAACTCTTCGGCCCGACGCCCCAGGCGGTCGCTCTCTTCCAGCGATATTCCCGGCAGGGACGACACGTTGATGGTGAGCGAACCCTCGTTGAAGGGCGGCAGGAACGAACGGCCCAAGGTGAAGAAGGAGACGAGGGCCACGAGGAACACCATCACCGTGACGGCCAGCACCGGACGGCTGTGTTGTAAGGATTTATGCAACAGTACTTCGTACCCTTGCTTAATCCATCGCGCCACCTTCGAATCGGCCCCAGAAGCACTTCCTGAGGGGGGTGCTACCTTTGTGCGCACAAGGGGTCGACCTTTGTGCGCACAAGGGTCGGGGTGTTGTGCGCACAAGGGTTGGGGGGTTGTGCGTACAAAGGTCGAAGGATTCTGCGCAGAAGCCGAATCGGTTTCAAATTGTTTATCTTCTTTACTCCTCAGCAGGTAGCTGCACAGCACGGGCGTCAGCGTCAGCGCCACTACCGTAGAGGCCGCCAACGCCACGATGAAGGCAATGCCCAGGGGCACCAACATGCGTCCCTCCATGCCCGACAGGAAGAAGAGGGGGACGAAGCTGACGATGATGATGAGGGTGGAGTTGAGGATGGGCATACGGACTTCGCGCGAGGCGTCGAACACGACATCGAGCACCGGTTTCCGCTCCTCGGGCGGCAGGGCGCGGTTGAGGTGCAGGCGGCGGAAGACGTTCTCCACATCGACGATGGCATCGTCCACCAGCGAACCAATGGCAATGGCCATACCGCCCAGCGACATGGTGTTGATGGTGAGCCCCATGGCATGGAGCACGAGGACGGACACCACCAGCGAGAGGGGCAGCGTGACGAGGGAGATGACCGTGGTGCGCACGTTGGCCAGGAAGAGAAAGAGCACCACCACGACAAAGAGCCCGCCCTCGACGAGCGACTTCTGGACATTGCCGATGGCGCTTTCGATGAAGCGGCTCTGGCGGAAGATGTCGGTGCTGACGCGGACGTCAGCAGGCAGGTTCTTACTCAGGTCGGCCAAGGCAGCCTCCAGCTTGTCGGTCAGTTCGAGGGTGCTGGTGGCGGGTTGCTTGGTGACGGTGAGCAGCACGGCCGGTTTGCCCCGTTCGGAAGCTGTGCCCAACTTAGGCAGCTTGGCCCCAATACGCACGTCGGCGATGTCCCTCAGCAAGATGGGCGTACTCGTCCCTTGTAGCTCGTTCCCCGTAGCTGGCTTCACCACGGCTAGTCCCAGTTGTTCGGCATCGGTTTCGCTCAGCACGCCGCGCACGATGTACTCGTTGCCATACTGGTAGAGCACACCGCCATTGGCATTGAGGTTCATGCCCCGCGTAGCGTCCAGCACTTCGGTGAGGCTGACTCCGGCATGGCGCATGCGTTCCGGGTCCAGCTGAATCTGATACTCCTTGATGTCGCCCCCCAGCACGGCCACCTGTGCCACGCCTCCGGTGGACAGCAGTCGGGGTCGGATGGTCCAGTCGGCCAGGGTACGCAGGTCGAGCATGGAAGTGGAATCGGCCGTAAGCCCGATGATAAGCATCTCGCCCAGGATGGACGATTGCGGGCCGAGAGTAGGTTCCCCCACCCCTTCGGGCAGGGCATCGGCGATGGTGGCCAGCTTCTCACTGACGATTTGCCGCGCCAGGTAGATGTCCGTATCCCAGTCGAACTCCACCCATACCACAGAGAATCCGGCCGTGCTGGACGAGCGCACCCGTCGCACGCCGGTCGCCCCGTTGACAGCCGTCTCTACGGGGAAGGTGACCAATTGTTCCACCTCTTCGGCAGCCATCCCTCCGGCTTCGGTCATGACCACCACCGTGGGCGCATTGAGGTCGGGGAACACGTCGACCTCGGAGTGCAGTGCCCTGTAGGTGCCCGCCACCATCAGCAGGATGGAGCAGACCAGCACCAGTATCCGGTTCTGCAAAGAGAAGTGTATGATTTTGTTTAGCATACGTTCAATAATCTAATGATTAATGGTAAATGGTTAATGGCTAAATAGTAAATCGTAAATAGCTAAATCGTAAATCCCCTTAGTGTTCATGCGTGTGGGCGGGGATGGCATTGGAGGCCGAAGCCAGCTTCACCTGGTAAGCTCCCTTGGTAACGACCCGTTCGCCCCCCTGTAGTCCGGAGGTGATTTGCACACGCTCGCCGTCGTCTCCACCCAGGGTGACCAGTTGCTTCCGGTAGCCGTGTTCGTCCACCTGGAGGTAGACGAAGTAACTGCCTTGTTCCTCGGTAATGGCCGTGCGGGGCAGGGTCAACACATTGTCCCGGACCGCAGTCAGCAGATAGACTTCGACGAAGGCACCGGGCACCACTCCCTGCACGTTGTCGAACTCGAAAGTGACGGGGATATAGAAACTTTGGTCATTGGTAGCCTTGCCATAGGACAGCAGCCGGCCGTTCATTTCCTCCAGCTTGTACACGCGGTCATTGTAGGGCGTGCAGAAGTGGGCAGAAGTGATTTCAGCCAACCGGGGATAGTACTTCTCGCTGACATCGGCCCGCAGGCTGAGCCGCTTGCTCCGGGCGATGCTCACCAAGGGTTGACCCACCTGCACATAGTCGCCTTCCTGCACCAACAGGCTTTTCACATACCCGTCGATGGGGGCGGGAACGGCTTGTCCTTGGGCAGTCTGTCCCTTAGCCACGGCTTCGTAGCTGATGCGGGCGTTCTCGTAAGCTTGCTCAGCTTGGGCAAAGGCTTTCTCCGATACAATCTTGTCGCCCACCAGTGCTTTCATGCGTTCATATTCCTTGCGGGCCGTTTCGTAAGCCACGCGAGCCTTCTGCACGGGGTCTCCCTCGGCCATGTGACGGGACGAAAGCAAAACCAGAGGACTTCCCTGGCTCACCTTCATACCCTCCGTCACCTTCCCGTGGAAGGAAACGACACCGGATACCGTAGCCACGGCTACCCGTTCTTCTCCTTGGGCTGCCGTAATGCTTCCGCTCGTGCGTATCACCTGATGGAAGGTGCCTGGTTGTACAATACCGGTTTCCACTCCGGCAGCCTTCGCTTTCTCGGGCGAGAGGATGATTTCGTCACTATGCGCCGATGCACCTTCTGCTTCGTGATCATGGTTGTGTCCGGGGCCTTCGGCGTCATGGTCGTGTTGTTCAATCTCGTGGTCGTGCCCGTCATGGGCATCGTGGTTATGGCAGGAGCTCAACAGGAACAGTCCCAAGGCTCCCATCCAGAAAGTTTTTTTCATCATAGCTGTAATTGTTTATTCTAAATCGGTTACAAAAATAGCGGAATAGGGCTTGCAATCAGGTTGCAAACACCATTCTGTCTCGTCCGGCTGCTCGATCAGCCGCACGCACTTAGAATAAACGTACAGGAGGAGCCCGAAGTCCCGTAGCCTGCACGACACACGTGCCATACAAGGACTCGGCATAAAGGGGTAATTGAGTTGAATAACTACTGATAAATATCGGAACCGGCTCGATAAAGAACCGGGCAAAGCCGGCAGTCAAGGTTTGCTTCTCCAGGCTCTGCAAACCTTGCCGGATAGTGGGTATGCGTTGGAAGAAGTGCGTAGTGATGCACCCTTTGTTGTGGCAGCAATGCGAATGTCCGGAGGCCGGATGGGACAAGTTGCCTCCACACCTCAAGTCGTTCAGCACACAGATGGCTTCCCCCGTATGATGGTGATGGGGCATGACGGGCACCATGACCATCAACAGGCTGATGCACAGCAACAACAGGGTGATGTAACGCCTTCTAATCATCGGGATGCTTCTTCGTCTTGTTTTTTCCTTTCACTCATTTTCTTCTGCACGAAAGCTATCCGCTGATGCGCTTCTTCGAGGTTCTTCCGGATTTCCGTGATGGAGGACAGGATAGCGGATAGTTGACGGACATCGGCTGCGGCTTGACGGTCGGCAGGCATCATGTGGGTGGTGTAGGTTTGGTCGCCTTTATACTCCACACGCAAGTTCTTGTCCTTATTGGCAGCCACGAAACCAATGACATCTCCGTCCTCTCCTGCCTTATAATCAGCCTTCTCAATGTGTTCACCCAAGTCAGTCGTTTCGTAACTGTCACGTGAGGAAGGGGTTTCGGCAAAGGTTCCATCGGGCGCCGTCACCTTGACAGCCGTGTGATGGATGTTCTTCGCCCCGCAATAGATGGAAGTCAGGCTGAGCACCCCCGTTTCGTCGGTCTGGAAGCGAAGATAAGAGCGGTGCAGGTTGCGTTCGATGACTTGCGCCGGTGCCAGGTAGTG
Organism: uncultured Bacteroides sp.; assembly: GCA_944322355.1. Taxonomy (GTDB): domain Bacteria; phylum Bacteroidota; class Bacteroidia; order Bacteroidales; family Bacteroidaceae; genus Bacteroides. The sequence continues at coordinate 28,637 of CALUOT010000023.1, read as the reverse complement.
TCCGATGCGTTGATAAGCCGTGTCTTTCTCCAGCACAAAATGACCTTTAACAGCCTCCAATTCCTTTTGTTTCTCGGCCAGCAGGCTGTCCAAATAGGCCACGGTCTGCTGTTGCTCTTTCAGCTCCACCTCTTGCATCAGGTAGATGCCTTGCCGACGCGCGTCGAAGGCTTTGGGATAGAGTATCTTGATGCTGTCTATCTGTATTTTGGCCTCGCTGTAACGTCCTGCTTCGTAGGCGGCACGAGCTTCCGCCAGCTTGGCTTCGGCTTTCTTTTCTACATTCTCGCAAGCGGCCAGAATGATGCAAAGACACGCGGTTATTAGGGCTTTCTTCCTCATATATTTAGCTGTTCTTCGGGTTACTGCCTGCAAAAATAGAAATAATATCCGTATCTTTGCGCCCCAAATCCGATTTTTATATCCAATTATGGTAGAACTAACAGCAGAAGAACTGAAGCAACACTTCAGCGACAAGATATTCAAACAGATTTCCGAAACGGCCGATGAACTGGGATTAGAATGTTATGTAGTGGGAGGATATGTGCGCGACATCTTCCTGCAACGACCTTCGAAGGACATTGACGTAGTCGTAGTGGGCAGTGGCATCCGCATGGCCGAAGCATTGGGCGAGCGGCTGGGAAACGGCGCACACGTATCGGTATTCAAGAACTTCGGCACCGCCCAACTGAAGTATCACGGTGTGGAAGTGGAGTTTGTCGGTGCCCGCAAGGAATCCTACACGCACGACTCGCGCAAGCCGATTGTGGAAGACGGTACCCTGGAAGACGACCAGAACCGACGCGACTTCACCATCAACGCCCTTGCCGTCTGCCTGAACCGGGCACGTTACGGCGAGTTGGTAGACCCCTTCGGCGGCATGAACGACTTGAAGGAACGTACCATTCGCACACCACTCGACCCGGATATCACTTTCAGCGACGATCCTCTGCGCATGATGCGTTGCATCCGTTTTGCCACCCAACTCAACTTCTATGTGGACGACGAAACTTTCGAATCGCTGTACCGGAACAAGGAGCGCATCAGCATCATCTCCAAGGAACGCATTGCCGACGAGCTGAACAAAATCATCCTCTCCCCCATCCCTTCGAAAGGTTTCATCGACCTGGACCGCAGTGGATTGCTCGAACTGATATTCCCTGAACTGGCGGCATTGCAAGGGGTAGAAACCCGCAACGGACGGGCCCATAAGGACAACTTCTACCACACACTGGAGGTATTGGACAACATCAGCCGGAAGACGGACAACCTGTGGCTGCGCTGGGCGGCACTGCTGCACGACATTGCCAAGCCGACCACCAAGCGTTGGGATCCCCGGGCGGGATGGACTTTCCACAACCACAATTACATCGGGGAAAAGATGATACCCGGCATCTTCCGTCGGATGAAGCTGCCCATGAACGAGAAGATGAAGTACGTGCAGAAGCTGGTAAGCCTGCACATGCGTCCTATCGTAATTGCCGACGACGTGGTGACCGACTCCGCCGTGCGACGTCTGTTGTTCGAAGCAGGAGACGACATCGACGACCTGATGACCCTCTGCGAGGCAGACATCACCTCGAAGAACTCCGAACGCAAGAAGCGCTTCCTCGACAACTTCCAGCTGGTGCGTCAGAAACTGAAGGACTTGGAAGAACGCGACCGTATCCGCAATTTCCAGCCGCCCGTCAGCGGAGAAGAGATTATGCACACCTTCGGGCTGCAACCTTGCCGGGAAGTGGGACTGCTGAAAACAGCCATCAAAGATGCCATACTGGACGGGGTGATTCCCAACGAATACGAAGCTGCCCGCCGGTTCATGTGTCAGCGGGCAGAAGAAATGGGATTGACTCCGGTGGAAGGTGCCTAAGGCTCACCGTCCCCTCGCCATCATCCGCTCCAGTTTCCGACGGTTGATGCGCAAGTACCACAGACATATCAGGAGTGAAACCAGCGTCGAGAGGGGCGGCGCATATCCCATCAGCACCAAGTCTGTCTGGTCCAGTTGTCCGGCCAGATAGGACAAGGGAATGCGGAACAGGAACGTCGCTATCATGCTGTGAATCATCGGGAACCAGGAATTACCCTGTCCGCTGAAGTAGGAGTTGATGCAGAATACGAAGCTCACCATGATACAGTCGATGCTATAACCACGCAGATAATCGGCTGCCATGGTCACCACAGCCGGGTCGTTAGTGAAGATACCGGTCAGCGTTTCGGGCAGGAACTGTGCGTAGACACATACCGACACCCCGAACACCAGTGCCATACCGATGCCCGAACGCAAGCACAGCCTCATCCGGGGCACCAGCCCTGCTCCGTAGTTCTGAGCAGTCATGGTGGCCACGGCAGCCGCAATGGCCGTGGGAGGCAGCATGGCGAACACAATAAGCTTCTCCACCACCCCAAGCGAGGCCGAAGCTATGACTCCCATCTGGTTAACAATCACAGTGATGAGCAGGAACGAGATGTTAATCAGCGCATCCTGCAAAGCAATGGGCGCTCCCAGGGTAACGATGCGTTTGGAGAGCAGCTTGTCCAGCCGGATGTCTTTCCAGCCAAAGGAGAAATGAAAACCCCGCCGATGCAGAAACCACAACGCCGCCAGGAAACTGATGCCCTGCGACAGTACCGTAGCCGTAGCGGCACCGGCCGCACGCATTCCCAAGCCGCCCACCAGCAGGAAGTCCACTCCAATGTTGATGACACAGGCAATACCCACGAAGTAAAGGGGCGACTTCGAATCGCCCAGTCCGCGCAGGATACCGCATACCACGTTGTATCCCATAATGAACGGAATGCCCACCGAGCAAATCAAGATATAGTGCAGCGTATCCGCCATAGCCTCGGGCGGTGTGTGCATCAGTCGGGCGATGTGTTCGTGCAAACCTACCATAATCAGCGTCAGCACTACCCCCACCACGGCAAAGAAGTAGACGGACGTACCGATGGTGGCTGCCACCTTGCGGTCGTCCTTGGCACCGGTATTCATGGCTATCAGGATAGTGGTACCCGTAGTCAATCCGAGAATAATGCCCGTAATGGTCTGCATCACCTGGCTGCCGATGGCTACGCCTGCCACACTGGCAGCATCGTCATACTGGCCCACTACAAACAAGTCCGCCCCGCCATACAGGGCTTGAAGCACATTGGCAATCAAAAAAGGCAGGGCAAACTGTAGCAATACCTTAGGCACACTGCCCTGCGTCAAGTCGAGTTCTTTCATATTCATGTTTCAATTTTGCGGCCGCAAAGGTGGGTCTAATTAAGGAAAATGCCAAATTCTTCCCCCACTTTTCTTCCCTCCATAGCACGCTCTACTGCTGAGAAGTTGTTTTTGAGGGTTCAGTCTTGTTTTTCGCCGTTTCCGTCAGACTCTGCTTGCCCGGCCGGACCAGAGGGCGTAGCTTTGCGGCAGGAAAATCGAAAAGAACAGAATATATAACAAGATGATAGTCAGTCATAGCTTAGAAAACGGTGCCCAACACTTCCACCCAGACCAATATGCCTCTATCGACGGTTGCACCATTTGCCGGTTCGAATCACTCGCCGAGTGTCTTTCCCTGCCTCTGCAAGGCGAAGCGTTCGGGCTACTGTTCTGCACAGAGGGTACGTTACGAGATGCTGCTATGCACCCTCTTTGCACAGGTGGTCTACTCCGAAAACAAGGTGACTCACCTACGTCTGATGAACGGCACTTCCCAAGCCGTACCGCTCACCATGGATGCCCTGGAAGCCCAGCTCAATCCCGACGATTTCTTTCGCGCCAACCGGCAGTACATCGTGCGCATCGACAGTGTGGAATACGTGGGCAACTATTTCGGCTCCAAGCTGGTGGTCCGGCTGAAAGGATATCCCAAAGAAGAAGTCGTGGTAAGCCGGGAGAAAGCGGCAGCTTTCAAGGCCTGGATGGACCGATGAACCCCAGAAAAAGACCGGCTCAGCAGAAGGAGTAAACCAGCATGCCCACCACCGTCAGTCCGCCCACGGCAAGCGGTATCCATCCCTGCACCAAGGGGTCGGGACGCCGATAGCGGCACACCTTACGGAAAAGCCCGTAGAAAAGACTGGCCCCGATAAAGCCCAACAAAGCCCCGGCCAACAGGTCGCCCGGATAGTGTACGCCCAGATAAGCCCGCGAATAGCAGGTCACCAAGGCCCACAGCAGGATAAAGACAGAGAGCATCCGCTGCCGGAACAGGTAGACGAGGAAGAAAGCCAGGCCGAATGTATTGGCAGCATGACACGAGGGAAAGCCGTAGCGTCCGCCCCGGTAGCCGTTCACAATGTGTATCATCTCGGAGAGCGGGTTCTCCGGATTGGCCGGACGCAGGCGACACACTTCGGGACGGATGAGCGAGGCTCCCACCTGGTCGGCAAAGGTAATGGTCAGCGCAATGGCCACGGCACAACCCAAAGCCGTCCGCCAAGGCAGGTTCCGGAAAATGACGTACACCAGCGAGACATACAACGGCACCCATATCCACTTGCCGCTGAAGGCATACATAAAGGCATCCGCCCACGCTGCCCGCCAGCCGTTAATGGCCAGCAACAGGGCTTCGTCCATCTCTATCAGGTGGGATAACAAATCGGTCATCATCGGCTCACCTCCCTGCTATGTCGTCATACAACTTCTGCAAATAAGCCTTGCCGGCTTGCAGGTTCTCCGTGGCGGCTGCCCCTTCTTCCACCACCGTCCGGTTCGCCTGATTGTCGTACACGGCCTTCCCGTCGGGCGTCAGCACACCGAAAGCATCGGGGAAAGTGAAGAAGGCGAAGTGAGGCGAAGCGGGATTCATCAGATCCTTACTGAAGGTAAACTCGCCATGCGGCAAGCCCAACTGAGCCAACAACGTGGCTGCGATGTCCTGCTGAGAGCCACACACCTCGACACGGCGCGGACCGTTCACAGCTCCTCCCACCAGCAACAAGGGGATGTGATAGCGTTCGAACGAAAGGTTGTCCATCTGCTCGGGATAAGCGCCTTGATGGTCGGGGACCAGCACCACGACTGTATGCTCCCACTGAGGCAACCGGCGATAGCGGCGGATGAAGTCGCCCACACAACTGTCGGCATACGCAAAGGCATTCAGGCGGTCGTTGGCCAGGCGACGATAGGGCACCTCAAAGGGCTCGTGGCTGCTCGAAGTCTGGAGCACCCGAAAGCGAGGACGAGTCACCGTGTCCGCCTCGGCTTGCAAGTCACTCAGCAAACGCCGGAACACCAAATGGTCGTGTACGCCCCACTTGCTCAGCCGGTCGCCGATGGGGAAATCCGCATCGCACACAATCGAGCTGAAACCCGAAGACATCAGGTAGGAACGCATATTGGTAAAGTCGGCATCGCCGCCATAGTAATACTTCGTATCGTATCCCGCCCCGCGCAGCACGCCCGCCAAAGCCGGCAGGCTCTGGGTCTTGCGCGGATACTTCATGATGCTGGTCGAAGGTTGCGCCGGATAGCCGCTGAGGATGGACACCAGGCCCCGGTCTGTGCGGAAGCTGTTGGCATAGAAATTCGTGAAGAGCACTCCCTCCTGCGCCAGGCTGTCCAGGCAGACCGCCGCATCGGGCTCGCCTCCCAACGTCTCCATCAGATGAGACGAAAAGCCTTCCAGAATGACCAGCACCACATCGGGACGCTGCGTGCGCAACAGGACGGAAGCCGAGTCGGGACGCAACGTATCCGGCGAAGCAAGCCGACCGCTACGGAAGGCCCTGACCTGCGGATCGAGCATCCGGTTGAAAAGCCGGTCGGCCTCGGCAGGCTCCAGAAAACGGTACTGCGCGGCAAAGTCATTTTGCTTGGACAAAGACTCCATCAGGCTGAATGCCGGATTGATAGCAGCATGGTTCAGCCGTTGGTTGGAGCTGAAATACACCTTCCCCGTGTTCATCGTAGAGACCGTGAAACCACCCCGGATGGGGATGAAGAGCAAAGCCGTCAGCAGCAACAGGACCATCGACACCGTCAGGCGCCGATAAGGCAACTTCACGTGCAGCCACTTCCCCTTGCGCAACAACACGGCATAAAAGACCCCATAAAGCACCACCGCATAGGCCGCCATCAGCAACACGCCTCCTATCACCAGCCAGACACTGACACTGGCAAAGGTGTCCTTGGGCGACGAGAAGAAATAGAACAACGGGGTAGAATCGAGCCGGAAGCCCCAATAGTCATAAAGCACCACGTCGGTCACCGCAATCACGGACATCAAGCCGCACACCAAGGCGAAATAGCCGCACCAGACGCGCCGCCACACCGGCGACAGTGTCCAAGCCGAAACAATGAGCAGCAAGCCGGGGACAGCCGTCAGATAGCCTGCCAGCGAAAGGTCGAGCGGCAATCCGTGTACCATGACCCGCAACCACTCCGTCCACGAGACATCCGCATACAGGGCACGATATACAAGCATAAACAGCGGTTTCTGCACCACAAAAAGACAAACGAAAAGGAGATATGTTTGGATGAAGCCGACTATCCGATCTTTCATGACGTTGCTATGAATTAGGTAATACGGGGACAAAAATAACCCTTTTTCTCCAAATGCCCTAACTTTCTGCCGGAAAACTTTCCGGAAAAAGTGACTGGCTGACGAGTCCTGCCCCCGACGAGCGGCAAACGGCACAGATGAAAACATTTTTTACCATACCAGTCACTAATTCGCTCCAAAAAGCAAACGCTCGTTTTTTCTTCAGGGAGTAAAAGCCAGATTTTATATCAAACTGATTATCAGCAAACTAACTGCCCCACAAAGAGGAAGTAGGGTTCATTTTGGGTTCAGGGTTCATTTGAACCCTTTCCCGGGGAACACCCCCTCCGAAGAAAGGCACGAATTGTAAAGAAATATGCTCAAGAAGGCACCCGATAGTTCCCAAATTACACGTATCATAAGCAGCAGTGTGCCGCACAGCGGTACCTGCGGTAAGATGGACTACACCTCACCCCGGCTAATTCGTTCCCTAATTTTTTCCCACGCAGGTGTATTCAACAAGCAGCTATCTTGTATTGTATAATACATCTCCCGAAAGCGGGACATGGGTATAGTAAAACTTAATATATTCTCATGGATATAGCGACGCACAGAGGGATCCAACAGTCCAATAAATGTACGTTTCCCATTCTTGCTGTTTTCCCATGTCGCTTCTGAAAAGATAGAAGAACATCCCGAACCAAATTTTGCAGTAATTGCATCATCCGAATTGTTATCGTAAAATGTCCAAGAGGCAAGTCCTGAAAGCATATCAGGAGTAGCCCAAAAGAAAATCCCCACTACATTATTAAAGTTTTCAAGTCGAGCAATCGGTGAAATATTCAAATAGCGCATTGTAGTCATCTGCACATGGGCCTTTTCCACGAAGTCAAGAACCAGTTCTGGCGACTTCTTATACCTTTCTTTACTTGAAACAAACACAGGCATCTTTTCATTCATGGGCGAAAAACCGGTATAGAACTTACCTCCCATACACCCGATTCTATCAGCACTTAAAGAGATGGGTTCACCACTAAGCAACCTTTCAAACTCCTTAAAAAAACAACCGTTGATTTTTTGCCAATCATCATTAATCGGTTCATCAGAATACCAAAAAGCAAAAGGTAACTGTACATTTTCTCCGAAAGCTTTCTGGATATTTTCTATAAAAACGCTGACCTCCATTGGGTTACGAATTGTATTATTTATGTTTTTGGACTACAAAAATAGTTATCTATTTGTTATGACCCATATATTTTTCAGTTTTTAACGAGCCCCATTCAGCGGCTATCGCCCTATTGGGAATCCATGAAAGAAGCTTCATGGTAGCCAGCTCTCATAAACAGTAATAAAACCAAACAAAACAGCACTTCAAAAAGAGGAAATCGACGATTAAAAACAAGTCTATTTATCAAGGAACAAAAACTGTAATAAAAAATTAATCCATTGAAAATCAAACCTATATAAAACATCCCTCTCCGAGAGAAGGTTCAAATGACCCCTGAACCCAAAATGAACCCTAAATGCCTTATCCACACACTCGCGAGAATAGTAAACAATAACAACAAAACAGCAACATTTCACATCCCTATTTGTTGCCCTCTCACGACATCGGATGTGAGTCCCTCTCCCATTTAAACTGCCTTGCCTTCCCTTTAAATGAGACGGCGGTTTCCTTTAAATCTTAATTCAGGGTATGATGACTATATACAAAGTGCGATAAACAACGGCAACTGCAAGAAGATGATACAGCACAAGGGCGTTGTCCGTGTAAAGGTGAACATGAAGAAAGTACCTCAAACCTATGGTATATGAAGCGGTGGTATCTGTTTTATTCAACAAAACTTCAACAACTCGTTGAAGTTTTCCTGCAAGATGACCAGCGACTGCAAACCGGGCAAAAAGTGTATAATGATGCTTGCTTTGATGACGGTTTTCCTTTTCCTGAATGTTTCGGGAAGCCAGCCCTTTCAGTCTTGAATTTTCCTTGCTGCCTCTCAATCTGCTGCTTACAACTGAACTGCGTCACCGTTCCGTTGTTTGTACCACGTCCCATGATGGGGACAATTCCGTTCTCCCCACGCTATCATGGCGTCGATGATGGGAATCAGCGTCATGCCCCGCGGGGCGATGGCATACTCCTAATGCGGGGACTGTTGTTCGATAGAGGCACGGGATGTCGTTCACCGACTTCCATTCGCTGGTGAAGATAGACGGACGGTGGACGATTGTATCGAAAGTGTTCCACCAATAAGCAGCGTCCCCAGCCAAGTGTTGTACGAACTTTACGACAAGTTCGGACTATAACGATGTAAAGCCCTGACTTTCCCAAGCCAGGGCTTTGTCATATCCTAAAGTTTACTTATTTTTGTTCTTTCTATAGCTTACACAATGTCTAATACCTTATTTTTTTGAACGATGAAAAAAGTATCTTTATTCCTTTTTCTGTTTCTGAGTGTGACACTCTCCGCCTGGGCACAGGGCTTCCCGCGCTGCATCCTGGCCGGAGACTATGCCGACCCCACTATCCTGCGGGAAGGACGCGATTTCTACATGACACACTCGCCGTTCCAGTACACACCGGGATTCCTCATCTGGCATTCGCAGGACCTGGTGAACTGGGAACCGATATGCCGGGTGGGCACGGGGAAGATAGGCAACGCCATGGCTCCCGAACTGCTGAAGCATAACGGAAAATACTACCTGTACTATCCGGCCAACCGCAAGGTGTATGTCTGCACGGCCGAGAACATCCGGGGACCGTGGAGCGATCCGGTGGAAGTGAAAGGTTCGGCCGGCATCGACCCGGGACACATCGTCGACGTCAACGGACAGCGTTACCTGTTCGTCAACAAAGGCCGCATGGCTCCCCTGACTGCCGACGGACTGGCACTGGCCGATACGCTGAAGACCGTACACCGGGGCTGGGAAATCCCCAAGCATTGGGTGACAGAAGGCGAATGGCCCGAAACCTACCTGGAGTCGCCCAAACTGATTTACCACAACGGCTACTACTACCTGACCTCGGCCGAAGGAGGCACGGCAGGTCCTGCCACCAGCCACATGGTGGTCAGCGCGCGTGCCAAGTCGCTGGAAGGGCCGTGGGAAGAATCGCCCTACAACCCCGTCATTCACACCTATTCGGAGACCGACCCGTGGTGGTCGAAAGGACACGGCACCCTCATCGACGATGCCGACGGACGCTGGTGGATAGTCTATCACGCCTATGCCAACGGATATCATTCGCTGGGCCGGCAGACGTTGCTGGAGCCGGTGGAATGGACTTCGGACGGCTGGTTCCGGACGGTGAAGACCGCTCCCCTGCCCCGGGCTGAGAAAGCCATCCGGCACGGCTTCGACCTGAACGATGACTTTACTTCGCCCCAACTCGACCTGCAATGGACCTTCTATCGCGAATATGCCCCCGAAGCCATCCGGTCCGGCGACGGAAAGCTGCAAATGGAAGGCAAGGGACAGACCGCAGGCAATGCGCGCTACCTGCTGATGACCGCCGAAGACAAAGGTTACGACGTGCAAGTACGCCTGGAGAAAACCGGAGGCAAACAGGCCGGACTGATGCTGTTCTACAACGAGAAATACTATAGCGGAGTGACCACCGACGGAAAGTCCTTCTACCTCTACGACCAAGGCAAGCTGCATGGGACCGTACCCAACCGGATAGGCAAGAGCTGCACCCTCCGCCTGCGCAACTTGGGCAACCGCATGACCGCCCAGGTGAGCAAGGACGGAAAAGCCTGGACCACGTTGGCCGAAGGCCTCGACCTGTCGGCGATGAATCACAACCGCTGCCGGGGCTTCCTTGCCATCCGTCCGGGTCTCTTGGTGATGGGCAAGGGAAAAGCGACATTCAGTGACTTCCGCTACCAGAGCCACCGCCCCGACGAGAAGAACATGGCTGCCTACCTAATGGTCTATCACAAGGACGAAGACCACGGCCTGCACATGGCCATCAGCTACGACGGACGTCAGTTCAAAGCCCTCAACGACGATTATCCCGTCATTGCAGGCGACACCATCGCCCAGCAGAAGGGCATCCGCGACCCGCACATCTACCGGGGACCGGACGGCGCTTTCTACATGGCCATGACCGACCTGCACGTATTTGCCAAACGCGATGGCAAGCGGGAGGAAGAATGGGAACGTCCGGGAAAGACCTACGGATGGGGCAACAACCGAGGCATCGTCCTGATGAAGTCGTGGGACTTAATCCACTGGACACGCAGTAACATCCAGTTCGACTCCCTGTTCACGGGCTGGAAGGAGATAGGCTGTGCCTGGGCTCCCGAGACCTTCTACGACGACCAGACGGGACGCTACATGATCTACCTGACCATGCGCCACAAGAACGAGCCCAACAAGCTGTACTACGTCTATGTGAACGAGGACTACAACCGGATAGAGACGGAACCCATGATTCTGTTCCAATACCCCAACGAAAAGGTTTCGGCCATCGACGGAGACATCACCAAGGTGGGTGACACGTATCACCTGATGTATGTGTCGCACGACGGACAGGCAGGCATCAAGCACGCCACTTCCGACCGTCCGACAGGCGGCTGGCATTTCGATCCCAGCTGGGTGGATGCTGCCCCGATGGGATGCGAGGCTCCTCACGTGTTCAAGCGCATCGGGGAGGACAAATGGGTACTGATGTACGACATCTACCGCCAACGCCCCATGACCTTCGGCTTTGTGGAGACGTCCGACTTCGAGCACTACGAAGACTTAGGCGAATTCAACAACGGCAAGATGCGGACCCTCAACTTCACGTCGCCCAAGCACGGCGCCATCGTGCAAATCACGGCCGAAGAAGCTGCCAACCTGGAAAGCTACTGGGAAAAGAACAAACGTCCCTACAACCGGACTCCGCTACCGGTGGCCGACAATGTGAACAATCCCGTGATAACGGGCTACTATGCCGACCCGGAGATTCTGTATGCCGAACAGACCGGCCGCTACTACCTGTACCCCACAACGGACGGCACGGAAAACTGGCAGAACCACGATGCACACATCTATTCGTCGGCCGACCTGAAGACCTGGAAACGGGAAGGAACCGCACTCGACCTGAAGAAAGACGTGAAATGGGCCGACGAGAAACTGTGGGCGCCGTGCATCATCGAACGAAAATATGGCGAAGGCGAACAGGCCACGTATAAATACTTCTACTACTTCGTGGCCGAAGGCAACATCGGCGTAGCCACTTCCGACCATCCGGCCGGTCCCTTCCACGATGCGTTAGGGAAGCCCCTGATAGCCCAGCCCGAAAGCGGTCCCCTGCGCGGACACCTCATCGACCCGGACGTATTCCAGGACCCGGCCACGGGCAAGTATTACCTGTACTGGGGCAATGCGTTCCTCATGGTGGCCGAACTGAACGACGACATGCTCTCGCTGAAAGAAGGCACCCAACGCTACGTCATCCCCCGGGAACAACAACGCGCCTACCACTACGGAGAAGGCAGCTACGTGTTCAACCGGAAGGGGAAATATTACTTCATGTGGTCGGAGAACGATACGCGCAGTCCTGAATATCGGGTGAGATACACCGTGAGCGATTCGCCGACGGAAGTCACCCAACCCGTCAGCCGCACCATCGTCCTGCGGAAAGACCCGGAGAAGCAAATCTACGGTACGGGACACCATGCCGTCATCTGCAAGCCCGATACGGACGAGTGGTACATCGTCTACCACCGTTTCAGCCGTCCCGACGGTATCCAGCGCGGATGGTCGGCCGGCTACTACCGTGAGGTATGTATCGACCGACTGTATTTCAACGAAGATGGGACGATCAAGGCTGTCGAACCTACCCTGTAACCCCTTAATTCCGCTTCAGATAGAGGCGATGGGTAATGGTAGCCGGCAATTCGCCTGCATAGTGAGTCACCATGATTAATGTTTTATCACGCCGCCGGCTGAAGGCTTCGATGATGGCCTTCACCCGGCGGCGGTTGTAGGTGTCGAGGCCATGAAGCGGTTCGTCCAGAATCAGCAACTCGGGGTCTTTGACAAAGGCACGCGCCAACAGCGCCAGGCGTTGCTCGCCACTGCTCAGTTGCAGGAAAGGGCGGTCTTTCAAGGTGCCAATACCGAAAGTCTCCATCCACCAGGCACAGACGTCCATTTCTTCCTCCTTGGGACGCTTGTAGAGGCCGATACTGTCGTGCAGCCCACTGGCCACAATCTCAATGGCAGGCAGGTTCTTCAGGTAAGCCCGGTGCATCTCCGGACTGACGTAGCCAATGTGTTTCTTGATTTCCCAGATGCTTTCGCCCGTCCCCCGCTTCCGACCGAAGAGGCTGATGTCGCAGGCATACGATTGCGGATTGTCGGCACAAATCAGACTCAGCAAAGTCGACTTCCCGGCTCCGTTCTCGCCACTCAAGGCCCACTTCTCGTCCCGATTCACCGTCCAATCCAGAGCACGGAGAATGGTGCGGTCGCCGTAGCGGATGCTCACTTGATTCAGCTTCACCACTTCTGCGGAAGTGAAATGGATATGTGTATCAGGCAGTCTTTCCACCCGTTGTCGCAAAGCCTCCAAGCTGCGGGCTTCCGAGGCAGCTTGCGCTTCATCGTGCTGCTGAAAAGCTTCCAGCCAGGTTTCCCGTGTCAACTTCGCTCCTACGGTCAGTCCCTCCACCGGCACCACGTGCGTCACGAAAGGCGGTATATCGTCCAACATGGAGAGTACCAACACCAATTGCAAGGCACCCATACGGGCAATGCGTGTCAGCAGTTCGGTCAGCAAGTCACGGGTGGCCGCATCCAAGCCGATGAACGGATTGTCCAGTATCAGGACGCGGGGAGCGGTCAGCAAGGCTTTGGCCAACTGAAACTTGCGCAATTCGCCACTGCTCAGCAGAATGATTTTCTTATCGAGCAAGGCTTCAATGCCGAAGAGGTCGAACAACTGCCGCCGACGGTTCTCGTCCTTCACCTCACCCAGTTGCTGACGCACCGTAGGCGCATCGTCCTGGTCGTGCGCATTCCAGCGTTGTTGGTAGTAATAGTTGGCATCGGCGCTGCCATAGGTATCGCGGAAGGCCATATAGCGGATGTTCTCGTAGACCGATGTCGATGTGGAGGGACGGAAGTCGTAAGCCACGCTCCCCTCGCGCAAGGGATACTTACCGGTCAGCATATCCACCAACAGGCTCTTCCCTGCCCCATTGGGTCCCACGATGGCCACATGCTCATCGGCACCGAAAGCCAGTTCTACCGGAGCAGCCAGCCTCACCTGCGGATTGCGAGCCACTCCACACTTTATACTTATTGTTTGCTGGGTATTCATGGGAGCAAAGGTACGAAGTTTATATGATTCATGAAACCATCGGACACCATATATTCACACGCAACTTATAGTTTATTACTCATATACGGAAGAACAGTTTAAATTTTAAACTACAAACACAAAGAAACAAGCAAATTGATATAAAAAGCTTTAATGCATAGAAAAAAGACAATCAAGAAACTTATATATATCACAAAAGGATATATATTTGCACAAAAAACAAGATAAAAGTTAATAAAAGCAGCTTACACAATACCAAATGATAGAGAATATTGCATTCACAAAGATGCATGGAGCGGGTAATGATTACATCTACGTAGACACGACCCGGTTTCCCATCGAACACCCGGAAAGGATGGCTAAATTATGGAGCGCCCCTCATACCGGTATCGGAAGTGACGGGCTGGTACTGATAGGTCATTCGGAAAAGGCCGATTTCAGCATGCGTATTTTCAACGCAGACGGTTCAGAAGCCCTCATGTGTGGCAATGCCTCCCGTTGCATCGGCAAATATTTGTACGAACACGGTTTAACTCGAAAGACAGAGATTGCGCTCGAAACTTTGTCGGGCATCAAAATACTCCGGCTCCATCTGGACAAAGAACATGTTAAAGCCGTAACGACCGATATGGGAGAACCGGCCGAGGAACCCGTTAACTATGACGGAAAAGGCAGCAAACCCATGAAGGAACAACCTATTGAAGCCAATGGGCATTCATACAAAGGTACTACGGTATCCATGGGTAATCCACACTTGGTTATTTTTGTAGATGACATCTCGCAAGTACCTCTTTCCGATGTGGGACCGATCTTGGAGCATCACCCCTTCTTTCCCGGACGTATCAATGTAGAATTTGCCCAAGTGTTGGGAGAAGAATCCATACGGATGCGCGTCTGGGAACGCGGATCGGGCATCACCCAGGCTTGCGGGACAGGAGCTTGTGCAACGGCCGTGGCTGCTTGCCTTACAGGACGTACCGGACGCCGGACAAACATTGTCATGGATGGAGGAACACTAACCATCGAGTGGGACGAAGCGACCAACCACGTCTTTATGACAGGCGAAGCCGTAACGGTATTCGAAGGCACCATTGCAATTGATTGTTAATCATTAAAACGTAGTATATGGCATTAGTCAACGAGCATTTTTTAAAATTACCAGGTAGCTATTTGTTTTCAGACATAGCCAAGAAAGTGAACACGTTCAAAATTACCCATCCCAAAAGCCATCTTATCCGATTAGGTATAGGTGACGTGACCCGCCCTTTGCCACAAGCCTGTATCGAAGCCATGCATAAGGCTGTGGACGAAATGGCACAAGCATCCACCTTCCATGGATACGGCCCCGAACAGGGATATGATTTCTTAATTGACGCCATTATCAAACATGATTTTGCTCCCAGAGGAATCAGCCTCAGTCCTAACGAAGTATTCATCAGCGATGGGGCTAAAAGCGACACGGGAAACATCGGCGACATTCTGCGCCATGACAACAGTATCGGTGTGACAGACCCTATTTATCCGGTCTACATCGACAGCAACGTCATGTGCGGACGAGCCGGTGTGCTGGAGGAAGATGGGAAATGGAGCAATGTAACCTACATGCCCTGTACCATGGAGAACAACTTTATCCCCGAAATTCCCGATAAACGAATCGACATCATTTACTTGTGTTATCCGAATAATCCTACCGGCACCACCTTGACCAAAGCCGAACTGAAAAAATGGGTAGACTACGCATTAGCTAATGACACACTTATCATGTTTGATGCCGCTTATGAGGCTTTTATTCAAGAAGAAAATGTGCCTCACTCCATTTATGAGATAAAAGGAGCCAAAAAATGTGCCATCGAGTTCCGCAGTTTCTCCAAAACGGCAGGCTTTACGGGTGTGCGCTGCGGATATACCATCGTTCCCAAAGAGCTGACAGCCGCGACGCTGACGGGAGAACGCATTCCCCTCAACAAGCTGTGGAACCGGCGGCAGTGTACCAAGTTCAACGGCACCAGCTACATCACCCAGCGGGGAGCCGAAGCGATTTATACGCCGGAAGGCAAACAGCAGATAAAGGCCAACATAGACTACTACATGCAAAATGCGCGTACCATGAAACAAGGACTTGAGGCAGTAGGATTGCGGACATACGGCGGCATCAATGCCCCTTATATCTGGCTGAAAGCTCCCGACGGAATGGGTTCCTGGAAATTCTTCGAACAAATGTTGTACGAGGCCAATGTGGTCGGCACTCCCGGTGTCGGTTTCGGACCCAGCGGAGAAGGTTATATCCGACTGACAGCCTTCGGCACGCATGAAGACTGCGTGGAAGCCATGCAACGCATCCGTAAATGGTTGGCATAAAAAAACGGATGCCTGTCCATCAAGCATCCGATTCACGAACAGGCTACGAGCGCAAGCAACAACGCTTGCAACTCGTAGTCTGTTTTCTTATTTGCGATAACCGGCCAAATCTTCTGTCTTGAAGTGGGTGATAAAAGCGTTGTGTTTCTCCACTTCCGCCTCGGCATAATTCACATAAATCTTAGCGGACTGTGTAAACAATTCCGGTGCGCGGGTGGCATCCTGAACAATCAGGTGCGACATCACGCAAACAGCCGCCATCTCATAAAGACGACGTGCCAAGAAGTCGTGCAACTCTTGGTTCTGAGTTTCCTTCACACAGTTGATGCACGTCTCAAACTTGTCTGTCATGGCTTGGATGCGTGCCATCAGCGGTTGCATCTCTTCACTGCAAGGCACTTGCTCGAAGTCGCGCAGAGCAGCCAAGTAAGCCCCATTCGTCACATAACGGATGGCAGCTACCACCTGAAGCTGTGTCGTACCTTCGTAGATGCTGGTAATACGGGCATCGCGATAGATACGCTGGCAAGCATATTCCAACATAAAGCCCGAACCGCCATGCACCTGAATACAGTCGTAAGCATTCTGATTGGCGTATTCTGAATTCATACCTTTGGCCAAAGGCGTGAAAGCATCGGCCAACTTGGCATATTTCTTTTGCTCCTGACGTTCTTCGGGAGTCAGCTTCCGCTCGCGGGCAATGTCATCCAATGCTTTATAGATATCCACATAACGGGCTGTCTGATAGAGCAAGGCACGTCCGGCATCCAGCTTGGCCTTGATGGTGCTCAGCATGTCATACACAGCGGGAAACTCGATGATGGCCTTACCGAACTGCTTGCGGTCCTTAGCATAGGCCAAGGCTTCGTTATAGGCAGCCTGGCTCAGGCCGACACTCTGTGCGGCAATACCCAGACGGGCACCGTTCATCAGAGCCATGACATACTTAATCAATCCCAGTTTACGGTCGCCACAAAGCTCGGCACGGGCGTTCTTGTAAACCAACTCGCAGGTAGGAGAACCATGAATACCCAGCTTGTTTTCAATGCGGCGTACATTCACTCCACCGTCACGCTTGTCATAAATGAACATGGACAGGCCACGACCGTCGCGCGTCCCCTCTTCCGAGCGGGCCAATACCAAATGCAAGTCGGCATCTCCGTTCGTAATAAAGCGTTTCACACCATTCAGACGCCAGCACTGATTGGCCTCGTCGTAAGTCGCTTTCAGCATCACACTTTGCAAGTCGCTACCGGCATCGGGTTCCGTCAGGTCCATGGACATGGTCTCTCCGGCACAAATACGAGGAATGAAACGGCTGTGCTGATCTTCGTTTCCGAATTCATAAAGCGTCTCGATGCAATCCTGTAACGACCAGATGTTACCAAACCCAGCATCGGCTGCTGCCACGATTTCAGCACACATGGTATACGGAGTAATCGGGAAGTTCAATCCGCCAAACCGACGCGGCATAGTCATACCATTCAGTCCGGCTTTCACCATCGCATCGAGGTTTTGTTTGGTACCGCTGGCATATTCCACCCGGCCATTGGCACAGTGAGGACCTTCCTCGTCCACACCTTCCGCATTGGCTGCGATCACTTCTCCGGTGATTTCTCCGGTAATTTCCAACACTTTGTCATACGAATCCAAGGCATCCGCATAATCTTGCGGCGCATAATCGAATTCATCTTTATCTCTGTATCCGCGTTCCTTCAGTTCACAGATACGTTCCATCATCGGATTGTCGAGATGGAATTTCAGTTCGGGAACTTCTGTATAGAAATTAGCCATAATGTTCTTTGTTACTTACTGTGTGATTTATAATATTTAATCATCTTCGGAATGACTTCTTCCACTGTCCCATTGATAACGTAATCGGCAATGGTATTGATGGGAGCGTTCTCGTCATTGTTGATGGAGATGATGATGCCGCTCTCCTGCATTCCGGCAATGTGCTGAATCTGTCCACTGATGCCGCAAGCAATATAAAGCTTCGGACGGACGGTTACACCGGTCTGACCAATCTGACGGTCGTGGTCGGCAAAACCTGCATCGACGGCAGCACGACTGGCACCTACTTCTGCATGCAACTCCTTGGCCAGTTCAAACAACTGGTCGAAACCTTCCTTCGAACCCATGCCATAACCGCCTGCTACTACGATGGAGGCACCCTTCAAGTTGTGCTTGGCCTTTTCTACATGACGGTCAATGACCTTCACCACATATTCGGTCTCGGGCACATACTTAGCCACGTCGTGGTTGATGACTTCGCCTTGATAATCAGCATCCCAGATTTCTTTCTTCATCACACCTTCGCGGACGGTAGCCATCTGCGGACGATGTTCGGGATTTACGATGGTGGCCACAATGTTACCACCGAATGCGGGACGAATCTGGTACAACAGGTTCTCATACGTCACACCGGCTTTCTTGTCTTCGTGATTGCCGATTTCCAGCGCCGTACAGTCAGCAGTCAAGCCACTGGTCAGAGCCGAGGATACACGCGGACCGAGGTCACGACCTATTACGGTGGCACCCATCAGGCAGATTTGCGGCTTCTCTTCCTTGAACAGGTTGATGAGGATGGATGAGTGAGGGAGCGAAGTGTAGGGGAAAAGACCCGGTGCATCGAACACGTGCAGCTTGTCCACGCCATAGGGCAACACTTGCTTTTCGATACCTGCCAAACCCGCACCGGCGGCTATGGCTTCCAGTTGGCAACCCAGTTGGTTGGCCAGTTTACGGCCTTTGGTCAGCAGTTCCAGGCTGACATCGGCAACCGTAGTGCCTTCTATTTCGAGATATACAAATACGTTATTCATAGACTTATCCGATGGTATGGTTTTCCAATAGTTCAACAATCAGGTCTTCCACGTCCTTATCGCTGCCTGTCAGCGTCTTGCTTTCCTTGGCCTGGAAAGAAATGTTCTGGATGGTCTTCACCTTGGTGGGCGAACCGCTGAGACCGCATTGTGCCAGGTCGGCATCCACGTCGGCTGTGCTCCACTCCGTGATGTTCAGGTAGGGACGCTGGGCATACAGGTCAGCATAAGGCAGCGGATCGCCTCCTTGCTCGATGGCGGCCTTCTCCTGCACGCCCAAAGCACGTTTGTACTTCTGCACCAACTTGGCGTTGCGCGGACGGCAAGGAGCCGCACTGCCGTTGACGGTAATCACCAGCGGCAGGGGAGCCACCACCGTCTCTACTCCACCGTCGATGTGGCGCTTGATGGTTACTTGACGGGCCTGTTCGTCCACGTTCAGAATCTCTTCGGCATAAGTCACTTGGGCAAGTCCCAGCTTTTCGGCCACTTGCGGGCCTACTTGGGCCGTATCACCATCGATGGCCTGACGACCGCCGATGATGACGTCGCACGCACCTATCTTGCGGATGGCCATGGACAAGGCATACGACGTGGCCAGCGTATCGGCGCCGGCAAAAGCACGGTCGGTCAACAGATAGCCGTCGTCGGCACCACGGTAGAGGCCTTCACGGATGATCTCGGCAGCACGGCCGGGACCCATGGTCAGCATCGTGATGGTAGAGCCGGGATGAGCGTCTTTCAGTCGGAGCGCCTGCTCCAAGGCATTCAGATCTTCGGGATTGAAGATTGCGGGGAGGGCCGCACGGTTAATCGTACCGTCGGCCTTCATGGCATCTTTCCCGACGTTGCGGGTGTCGGGAACTTGTTTTGCCAATACTACGATTTTCAAACTCATGATATTAATATTAGTATAAGAATTAATTATTCCTCACGTCATGCAGCCGCCCGAAGGCAAGCTGTCAGTGTGCAAATTTACGGAAAGTGTCGGGTTTGACAAGTAATCGGAGAAGAAAATGCACATTTTGTCCGGAAATGAGCAGTACAAAGCCCTGTCTATCGGCCTCAACCGACCCTGAAAAGGCGATAGTGTTGTCTATCAGCCCAAGATGTATTACCTTTGCCGCGACATGCGGCCGGACATCCGGCCTTATATATAATAATATAACAAGAGACATTGACATGGAACTGAATGAAGCATCCCCCAAATTCAAGGAGGCGAGTATCGCCCCCATGCATACATGTGAACACATTGTAAACCAAACCATGATACGTTTGTTCGGATGCGGACGCTCGGTAGAAGCGCACATCGAACGCAAGAAAAGCAAGCTGGACTACCTGCTGCCCCAGACGCCTACGCCGGAACAGGTAGCCCTGCTGGAACAGGCCGTGAACGAGGTCATCGCCCGCCATTTGGACATCACGGAGGAATTTATCACCCAAGCCGAAGCCCAAGGCCGCTTCGACCTGCACCGCCTGCCGGACGACGCCAGCGAGACGGTACGTGTGGTGCACGTGGGCGATTATGATGAATGCCTCTGCATCGGTACCCACGTACACAACACGGCGGAGATAGGCACGTTCCGCATCCTGAGCCACGACTGGGACGCCGACACTCACCGCTGGCGCATGCGTTTCAAGCTGTTGCTTCCGTAAGCGGGGCTCTACGAAAGCCTGAAAGCCCCCCAAATAACATTTAATGTGCTGATGCTTTTCTTTAAATGTAAGGTCACTTCCCTTTAAATGTGCTGCCCTCCGACATCGCTTGTGCTGCATACAGACCAGCGATGCCGGAGCAAGTACCCTCATTCACTCTTAATGCTCCTTACCGGGTCCTCATTGGCAATGCGCCAAGCCTTTATCACCACTACGGAGACTATCAGCACCAACAATCCGGTAAACAGCAAGACGTACCAAGCAATGCCAACCACGGCCTGCTCCACAAACTGTCCCTGCCAAATCCGACCGCAGAACCATGCCAGTACCGTGCCTATCAGGACGGTAGGAATGGCCACACGCAAAATGGAACGGCTCAGCAGGACGAAAATGTCACGCGACTCGGCACCGTTCACTTTCCGGATGGCTATTTCCTTGCTACGACGCCGGGTCTCGTCGCCCACATAGCCGATAAGACCGATGAGAACAATGAGTAAGATGAAACTGCTTGTAACACCCACCGCACTGCGGAAACGAGCCACGTCCTCATACATGTCCCGCACTTTCTGCTCCACGGGAATAAAACGCAAGGCAACATCGTTGAAGGTCTCATCCACAAACTCGTTCAGTTGGCGCAGGTTGTCTTCATAAGGTTCTTTCAAACGTACCTCGAAAGCGTGGTAGGCTTGCGGATAAGCGATGAAAGCTATAGGAGATTGCCCATGATTGAAACCCTCATTGCGCACATTACGAAATACGCCCACTACCGTGCCCCACCAATCCTCCGAATTGGGGATACGCTTGCCGACGGCACCATCCGTCCAGCGCATCAGGCTTACCAATTCCTCGTTGACCAACACCTCCCCCTGTTGTCTCAGGGTCCGTCCTTCCACGATTTCCAACCCCATTACCTCAGGATAATTCGGAGCCACATTCATAAGATTAAGAGTGCCGAGGCTGCGTCCTTCCGCCGTGTACAGTTGTTGGGTCCAATACTGGCCCAATGCACCATGATCGGATGTTGTCACATTTTCCACATAGGGCTGACGGCGAATATAATCGCAGATGTTTTCCCCTTGTTCCACGCTTTGTACGTAACTTTCCGCTTCTACCAGTCCCGGCAAACGGATACCGATGTCACGCCCTGTAAAGAGGGCGTACTGCGACAAAATCATGATTAACAAACCCAACACAAAACTGACGCCTGTGAACTGCACCGCCAACAAACCGCTCTTCCAGCCCTTGCGTCCTTCCGTATAGCGTTGGAACAGTTGAGTGACGGGAATGCGGGACAGCATACGAGCAGGAACCACACCTGCAATGCCGACCAACGCCAGCACCGTCAACAAGGGTACCCAGCAAGTCTCCCACGTGAAGAGTTCGGCCACATCTACGCCCAGCAAGGACTTAATCAGATCGCTAAAGACATAGAACAGCAAAGCACTGAACAGGGCCGCTCCGACGGCAAACAGCCCCGTCTCCATCAGGAACAGACGGAAGATGCCACCCCCCGACGCGCCATTACACTTGAACACGCCCACCATCTTAGCCCGGTGGGAAAGGGAAGCCACTGTAACCAATGCATAGTTCATGCCTGCCACAAAGAGGATGACCACACCCAACACACCAAGTACCAGCAGGCGGTTGCGGGTGTCGGAATGCTCCGTATGCAGGCGGGGCAATGTAACGGCCTCGAAATCTACCTTCCACCCACCAAACTCGCAAGGATTGTACTGCTTGATGGTGCGCATCATGTTGGCGTTTACCTCTCCGATGTCCCCGGCGTGCTTCAAACGCAGAATAGCGTAGAAGATATCATTACCCTTCCAACCGTTGCCATAGTAATAACCTCCGTCCCGATGGATGGAAAGCACGAAGTCATGCTTCAGAAGAGAGTTACCCGGCATGTCCCGGTACACGCCCCTGACGCTGTACGTACGTTGACGGTCCAGTGTCAGGGTACGCCCCACAGGGTCTTCATCACCGAACACCCGACGGGCAAACCTCTGCGAAACGAAAGCAGCATCGGACAGGATCAGCTCATCGGGATTGCCCTTCAGCACTTCGATGCCCAACGTGCGGAAAAAGCAAGTATCCACACGCATGTACTGCACATCGTCCACCCGCTTGTTGTCTACAAATATGGCCTGTTCGTTCATGTAAGCCAGGACCGTAGTACCGCTTTCCACCCACTGCGACATATCCCGCGCTAAGGTGGGTGCCATGACATCGAACGTACTGATATCATACTGGGCGTAATCACCCGTATGGGGAGCCTCTCCTTCCGCCTTGTTGTACATGTCGCCGGCCACCAGCACCAAACGGTCGGCATCAGGGTAGCAGCGTTCGTAATTCAATTCATAAGCTATCTGCGAAAAGAGCAGCACACCCACCGCCAGTCCCAGCGTAAGGGACAGAAGCTTCGTGAACGACGAACCGCGCCCACGAAGCAATGTCTGTATGATGTAATAAAACTGTCTCATAGTTCATTCATCGTATTGGCCACCACGCTGCCGTCGAACAAATGCACCGTGCGATTGGCAAAGCCGGCATCGTGCTGCGAGTGGGTCACCATCACTACCGTCGTGCCCTGGCGGTTGAGTTCGGTCAGCAGGTTCATCACCTCCTTGCCGTTCTTCGAGTCGAGGTTACCCGTAGGCTCGTCGGCCAGGATGAGTTTGGGATTGGTCACCACGGCACGGGCGATAGCCACACGTTGCTGCTGACCGCCGCTGAGTTGTTGCGGCAGGTGCTTGGCACGGTGGCTGATGTTCATGCGCTGCAGCAGTTCGGTCACCATGCGCTTGCGTTCGGATGCCTTGATGCCGAGGTAGGTCAGCGGGAGTTCCACGTTCTCGAACACGTTCAGTTCGTCTATCAGGTTGAAGCTTTGGAACACGAAGCCTATCTTACCCTTGCGCACCCGCGTACGCTCCTTCTCCTTCAACGTGGCCACTTCCTCTCCCAAGAGCCGATAGCTGCCCTCGGTGGGATTGTCCAGCAGGCCCAATATATTTAATAAGGTGGACTTGCCGCAGCCCGACGGCCCCATGATGGCGACAAACTCGCCTTCTTTCACTTCCAGGTTGACGTGGTTCAATGCCACGGTTTCTACTTCCGACGTGCGGAATACTTTGCTGATGTCGTTAATCTGTATCATAATAAACTATTGATTGGATAATATACTAAGTTAATAAGGTTCCGGTGCTGACGGAACCTGGTTCTATCCTTACCGGAACCAGGTTCCACCCCGGGTGGAACTTAATACATCTGCCGGTTTACTCGCTCTTCAGGCTCAACACGGGGTTACTATTGGCTATTCCCCACGTGCGCCACAGCACACAGCCCAAGATGACCAGCAGAATGACCAGGGCTACGAGCACATACATGGCCCAACCCACCGAGACACGGGTGGAGAACATCTCCATCCACAGCCCGTTGACGTAGGCCGAAGCGCCCACACCGACGACCACAGCGGGCAGTGCCACATACAGGATGTCGCGCCCCAGAAGTTCCAGGATGCCGGAAGCCTCGGCGCCGTTCACCTTGCGGATGGCTATCTCTTTGGAGCGGCGTTGTACTTCGTCGGCCGTATAGCCCAAGAGGCCCATCAGCATGATGACAAACATCACGAGGCCGGCCACGACGGTAGCGTTGCGGAACACGCGGACGGGGTTATACATCTGGTCACGTATCTGCGGCATGGAGTGGATGTCGATGGTCTTATCGGGATACGCCTCGGTCACTGCCTTCTGTAGCTTCAGCAGGTTGTCGCCGAAAGGTTCCTTCAGTTTGAAGGTGGTCACGTAGTTGTATTTGTAGTTGTTGCCGAAGGCGATGTAAGGCATCTGCGGCGTGTAGTAGCTCTGTATCTGGAAGTCCTTCACCACGCCCACCACCTTGGGCGTCATGCCCATGGTGTGTACCACCTGGCCTATGGCACTCTCCGCCGTCCAATGCAGACGCTTGGCGAAGTCTTCGTTGATGACAACCTCCTCCCAAGTGCGGGGCACGCGGCCCGTCAGCATCGTCATGCCCATCAGGGCGGGATAGTTCTCCGTTATCTGGTCGAAGCGGGTGGAGAAGAGGCTCTCGCCGCTCTCGCTGTTTATCATCGTGCCGCTGTAGCCCTCCAAGGGGTCGCCCATGCTGTTCGCCACGTCCTCCACGTAGGGCAAACTTTTAAAGAAAGTCATGGCGTTGTCGCTCTCCTCGTCCGAGCCAAAGTTAAGGCTTGTCTTCGCCAGCCGGTCTGTCGTGAAGCCCATGTCCTTGTTCATGACGTATTGGTATTGCAGTATAATCATCCCCATCAGTCCGCAGATGAAAGCCACGCCGCCGAACTGCACGAACAGCAACGGGCGCTTCCAGCCCTTCTTGCCTTCTGTATAGCGTCGGAACACCTGCGTCACGGGGATGCGGGCAAACAGCTGGCCGGGCAGCACGCCGCCCACCACGAAGAGCAGCAGCACTGTCAGTACCGGCACCCACAGGCGGTCCCACGTGAAGAGGTTGCGGAGCTTTGTAGCCGCCGTGTCCTCCACGAAGTCCTGGAAGCCGTACATCAACAAGACCATCACCACCACCGCCAACAGGACGATAATCGCCGTCTCCAGCAGGAACATGCCGAACACGCCACCGCCGCTCGCCCCGCTGCACTTGTGCACGCCCACCGCCTTGGCACGGCGCGACAGACTGGAGACACTGAGCAGGGCATAGTTCAGCGCGGCGATGAAGAGGATGCTCAGCCCCAGGACGAGCATGATGACCTTCATGCGAGCCACCTCGTCGTAGCCCCGGTACGTGTCGCGCAAGGGAGCCACCCGGATGCTCAGGTCGAAGCCGTCCTTCCCGCGGTCGGGCATCATTTGGGAGATGGCGGCGTCGATGCGGGCGTTCAGTGCCTCCACATCCGTGCCGGGCTTCAGACGGACGTATTGCGGGAAGGAGTCGCCCCCGTCCCACGAGTAGTTCAATTGCGTTTTCGCCCATGAGGGAGGCATGGACACAATGGCGTCCGCCTTCACCGTGGTGTTGTCCGGCAAGTCGGCATACGTGCCGCGCACGGTCAGGTCGCGTTCGTGGTTGTAGCTCAACGTCTTGCCGATGGGGTCCTCGCTGCCGAACAGGCGCTTGGCGAACGATTCGCTCAGGTAGATGACGTGCGGTTGCTGGAGATCCTGCACCGGGTTGCCGCTCAGCACCTCCACACCCATCGTCCAGAAGAACAGCGAGTCGGCGCAGATCTTCGGCTCGTCGAAACGCACATTACCAGCATATAAAGGCCTGTTCACTAAGAAGAAGTTGGTACACGTACCCGCCTCCACCTGGTCGGGGAAGTGCTCCAGGATGGTGCCCACGGTGGGCCCCATGTTCTGCTCCTGCCATTCCAGCTTCTCGCCATTCATAATGTACTGCGTCCACACCTGGTAGATGCGGTCGTAGTCACGGAAACACGTATCATAACTCTGCTCAAAAGCCACACGGGCAAAGAGCAACACACTGATTGTCAACGCCAATCCCAGCGAGACAATTTTGAATAGATTCCCTCCCCGGCTATGAAGGAGGGTTTGGACGGAATAATAAAGTTGTTTCATCAGACTATGATTATGTTATATTTTATACATTCTTCTGTCTATTTCCCATGCCAAAACTATGCCAAAGTTATTTACACATTGATTATCAACATATTACCGATTCATCCTCAGACACCGAGTGTCTAAAAATTAGACACCACTGTCCAATAATTGGACACACCCCTTGGGCAAGGCTAAGACTCGTCGAGAGCGTGACGCCTCCACACCAAGGACATAACATACTGCCAAAATGGCAGAGAATCTGACATAAGAAAATGTATTCTCGGCCTTTTTCTGTTTGGCACAAGGTTTGCTCTTCTACTAACGTCTGCCACACGGCAGGCACTAATAAATAATGAATAATAACAAATAAAAAAATAACGATTATGGGAAAGATTATTGGTATAGACTTAGGAACTACAAACTCTTGTGTAGCCGTATTTGAAGGCAATGAGCCTGTAGTAATCGCCAACAGCGAAGGCAAGCGTACAACCCCTTCCGTAGTAGCATTTGTAGATGGTGGTGAACGTAAGGTGGGCGATCCTGCCAAACGTCAGGCTATCACGAACCCGAAACGCACGGTTTACTCCATCAAGCGTTTTATGGGTGAAAACTGGCAACAGGTACAAAAGGAAATAAGCCGCGTGCCCTATCCGGTGGTAAACGACAACAACATGCCGCGTGTAGACATTGACGGACGCCACTACACACCGCAGGAAATCTCGGCGATGATTCTTCAGAAGATGAAGAAAACGGCTGAAGACTATCTGGGTCAGGAAGTGACCGAAGCTGTCATCACCGTACCGGCTTACTTCTCCGACTCACAACGTCAGGCCACGAAGGAAGCCGGCCAGATTGCAGGTCTCGAAGTAAAACGTATCGTCAACGAACCGACAGCCGCAGCCTTGGCTTACGGTGTGGATAAGGCCAACAAAGACATGAAGATTGCCGTCTTCGACCTGGGTGGTGGTACGTTCGATATCTCTATCCTCGAATTTGGTGGCGGTGTATTCGAAGTGCTCTCGACCAACGGTGATACTCACCTGGGCGGTGACGATTTCGACCAAGTTATCATCAACTGGTTGGCTCAAGAGTTCAAGAACGACGAAGGTGCCGACCTGACGAGCGATCCGATGGCTATGCAACGTCTGAAAGAAGCTGCTGAGAAAGCCAAAATCGAGTTGTCTTCTTCGACCAGCACAGAAATCAACCTGCCTTACATTATGCCGGTAGGTGGTGTGCCCAAGCACTTGGTAAAGACATTGACACGTGCTAAATTCGAACAACTGGCTCACGACTTGATCCAAGCTTGTCTGGAGCCGTGTAAGAAAGCCATGAGCGATGCAGGCCTGAGCAATTCGGACATCGATGAAGTAATCCTCGTAGGTGGTTCGTCTCGTATTCCTGCCGTTCAGCAGTTGGTACAGGACTTCTTCGGCAAGGTACCTTCCAAGGGAGTTAATCCGGACGAAGTAGTAGCCGTAGGTGCTGCCATCCAAGGAGCTGTGCTGAACAAGGAAGCCGGTGTAGGCAACATCGTTTTGCTGGACGTTACTCCGCTGACCTTGGGTATCGAAACCATGGGTGGCGTGATGACCAAGCTGATCGAAGCCAACACGACTATCCCTTGCAAGAAGAGCGAAGTATTCTCTACCGCTACTGACAATCAGACCGAAGTAACCATCCATGTCCTGCAAGGCGAACGTCCGATGGCTGCCCAAAACAAATCGATCGGCCAATTCAACCTGACAGGTATTGCCCCGGCTCGCCGTGGTGTTCCTCAGATTGAAGTTACTTTCGATATTGATGCCAATGGTATCTTGAAAGTATCGGCCAAGGACAAGGCTACAGGTAAAGAACAAGCCATCCGCATCGAAGCTTCCAGCGGTCTGAGCAAAGAAGAAATCGAACGCATGAAAGCCGAAGCCGAAGCCAATGCCGAAGCTGACAAGCGTGAACGGGAAAAAATAGATAAGCTGAACCAGGCTGACTCTATGATATTCACTACGGAGAATCAATTGAAAGAACTGGGTGATAAGATTCCGGCTGACAAGAAAGCTCCGATAGAAGCTGCTCTTCAGAAGTTGAAAGATGCCCACAAGGCACAAGACTTAGCCGCTATCGATAGCTCAATGGCCGAACTGAACACCGCATTCCAAGCTGCCAGCGCTGCCATGTATGCCCAGACGGGTGGACAAGCAGGTCCTCAAGCAGGTCCGGACATGAACGCAGGCCAAGCCAATGGCGGACAAAGCAACAAGCAAGGTGACAATGTTCAAGATGCGGATTTTGAGGAAGTGAAGTAGACTTAGATAATCAACAATAATTATCGGAAACCAAATCCGTGTGACTCAATAAGTTACACGGATTTGTCATTTTAAGGGGTTTGGAGTTTGTTATCAATTCCTATCGATTTCTATCCAAGACATGTTCC
>CALUOT010000022.1 GCA_944322355.1 uncultured Bacteroides sp. | reverse complement strand
GTGCTTATTCAAATATACAATTTGTGCAGCGGTTTTCTTCTTTAATAAACTATCACGCGAAATGTCGGATGAACCCATTTTAGGGCCAAGGGCCATATAGGACCCTCCACCGAGAAGATTCGGAATAGTTTTCTTTCTATATACTTTGTTATCAACCATTTACGACAATTTCTCGTTTTCCAGCCATCGGTCGGGTTATATCAGCAGAATGGGATTCTTCAACAGGAAACCTATCCGATAAATGTAAACTATATTCATCATATGAAAACACTGTAGAGACGCGATTCATCGCGTCTGAAAATATCATCCATGTGTATTCAGAAAATTCAGCCACTCACATAAGGGAGCTACCTATAGAATGCATTTAGGCGCGATGAATCGCGTTTCTACAGAAATTATCATTTTTCCATACAAACAGACAACCTTTCCAAGAAGTAATTTCTCGGTCGAGGGTCCTATATGGCCCTTGGCCCTAAAATGGCCCCTACCGACCTCTTTCTGTTTACTTAATAGATTGATAATCAAGAATAAATAGTTAGCACAATCCTGTCCGAACTCGATGAAGTGCTCATGGAGTCGTGCGATGTTTTTTTGGGCCTTTTATGGCGAAAAGATTTTACGTATGGCGATAAAACAAAACCCTTCCTTGGCTCCCGTTCAGGCCGAAGGCTGAACGAAGAGCAAGGAAGGGAAATGAGGAACGATTCAGGAGTATATGTCAGTCAAAAGAGGTGTGTGAATCGGAAATGTGCAAACACATACTCAAGAAGTTTCCAACTAATCGAATTGACTATATTGATTAATAGCCCGGATTCTGCCAAGCAGCTTGTTGTTCCGGAGTCAAGTTCGAACCGTCTTCATTCAACAGACCATCCAAGAAGCTCTGCGGAATAGGACGCAACTCGTGCTTGTTGGCTGTGATGTTGGGGGCAGCTTCAGGATTAAATGCCTTGGCACGCATAATCAGTGTTTCAGTACGAGACAAAGTCTCCCAACGTTGCCATTCACCCAATAACTCGCGTGTACGTTCATTCAAGAGGAAGTGCAATGCACGGTCGTAATTGCCGCTTACTCCCAGCTGAGACAGGATGGCTTCATCCTCAGGCGGCAAATTGTTCGGGAATGACTTCAGTGTCAAGTCAGAAGCGGCTGTGGTTACTTCCAAGTCCGGATTAGACAGATAGTACGTATTCATGTTCAGGTTCGAGTTCACATAATTATCAGCTGCTGAACCTGTATTCAATGAATTGTTTTCGAAAGCTTGTGAACCATCGGTATAGAATGAACGGTTTTCACCGGCTTTCCACTGGGCACGGGCACGCACCACGTTGATATCGTTCATGGCACTTGTGTAGTCACCCAAGCGGACATAACATTCGGCACGGTTCAGATAAGTTTCTGCCAAGCGAGCCATGGTCACATCGCGGTGAGCATCTCCCTTTTCTGCGGTACGGCTACCGTCATCCGTCTTGTTGATACCGGCAAAGAAATTGCAAATGGGTTGACTCTTGAAGTTCGGAGCTACATATTGCCCGTTCTGATACAGTACCAAGGAATTGGGTACCCACTGCCCCGGTGTAGAAGTCAGATTACCGGATGTTGCAGTCTGACGTTGACCTTGTTTCCATTCGGGCAGACGGCCGGCATCATCGGTCCAATTCGGAGCTTGCGAATAGGCACCAAACGTATAGCCATCGTAGGTATGGTCATCCTTCGTGTTCAGAATCATCACGATACCCGGGCCTCCCAGGGTTGTTCCCAATGTATCTTTCACAAGCGTGTTGATACCGTAAACCGTCTTGTAAGTCTTCCACATACGGGCATCGTTCACGTGGTCAAATACAGCATACGAGTATTCAGTCGGACGGCAACGCTGGAAGTCCATACCGCCAATCCAGATACCGCGTCTTACCCAACCACCGGAGAAGTTGGAGAATTGCGGAGTGAAATAGTTGTAGGTACGGTTACCGTAACGCCCCTTGGTGGCATCGTCACCATTGTGACCGCAAGCCATCAGGATTTCACTCAGTTCTTCGTTTTCGCAATCTACACCTGTCCAGTTGGCATAGAGGTCTGAATAATCGGAAGTCAGCGGACCACGAGCCTGGATAGCGTAGGTACAAGCTTCGATGGCCTCGCGTAAATCGGCTTCTATATCGGCCTGTGTACGGCTGGTGCCGTCAGCGGCAAATTGCTTTTGACAACGTTCCGAGCAACGGAATAATAAAGCTTTTGCCAAGAAGTGGGCGGCTGTCGCCTTGGTCCACGTGATACCTTTGCCATACGTATAAACTTCTCCCTCAAAGAGGTTGTAAGCTTGGCGCAAATCCGATACGACCTGTTCCCAGGTTTCTTCTTCTGTGGAGCGGGTAAAGTTACGCACAATACCTTCTGCCGGTTCAGTTTGCAAAACCACACCACCATACTGGGCAGCCAAACGGTAGTAGTTGTAGCCACGCAGGAAGTAAGCATGTGCCAGGTGACGATTGCGGGTCGCTACATCTTGGTCTACAGTTTCTGCTTTGGCAATGATGGTGTTGCAGGAAGCAATACCGTAGTACATTTCATCCCACAAGGCCTGTGGAGCCGGACAGTTTTTGTTGGCCGCACCGGTAGCCGGTGTACAAGCAATGGGACCTAACCGGTTGTCATACGTATTCCAAGGTTCACTGGTCAGGTCGTTACCATTGGTAAACTCGTCCGTACCGTAAAGGGTAATACCATACGCCCATTCGTAACCGAAATGCCAGCGGATATTGCCATAGAGTGATACTGTCAGGGCTTCCAAGCCTTCTGGCGTATCAAAATATGCTGTTGAATATTTGTTGGTCTGTTCCTCGTCTAAGAAGTCCGAGCACGAAGTGGTGCCAAACGAAAGTCCTGCCAGCAGGGAAAGCCCCAATCCTATTTTCGTAATATGTTTCATAATCGTTATTTTTAATGTTACATTAGACAATTTAGGTTATTTCTTTTTAGAATCCGAAGTCTAGTCCGAAGACAAAGCTGCGGTTGAAGTAGCTCTTGTTCGTATCCAGATCCCATCCGTCAATAGATTGGAAAATACTACCCGGATTCACAGCCTGCACATAGAGTTTCAAGTGGCCCAAGCCCCATTTTTTCACTAACTTCTGATCGAAATTATAACCTAGCGAGATGTTGCGTACTTTCAGGAAAGCAGCATCGCGATAGCCAATCAAACTGGAGAAATCATCACCTGAACCGGAAGTGGCCTGTCCTAAAATCGGTTTCTGGTATTCGGCATCCGTATTGGTCGGAGTCCAGTAGTCAATTTCACGTTGGTTACCATGAGCGGTCTGCGCTTCAGCCAAACCGTCTACCATGTAACCCATACGACCAATCATCGTAATACCCAAGTCGAAGTTCTTCCAAGAGAAGTTGTTGGTCCAGCCTAACGTCCAGTTGGGATTTTTATTACCTAATACAACACGGTCATCGATATCCATCACATAGTCACCATTCTGGTCTTTCGGACGCACGTTGCCCGGTTCGAAATCATAACCGTTGGCATTCCATTTTTCCATCTCGGCACGATCTTCCGGGGTGTCCTGCCAGAGTCCTAAGTTGTCATAGCCATAATATACACTGATGGATTCACCAATGAACCAAGAATTGTCCGGCATATCGTTCTTACCGTAAGCCAATTCCGTGATTTCATCCTTTTGGTAAGCCATATTGAAATTCGATTCCCAAGTAAAGCCGGTTCGTGTCTGCACAGGAATAAAGTTCAGGTTCACTTCCACACCACGGTTCTTGGTTTTACCAATGTTAGCCATGATATTAGGATAACCGGTCAACGTCGGGATGGTTGTTGACATCAGCAAGTCACTGGTACGGGAGAAGTAAGCATCGATGCTACCGCTGATGCGGTTGTTCAGGAAACCGAAGTCCACACCGAAGTTCACCTGCATAGTCTTTTCCCAACCTAAATCCGCATTAGCCATCGCAGTCTGGCTGTTTGTGTAATACGGCTCGTTAGTTGTATAACCCGGTACATTTCCTAAGCCATTAAACGGCAGATAAATCATTGAAATGTTACCCAATGTGTCATAAGGGTCTACAGCCGCATTACCCGTTACACCGAAGCCGACACGCAGTTTCAGGTTATCCAACCAAGATACATCTTTCAGGAAGTCTTCTTGATTGATACGCCATGCCAAGGCAGCCGAAGGGAAGAAATCCCACTTGTTGCCTTCGGACAACTGAGAAGCACCATCCCAGCGGCCGGATACCGTCAACAGATAGCGTTCATCAAAGCCATAGTTCAAGCGAACCATGTAGGACATCAACTGACGTTCGGTGATACCGGAACTGATGCTGGCACCATTATCCGGATTGGTCAGGTCAATAGTGTCGAATGCATTCCATAGGAAAGATGATTTAGCGATGCCATTGGCGGCCATGGACGATTCTTCAATGTCCCATTTAGAAGCAGTCTGCAACAAGGTGACACCCACTTTATGTTTCTCGGCAAACGTACGGTCAAACATAATCATGTTATCCAACGTCCAAGAGAAGTCACGACGGTTTTTCAAGCGTGCATAATTTCTTCCGGCACTACCATCTGCGTTAATCTTGTGTGCAGATGTACCATCGACATAAGAACCTTCACGCCAATGACGGAAGTCTGGACCGAAGTTCAGTTTGTAACGCAAGCCTTCGATGGGTTTCCAAATCTTACCCAAATCCAATGTAGCGGCAAAGTTACCCAAGGCACGCAGGGTCTGTGATTGCTGGGTACTTTTGTGCCATTCGTCCATAATGGTGTAAGTGCCGCTTTCACCACCCGGATTGATTACCAAGTTGCCGTCGGCATCGTAAGGTACGGCATGGTTGTAAATAGTTTTGGCTGTACCATAGATAGCATCGGGTACACTGCCACTACGGCCACCGAGAGTAGACATACCATAATCCTGTTCACTCCACGTTACATTCATTGATGCATTTACCTGAAACCATTCGGTCGGGTTGATATTCAAACTCACCTTACCCGTATAACGGTCGTACCATTGACCTTTTTGTGTACCCTTGTTGCTCAGGTAACCGAAAGAAGCGTAGGCGTTCATTTTTTCCGTACCTCCACTGGCGCTGACCGTATGCTCGTGCGAGATGCTGGTCTGGGTTACATAGTCCGTCCAGTCCGTATTCTGTACCAACGAAGGATCCCAAGTACCATTGGCCCAACCTCTTAAGACATTGTCGCGGGAAGTTTGCCCGTCCAATGCACTGTCGAAAATCAGCATATCGTTCTCGTACGTGGGGCTGTCCGGATGCGCATAGGTAGTCGGGTCCAAGTTGTAAGCCGCCCAACGACGAAACTCAATGAAGTCGGCCGCACTCATGGATGGCGACTTATCTACCAAGTTTGATACGGTCAACGTACCCGAATAATTCAAGCTGAACTGGCCGGATTTTCCTTGCTTGGTAGTTACCAAGATAACACCGTTGGCACCACGCGAACCATAGATGGCCGTAGCGGAGGCATCCTTCAAGATGTCAATGCTCTCGATATCACGTGGGTTCAGTGTTTCAATGGCTGAAGCTGACATCAAAGGCACTCCATCTACCACATACAGCGGTGAGTTGCTGGCACTCAATGAGCGGTTACCACGGATACGGATTTCACCAATCTGTCCCGGACGTTCATTGGTCGTGATGTCCACACCAGCTGCCTTACCTTGCAAGGCTTCGAAGGCATTGTTTACCGGACGCTCCATCAGTTCCTCGGCACCTACATTGGCCATGGCACCCGTTACGTCGGATTTCTTCTGCACACCATAACCTACAACGACTACCTCGTCCAGCATTTCGGTGTCTTCCACTAAAGTTACATTGATGTTCGTTTGCCCTTTCACGGGGATAGTCTGGGTCTTGTAACCCACGAAACTGATTTCCAGTGTGGCATCATCGGGCACATTAGATAACACAAACTTACCGTCAATGTCGGTAATGGTACCGTTCGTTGTACCTTGTACCAATACACTGGCTCCAATCACACTCATGCCCGTATTATCAAGCACTGTACCTGAGACACTCTTGCCTTGCGCGTACGCTATACCTATGGATAGCACGGCCAACAAGGCAGAGAAGAACATGCGCTGTAGCACTGAATGGCTGCGCATCAGAATAGAAATAACTCTTCTGTCTTTCATACTCTACATTTTAAGTTAAACAAAAAAATTAAATATATAATAATTAATACCTATTTGCCGGCAATTGAAGCAGATATGGACTGTAGTTCAAAAGCATGGACTACAGTACAAAACAGCCTCAGAGGTACTTCTGAATAGGATTCATGAGGATAGTATATAAATAAATATCCAGACTTTTAGGGAACCGTAGATGTTCCGAAGACGATTTTAAGGAATTTACTTTTTTCATATATCAGATTTTAAATGCTCCCCAAATTCCCCGATAGAAGCAAACAAAAAAACATGGTGTGGGAACTATATTTGTTTTATCCTAAAGTCCGGTCTTCGCATTACCTGTAGCACGGATAAAACAATAGCCCACACCCTTTGGCCATATTCAACGAGCTTTATATACACATAAAGCAGATATGTGTCAAATGATGCGGTGCTATTGTCATCATCTTCGTGCTAACATCAAAGTTGCGAAGTTTGACTTTAGAAGATAATTTCAATAACACCTATTAATTAACAAAGATTCTTATATCCTACGCATTAGTCTATAAGAATGTTGCAAAGATATATTCTTTTTAGATATTCCAAAAAAATTTCTCTTGTTTTTTTATAAATCCTACTAAAAAACAGTTTACCATCCGAAAACATTTTGTACGAATCGTTGTAAAAGAGGCGGGGATTCGCTACTTTTGCAGAAATAATAGGATAGCTTATGATAGACAACGACAACTATACCGACAAATACGTGAACCCCTATACCGACTTCGGCTTCAAGAAACTGTTCGGTACGGAGATGAACAAGGAACTGCTCATCAGTTTCATCAACAGCCTGCTGCATGGCGAGGAAACCATCAAGGAACTGACGTACCTCAATACCGAACATCTGGGTAGCAGTGAGGCAGACCGAAAAGCCGTGTTCGACGTGTACTGTGAAAACGAAAGAGGGGAAAAGATCCTGGTGGAGATGCAACGGGGGGAACAGCAATTCTTCAAGGATAGAAGTTTGTACTATGCGACATTCCCCATCCGCGAACAAGGGAAAAGAGGTGAATGGGACTATCAGTTGAAGGCGGTTTACGTAATTGGCATCCTGAACTTCACGTTCGACGATGAAGACGAGAACTATTATCACCACGAAGTGCAGCTGATGGACAAGCGTACGCATAAGGTATTCTACAACAAGCTGACCTTCATCTACCTGGAAATGCCCAAGTTCAACAAACGGGAAGAAGAACTGAAAGACATGTTCGACAAATGGCTGTTTGTGTTGCGCAACCTGACCCGCCTGATGGAACGCCCCAAAGCCTTGCAGGAACGCATCTTCACAAAACTGTTCGAAGCCGCCGAGATAGCCAAGTTCTCCCAAACGGAATACCGGGCCTACGAAGACAGTCTGCGGACATACCGTGACTGGAAAAACACCATCGATACAGCTGTGTCCAAAGCGAAAAACGAAGGGCGTGAAGAAGGGTTGGCAGAAGGACGTAAAGAGGGATTGGCGGAAGGACGTAAAGAAGGGTTGGCAGAAGGAGAACAAAATAAGCAAAAGGAGATAGCCCGAAGTATGAAGCAATTGGGTATGCAGACTGACCTCATTGCCCAAGTCACCGGACTTTCTGCGGAAGAAATCATTGCCTTATAAAAAGTAACGTCCATTAATCTTTACATATTCATAGACTCTTCTTTATAGAGGAAAAACAGGGTTACTACCCTAAGGGTCGAATGTTAGTAACATAGAGGGGGAATGTTAGTAACCTTCGACCCGAATGTTAGTAACCTTCCGGCACCCCGCTCAGAAGGCCTTCTGGAGGGGGTAAGAAAAAAGGTATCCAGAATAGTTATAAATTTCAACTTTCACAAGCATCCATCTCGGCACGACTACGGCTGGAAGTCACCAAATAAACACCACCGAATATCATAACCACGGAAAGTACTTTGACCCAATTGAACGCATCCATCCCCCAAACAATGGCCACAATGGTAGCGACCAGCGGTTGGATGTAGTTGTACATGCCGGCCACGGTAGGACGCAGGTTCTTCTGTCCGACCACAATCAGCAGATAGCATAAGAAAGTAGCACCAGCCACGATAAAGACAATGGAACCGATGCGGGCCCCGTCGAGTGCCAACCAATCGGTAGTCATCAGGCTATTATAAGAAAAAGGAAGCAGGCAGATAAAAGCATACGTAAACATCCACTTCATCACTGTGACTGCCGAATACCTGGCCACAAAATTCTTAAATAACACAAAATAGAAAGCATAACTGCATTGGGCCAACAACACCAACAAGTCGCCCCAAATGGGATGATCGCCCTTGACCGATGCGCCTGCCGTCTGCGAACTGCCCATAATCAGCAGCAAGGCACCCGATGCTCCGACGGCTATACCCAGGATTTTCTTTCCCGTAATAGGTTCTTTCAGGAAAATGGCTGCCAGAATCATGGCTATCAGCGGCATGCTGGTAGTAATGATGGAAGCATCGACCGGTGAGGTCAGCCCTACACCAAAGATATAGCTCCCCTGATTGAACACAATGGCCAAGAGTGAAGCCGCAAACAACTTCATCAGGTCTTTATGCCCCACATGCTCGGGCTTTTGGAAAAAAGAGAGAATCCAAAAAAGAATCATGGCACCGAACACGCGTAAATCGGTCATCACCAACGAACTTACCGCACCGCCCATCATAACGAATTTAGCCAAAGGAGCCATCAATCCCCACATGCTATTGGCGGCCAACATAGCGGCATGTCCCTTCATTTTTGTTGCATCCATAGGTCTTATCTTGTTTTTTCGGGCGCAAAATTACAAGAAAACACGGCATACTGTCCTCCTGACCCCATGTTTTTATGCCATTCTATGAACAAATCTGAAAATAATCCCGTAACTTTGCAACGGTTTATAAACCTACCTATAAACCGAAACAAAGGATATATAAACACGTTTTCAACAAATATTAGGAAGTTATTAGTTATGGAGTACAATTTCAGGGAGATTGAAAAGAAGTGGCAAAAGAAATGGATAGAAAACCATACTTATCAGGTGAAAGAAGATGAAACAAAACAGAAATTCTATGTGCTGAACATGTTCCCCTATCCCAGCGGAGCCGGTCTACACGTAGGACATCCGTTGGGCTACATTGCCAGCGACATCTATGCCCGCTACAAAAGGCTGCAAGGTTTCAACGTGCTGAACCCGATGGGATACGATGCGTATGGACTTCCCGCCGAACAATATGCCATCCAAACCGGACAACACCCTGCCATTACTACCATCAATAATATCAACCGCTATCGGGAACAATTGGACAAAATTGGTTTCTCGTTCGACTGGAACCGCGAGATACGTACTTGCGACCCCGAATATTATCACTGGACACAATGGGCCTTCCAACAAATGTTCAACAGCTACTATGACAACAAGCTGCAAAAGGCCCGTCCCATCGCCGAACTGATCCGGGCGTTCGAAACCAACGGAACCGAAGGATTGGATGTGGCTTGCAGTGACGAAATCACCTTCTCTGCCCAAGAGTGGCAAGCCATGAGCGAGAAAGAGCAACAGGAAGCCTTGATGAACTACCGCATTGCCTACCTGGGCGAAACGATGGTGAACTGGTGTCCACAATTGGGCACGGTATTGGCCAACGACGAAGTGGTGGACGGTGTGTCCGAACGCGGCGGTTATCCTGTGGTACAGAAAAAGATGCGCCAATGGTGCCTGCGTGTATCGGCCTATGCCCAACGCCTGCTCGACGGGCTCGATACCATTCAATGGACCGATTCCCTAAAAGAAACCCAACGCAACTGGATTGGTCGTTCGGAAGGAGCGGAAGTGCAGTTTAAAGTAGCCCCCCACCAACTCCCCCCCGTGGAGGGAGAGTCGGACAAATACTCTCCTGAACAATTAGAAAAACAATGGGAGGCATTTAAGACAGCTCACCCGTATAATTACGAAATACTGAAAAACAACGCCAAAAATAATCGCAAAAATCCAACCCAAGCTGAAAATGTTTTATGGGAAGCATTAAGAAACAATAAGTTAGGAGAAAAATTCAGAAGACAACACATCATCGGTGATTATATTGCTGACTTTGTTTCCCTAAAAAGTCGTCTTATAATAGAAGTAGACGGAGAATATCACCATACACCCGAACAAATCGAAGCAGATAATCTAAGAACTCAGTTTCTCAATGAAGTAGGCTTTAAAGTAATCAGATTTACCAATGATGATATTTTATATAATATAGATAACTCACTTTCAATCATCAAAAAAAATCTGATGGATGATTCAGCCCTCTCCCCACAGGGGAGAGATGGAGAGGGGCTCTCATTCACCATCTTCACCACTCGCGCCGATACGATGTTTGGCGTTACCTTTATGGTACTGGCTCCCGAAAGCGAATTGGTATCCCAAGTAACAACCGAAGCCCAGAAAGCTGAAGTGGAAGCCTATCTGGATCGCACCAAGAAACGTACCGAACGCGAACGTATCAGCGACCGCAGTGTGACAGGCGTTTTTTCGGGTAGCTATGCCATTAATCCTTTTACAGGTGAGGAAGTGCCCATCTGGATTAGCGACTATGTACTGGCCGGATATGGTACAGGAGCCATCATGGCTGTACCGGCACACGACTCGCGCGACTATGCCTTTGCCAAACACTTCAACCTGCCCATCGTACCTTTGGTAGAAGGTTGCGACGTGAGCGAAGAAAGCTTCGATGCCAAAGAAGGTATCGTGTGCAACTCGCCCAAAGCCGGTGTCACTCCCTATTGCGACTTGAACCTGAACGGGCTGACCATCAAAGAAGCTATCGCTACTACCAAAAAATACGTCAAGGAACACAATCTGGGCCGTGTCAAAGTGAACTACCGATTGCGTGACGCCATCTTTAGCCGCCAACGCTACTGGGGCGAACCTTTCCCTGTATACTACAAGGACAACATGCCTTATATGATACCCGAAAGCTGCCTGCCTCTGGAGCTTCCCGAAGTAGACAAATTCCTGCCTACCGAAACAGGTGAACCTCCCTTGGGACATGCTACTCGTTGGGCTTGGGACACGGTAAACAACTGCGTGACGGATAATGACAAGATAGACAACGTCACCATCTTCCCGCTCGAACTGAACACGATGCCGGGCTTTGCCGGCTCCAGCGCCTACTACCTGCGCTACATGGATCCGCGCAACCACGAAGCACTGGTTAGCAAAGAAGCCGACGAATACTGGCGCAAC
This sequence comes from uncultured Bacteroides sp., assembly GCA_944322355.1. Classification (GTDB taxonomy): domain Bacteria; phylum Bacteroidota; class Bacteroidia; order Bacteroidales; family Bacteroidaceae; genus Bacteroides. Next base: position 30,578 of record CALUOT010000022.1, on the reverse strand, counting down.
GTAGACCTTTATGTAGGCGGTACAGAACATGCTACAGGACATTTGATTTATTCCCGATTCTGGAACAAATTCCTGCACGATCTGGGTATCTCCGTTGTAGAAGAACCTTTCCAGAAACTGGTGAACCAAGGTATGATACAAGGCCGAAGCAACTTTGTATACCGCATTAAGGATACCAATACTTTCGTGTCGCTGAACCTGAAAGACCAATATGACACTACCCCACTCCATGTGGATGTGAACATCGTGTCGAACGACGTACTGGATCTCGAAGCTTTCAAAGCCTGGCGTCCCGAATATGCCACAGCCGAGTTCATCCTCGAAGATGGCAAATACATCTGCGGATGGGCCGTGGAAAAGATGTCGAAATCCATGTTCAACGTGGTAAATCCAGACATGATTGTCGAAAAATATGGTGCCGATACACTCCGCATGTACGAAATGTTCCTGGGACCGGTAGAACAATCGAAACCTTGGGACACGAACGGCATCGACGGCGTACACCGTTTCCTGAAGAAGTTCTGGAGTCTCTTCTACGACCGTACCGGCAACTACCTGGTGAAAGACGAACCCGCTACGAAAGAAGAACTGAAATCACTCCACAAGCTGATTAAGAAAGTGACGGGTGACATCGAACAGTTCTCTTACAACACTTCGGTCAGTGCCTTCATGATTTGTGTCAACGAACTCTTCACCCTGAAGTGCAACAAAAAAGAGATTCTGGAGCAACTTCTCATCACCCTGGCTCCTTTTGCTCCGCACATCTGTGAGGAATTGTGGGAAACACTGGGTCACTCCACTTCGGTTTGCGATGCCCAGTGGCCTGCTTACGACGAAGCCTACCTGGTGGAAAACACAGTGAACTATACCGTTTCCTTCAATGGGAAAGCCCGCTTCAACCAAGAGTTTCCGATAGACACACCGTCGGAAGCCATCCAAGAAGCCATATTGGCCGACGAACGCTCTGCCAAGTGGATGGAAGGAAAATCAGTGGTAAAGGTTATCGTCGTGCCGAAGAAGATTGTCAACATAGTAATCAAATAAGTATCAACCCCCATAGAAAACCAACTATGCAACTAACTCCAACAACTAAAACCCAATGGATGAGAGAGCTGAAAGACTATGTCTTCATCACACTCGGGCTCATCAGTTACTCCGTGGCATGGGCGGTTTTCCTGCTACCCTATCAGATTACGACAGGAGGAACCACCGGTATTGGCGCCATCATCTATTATGCGACAGGATTTCCCATCCAGTGGTCCTACTTCATCATCAATGCCATCCTGATGACATTTGCCATCAAGATACTGGGGCCCAAGTTCAGCATCAAGACGACGTATGCCATCTTCATGCTGACGGCCCTGTTGGAGTTCTTCCAATGGCTGGTGAAGAATCCGGACGGCACTTTCCCGCAACTGTTAGGTCCGGGACAGGATACCATGGCTTGCCTAATCGGGTCCATCATGTGTGGCATCGGGCTGGGCGTGACGTTTACCTGCAACGGAAGTACGGGAGGAACGGACATCATTGCCGCCATCATCCATAAATACAAGGACGTAGCACTGGGACGTATGGTAATGCTGTGCGACTGCCTCATTATCAGCTCCTGCTACGTTGTGTTCCACGACTGGCGCAGAGTGATTTTCGGTTTTGTCACCCTCTTTGTCATGGGATACGTAATAGACTACATCGTCAACGGAGCCAGACAATCCGTACAATTCCTGATCTTCTCCAAGGAATATGACAAGATTGCCGACCGCATCACACGCGAAACCCATCGAGGCGTCACCGTACTCGACGGTGTGGGCTGGTACAGTCAGAACCACGTGAAAGTACTGGTGGTATTGGCCTACAAACGGCAAGCCATCGACATATTCCGCCTGGTGAAAGACATTGACCCCCATGCATTCATCTCGCAAAGCTCAGTGATTGGTGTGTATGGAGAAGGTTTCGATAAACTGAAAGTTAAGTAATCAAATAAACGGATATCATGAAGAAATTTGTTTTTGCCACCAACAATGCTCATAAGCTCGCAGAAGTCAAAGACATTTTAGGAGACAAAATTGAACTTCTCAGCTTAAAGGACATCAATTGTCACGAAGAAATTCCCGAGACGGCCGACACACTGGCAGGAAACGCCCTACTAAAGGCAAGGTACATCTACGAACACTACCATCTGAACTGTTTTGCCGACGATACCGGACTCGAAGTAGAAGCGTTGAACGGCGCTCCGGGAGTTTATTCGGCCCGCTATGCAGGCGACGCACACAACTCGGAAGCCAATATGAAGAAACTGCTGCATGAGCTGGAAGGCGTAGAAAACCGTAAAGCACAATTCCACACGATTTTTGCCATTATCATCGACGGCAAGGAGCACTTGTTCGAAGGGATTGTGAAGGGAGAAATCGTCAAGGCACGCAAAGGTACATCCGGATTCGGATATGACCCCATCTTTGTGCCCGAAGGCTACACCCAGACTTTTGCCGAAATGGGCGATGAAGAGAAAAACAAAATCAGCCACCGGGCAAAAGCCGCACAAAAGCTCTGCAAGTTCTTGAAGTCCATTTAAAGTAAAAAAACATCGTATCTTTTGCCTGAAAACAAAGTATGTTCGAACAGAAAACATGCTTTGTTTCCAGGCATTACATTTAATGAAACAATACGGCACATTTAAAGTGACTGACTCGTACATTTAAAGAAAAAAGAGACGCGAATAAATACATTGAATCATGTACTTACCCGCGTTCTCCTTACTAACCAATAAATATTCAATTGCTGTTTCCTAAGACTTTGCCATCGACCGGAGTTCTATACCACTCACTGTTCTGATAGTTTGCACCCCAACTGCCGAAATCCGGATAAGCGACGGAAATATTGGTACGCTCCACAGGCCATTTCCATCCGGCAGGTACACAAATCATTTGCGGAGCAGCACCTTTTCCGGGTGCTTCAATAGACGTATCAACACCATCGACCTGCAGACTGAAATTACCCATATTGGTATCGTCACCATAAGCTAACGAGAAATCAACAGGTACATCGATAGTTATCGGACTGCCCTTAGGACCGGCCGATTCCGTATTGACAAACGCATAAGAACCGTTTTCATTTACACTACCCCCTAACAAAGTATGGAATTCACCTCCACCTATTTGCGTTCCGTCACGATATAGATAAGTTGCTTTCGAACCTCCTGCGGCAAGTGGAGTAATGGTTGCATAGTCTCTTCCAGACGCATGTTCCACAGAAAAGACCACATCGTTAAAGTCATAATCATCCGTAGCACCCAAGTCCTCGGCAGCTATAATCCATTCTTGTACATCATTATCAATAACGATTGGAGACGGGTCTATCATCAGCATCAAGTCGTTCAAGTCTTTTTTATCACCGCTATTATTATATTGGTCTTCAAAACCCACAAAAGTACGGGTAGTACCATCCTCCATTTTTTGTTTAAAATAAGCAGCCATAACTCCCTTACCATCATTGTCTCTATTCACAGACGGATCTGTATAATAAGTATTACCATACCAACTATCGTCATCAACCTTTATATAAAATCCATATCTCGTACCATAAGGTAAGTCAATGGTAAATCCACGGGAATTAATACCATAAGAAGTAACAATTTCGCCTTTATAAGTAATTCTATTCCAACCATAACCTGTAGTAACATCCGCAGGTGATTCAAACGTATCCCATGTTACGTCCTCCCATCCTTCATAAGTATCTGGATTCCTATGAGTATCTTCTGTGCGCTTTACATACACCTGTACATCATCCCCTTCTTTGTCCGTATAAATATCTTGTGTTTGTATCCTACCACGATTATTATACCAATAAATACCCAATGTATGGTCAAAGCTGGCATTCCAATATACAGGATATACCGTAATTTTCTCATTTCCCATAATCATATTGAAATCGGTACTGGGACCATCCACTCCTCCTACATTATGCTCATCATTCGGCAATCTTTCTGCATAGGCCATCACATCATTCCAAGGAAAATTGGTATATTCATCATTTACTGTAAAAGCATCATTCCTATCCCAATTCTCATAACTCCTTGTCCCTGCATCCGCAAAACTCACGCTCTCTCCATTCTTCACCAACTTACCTTGTCCACCGGCAGTTACCACAAAGTCATCGACTCCTTTGGCGGCATCGAAAGTAAGCGTCTGCGTACCGGATACATTCTGATAATAACCAACCAACTTATAAACATCACCACTCTTCGCATAGATTTGGACTTCGGAAGCTTCGCCCGGATTGACGGTGACGGACTTCTGTGCGGCCATGTTCCAATCCTGATTCTCATTAATGGGACCGAATTGTTCGATAAAGTTTTGCGTATAGTCCTCCTTTACCCTATTCTCGTCGTATATGTCCTCGGTACACGATGCCATGAACAAACCTCCCAATACGGCTGTGCCTAATAGAATTTTTTTCATTGTTTGTTTTGTTTTATGTTATTAGATTCCTTTTTTACTTATTTGAGAGGGACAAAAATAACAAAATCTACACATTAAAACAACAAATTTTCTATATACAATTCAATGTACAAGCACATTTCCAACCCTTACAGCCACATATTTTCCTCTTTCTTCCAAGAAAAGAAGAGTAATATAGATTTGACAATAGCGGTTTCTTGATTTAAACAAAAAACTGTGTCCGAATGATATTTGAAATTCATTCGGACACAGCTATATCCTATTTTTTATAACTTATAATCCTAATTGGGTCGAAATCTCCAGCATCCGTTGGATAGGCTTTACAGCTTTCTCAGCTATGACAGGATCTACGGTGATTTCAGGGGTTTCGTTCTTCAAGCAATCATACAGTTTCTCCAGTGTATTCATCCGCATGAAGTTACATTCGTTGCAGGCACACGTACTGTCCGACGAAGGGGCCGGAAGGAAAACCGTGTGCGGACACTTTTTGCGCATCTCGTGCAGAATACCGACTTCCGTAGCTACGATATAAGTCTTGTCGGGATGAGCCACGGCATACTTCAGCAAAGCAGCGGTAGAGCCTACCACATCGGCCAGCTTCAACACGGCACTCTTACACTCAGGATGTGCCAATACCACTGCTTCAGGGTGCTGTGCTTTAAGTTCTACGATCTTTTCCACTGAGAATTTCTCGTGTACATGGCAAGCCCCGTCCCACAACAACATGTTTCGTCCGGTGACGGCATTGATGTAGTTCCCCAGATTCCGGTCGGGACCGAAGATGATTTTTTCCTCCTTAGGAAAGCTTTCCACAATCTGGCGGGCATTGGTAGAAGTCACTACTACATCGGTCACGGCCTTGACGGCAGCTGTAGTATTGACATAAGAAATCACCGTATAGCCCGGATGCTCCTTGACAAACCGGGTAAACTCATCGGCCGGACAACTATCGGCCAAGGAACAGCCGGCAGCCATGTCGGGCACCAGTACTTTCTTTTCGGGACAAAGCACCTTGGCCGTTTCACCCATAAAGTGTACGCCACACATCACAATAATGTCGGCTTCCGTCTTGGCGGCTTGTTGGGCCAATGCCAAACTATCGCCCACGTAGTCGGCGATGTCTTGAATCTCCCCTTTCTGGTAGTAATGCCCCATGATAAGTGCATTCTTCTCTTTTTTCAATTGCCTGATGGCTTCTACAAGTTCATTCATAATTAAATTATTTATTTCTCTTTCTTTTTTAAAAATCCCTATGGTGCTGATAATAGGCTGTTGATATGGTGGACAAAAAACAAGCGTTTTATTTGCATAGTAAGTTATGAGTGTACAGCTTGTTTTTATTTGTCCTTTTATAAACGGCTTTTTCTCTGTTTAACTCTTGATTGTAAGTACCTTCTTGTTTTTCATTCACAATCGGTTGATAAGCTGCAAAGTTAATAACTTTGGTGTGATAAATCTTGTTTGGAAGGCTGAAAAATATGTTTAAGATGGCTTTGAAATTCGTGGCTTACTTTTTTGCATTCTTCATAACGTAGCTTACTTAACGGTTTTTTCCAAATAGGCAAGTTTTTGTTTTCATTTTCTTTTCCGATAGTTTTGACAGGTTTTCAACGCTTATTCACTGCTATGTGAACGGAAAGGCGTATCTTTGCCCCATGAAACATCGTAAATTGAAGATTACCGAGTTGAACCGCATCAGTGCGGAAGAGTTCAAGCAGGCGGAGAAACTTCCTCTGGTTGTGGTACTTGACAATATCCGTAGCCTGCATAACATAGGTTCGGTATTTCGCACGTCCGATGCTTTTCGCATTGAGTGTATTTACTTGTGTGGCATTACGGCTACTCCACCCCATCCCGAGATGCACAAGACGGCTTTGGGAGCTGAATTCACCGTAGATTGGAAGTATGTGAATAACGCAGTAGAAGTTGTTAATAACTTAAGGAAAGAGGGATATGTGGTTTTCTCGGTAGAGCAGGCGGAGAACAGTATCATGCTGGACGACTTGACATTAGAGAAGAATAAACGTTATGCGGTGGTGTTGGGCAATGAAGTGAAGGGGGTTCAGCAGGAGGTGATTGAGCACAGTGATGGTTGCATTGAGATTCCCCAGTATGGCACTAAACACTCTTTGAATGTATCGGTCACGGCGGGCATTGTCATTTGGGATTTGTTCAAGAAGCTGAAGTGATATTCTAATTACAATTGACCGCTTTGCACCAGGAGAATGACCCGTTCGGTTAAGGCGTCGTCGCCTTCGGGATCGTATTCCTTCTTCAGGCTGGCACCGAAAAGAGCAGCAAAAGTCTGATAAAAGCCAGCACGGAAAGGACCCAGGAAAGCTTTCACCAGTTCATAGCCCGTAGAATTGCTTTGCCTGTCCACCAACTTTATTAACAGCTTGCCTTGTGAAAAAGTGAGTTTCTTCATCCGAGGCATATATTGTTCTTTCAGTCCTTTTTCCACTCGCTTCAAGTGTTTCTGCCTTTCGTCGGGAGGAAGAGTTTGCAAGTATTCGTAAGTCTCGATGACGATGCGGTTCACTTCGTTGGCCAGCGGAAGCACTTTCTTGACATCGCGAACCAGTTTGTTATACTGTCTCTGTTGGCGTTTATTCTTAAACTTCAGCGGTTTGAAGATGTAAACCGTTCGTAGTCTGACGTAGGGGATGGTGTCGCCTTCATAAATACACATGGGAGTGAGGTACACTTTACGGTTAGGATCAGTAGATGTACGCTTTTGCTGCGCGTGTGCGACACAGACACTCAAACACAACAAAGTGATAATTATAATCCGATTATACCTTACTTTCATGCCGCAAAAGTACATCATTCTGTGAAAAAAGTCTTAGCTATCTGGGGCTTTTCCTTGTGTCGTTAACTTATTTAAGGTAACTTAGCGGCCTGGTAAACAAAAATAAATATACGATAATTCGGATGATAAAGGTGAAAATAGGCATTTTGATAAGCGCATTGTGCGTGACTTCCATGCTGAAAGCCCAGAATGCCTATGGGTGGTTGTGGGAAGAAAATTTGGAACAATTGGCCACAGAAACCGAAACGGCCGATTGGGAAGATGAATTGGAGGAGCTTTCTTATCGGCTGCACGAGAAGCTCAATTTGAATACTGCCACCCGCGAGCAGTTGGAAATGTTTCCTTTTCTATCGGATTTGCAGATAGAAAATCTGTTGGCCTATATTTATATACATGGCGATATGCAGACCGTATACGAGTTGCAGTTGGTGGAAGAGATGGACAAGCAAACCATCGAACGTTTACTTCCTTTCGTTGAGGCAAGGCCTTCGCCAAAGCGTGACCAAGCCTTTTCTTGGAGGAGGCTATGGAAATATGGCAAGCATGAAATGCTGACTCGTTTTGATGTACCTTTCTATGCTCGCAAGGGTTATGAGAAAGACTATCTAGGGCCTTCGCTTTACCATTCCTTACGTTATCAGTTTCGTTATGGCGAGCGTATTCAGGCAGGTGTCACAGGCGAAAAGGATGCCGGTGAACCTTTTTTCGCACTGCACAACCGGAAGGGATATGACCATTATGCTTACTATCTGTTGTTGAAAGGGTGGGGTAGGGTACAGACTTTGGCTTTGGGAAATTATAAGGCCAGTTTCGGGCAAGGTTTGGTACTGGGTAATAGCTTCGGCTTGGGCAAAACCTTTTCTCTCTCTACCGCTTCCTATCGGGCGGAAGGTTTTCGGAAGCATAGCTCTTCGGACGAATATAATTATTTTCGTGGGGTAGGGGTCACGGTGCAACCAGCCACCCGATGGCAAGTGTCGGCTTTCTATTCTCACCGTAATTTGGATGGGGTGGTGAAGGATGGGGAAATTACTTCTATCTACAAGACAGGCTTGCACCGGACTGAGAGTGAAGTGGATAAACGTCATGCTTTGGTCATGCAAGTGGCAGGAGGAAATGTTTCGTTCGACAATAACCGGCTAAAGGTGGGAGCAACGGGCATCTACTATTTCTTTAATCATCCTTACGAGCCGTTGCTCAGGGAGTATGCCCGCTACAACTTGCGTGGAAACCGTTTCTATAATGTGAGTATTGACTATAAATATCGGTTAGGCAAATTTGCGTGGGTAGGGGAGGCCGCCAAAGGTAAGGAAGGTTATGCCTTGCTTAACCAGTTGCGCTATCAGTTCAGTCCCGACTACAAACTGATGCTTATTCATCGTTTCTATTCGTATGATTATTGGGCTTTCTTTGCCCATTCGTTTGGGGAGGGGAGTACGCCACAAAATGAAAACGGGTGGTATGTAGCGACCGAAGTGACGCCATTCGCACGTTGGAAATTCTTCGGTTCGGTGGATTTCTTTTCGTTTCCTTGGTGGAGATATCGTATCAGCAAACCTTCACAAGGCATAGACGGTATGTTTCAGGTTACTTTTATGCCTAATGATTATTGGTCGATGTATGCCAACTATCGCTATAAACGGAAGGAGAGGGATGTGACAGGTACTGGCGGTGAGTTGACTTTGCCTATCCATCATCATAAAGTGCGTTATCGGTTGAACTATCAACAAGGAAGTTGGACTTTACGCACTACGTTTGACTACAATCATTTCAGCCAACCTGCCCATTCGTATGCCAGTCAAGGTTGGCTGATAACTCAGATGTGTGGTGTGCAATGGCCCAATGCACCTTTTTCGGCCACGGTGCAGGGTACTTATTTCCACACCGATGATTATGATTCGCGTGTGTATGCCTACGAGAAAGGTTTGCTTTACACTTTTTATACACCTTCTTTCAACGGTCGGGGCTTTCGGTTTTCAGCACATTTGCGTTATGATTTTCGAGATTGGTTGATGCTTTTGGCTAAATTCGGTCAAACCATCTATCAAGATAGAGACGAAATCAGTTCGGGCAATGACTTGATACGAGGTAACAAAAAGACCGATTTGCAATTACAAGTCCGGTTAAAGTTTTAGGAAATCTTCCCGATAAGGACTGAAACAATCGATGAGCAATCCGGCTTCGAGACATACACAACCATGCTCTACGTCTGGTGCCATGTAAAGCGAGTCGCCTGTTTTGACGATCTTCTTCTCATCACCGATGGTAAATTCGAAAGTACCACTGGCTACATAAGTCACTTGTGTATGCAGATGTCGATGTGGAGAGCCTATAGCTCCTTTTTCAAATTTTACTTTGACCATCATGATTTGTTCGTTATATCCTACGATTTGGCGAACGGCTCCTTTTCCTGCCGGGGCCCATTTCATTTCCTGTTCATACAAGAATGTTTTGCTTTGCTTGTTCATATCCTTTTGGTTTTTGAGGTTATGTTCGTTGCACAAATATAATGATAATTTCTTAGTTGGTGGAGAAAGCATACTAATATTAAAAAAACGGATCTTGAAAGATTCGTACTTTCAAGATCGTTTTACTGTTGGACTACCAGGATTCGAACCTGGACAAACAGAACCAAAACCTGTTGTGCTACCATTACACCATAGTCCAAACTTCAGGTGCTTTCTGTTAAAAAGCGGGGCAAAGATAGATATTTTTGAAATAGTCTCCAAATATTCGCCCATTTTTTTCTAATATTATCTTCATTTTTCTATCTTTGTTTCAAGAAACAATCAATAACCCACAATTTTCTATGAGAAAAGTTCTTTGCTATTTGTTTGTAGGCTTAGTCAATGTAGTGGCTTGGGCAGGAAATCCATTGTGGATGCGCGATGTACGTATCTCACCCAATGGAAAAGAAATTGCGTTTTGTTATAAGGGAGATATTTATAAAGTGAATGTACAGGGAGGAGAAGCTTTGCGGCTGACTTCACAGCCTTCTTACGAATCATCCCCCGTATGGTCGCCCGATGGGAAGGAAATTGCATTTGCCAGCGACCGTAATGGAAGCATGGATGTGTTTATCATGTCAGCTCAAGGAGGAAATGCCCGTCGGCTGACTTTTCATTCAACCTCTGAAGTACCTACCACTTTCTCGCCCGATGGAAAGAAAGTTTATTTTAATGCTGCCTTGCAAGATCCTGCTTCGAGTGCTCTTTTCCCTACCAATGCCATGACCTAACTTTATGCTGTGCCTACTGAAGGCGGACGAACAGAACAAATATTGGCCACTCCGGCAGAAATGGTTGCCTTCGTACCCGGCAGAAATGGTGCCTTCCTCTATCAAGACCGGAAAGGTTTCGAAGACGAATGGCGTAAACATCACACTTCATCCATCACACGCGATATTTGGCTGTATGATCCGACTACGGGTAGTCACACTAACTTGACACAACATGGTGGTGAAGACCGTAATCCTATCCCTACGGATAATGGAGAAGAAGTCTACTTTTTGAGTGAGCGAAACCAAGGGAGTTTTAACGTGTGGTGTATGGAACTGAACCATCCGCAAAATGTACAAGCTGTCACCTCCTTTCGGACTCACCCCGTCCGATTCCTTTCGCAGGCACAGGGCGTTTTATGCTATACTTATGATGGAGAAATTTATACGCAGACTCTCAATGGAAGACCCAATAAAGTGGCTATCAGCCTTACTACGGACGAAGAGGAAGACATTCAGCATTTGAAGTTCAGTAGTGGTGCTACTTCAGCCGTGGTATCGAATGACGGCGAGCAGGTGGCCTTCACTCTCCGTGGCGAAGTCTTTGTCACATCCTCGGATTATGCTACGACCAAGCAGATTACCCACACCGTAGCGGCAGAGGACGATGTATGCTTTGCCCCTGATAATCGCACTTTGGCCTATGCCAGCGAACGGAACGGTAATTGGCAACTTTATTTGGCGAAGATAGTTCGTAAAGAAGAGCCGAACTTTCCTAATGCGACCCTAATTGAGGAAGAAATACTGCTCCCTTCCACCAAGGTAGAACGCACTTTGCCCCGTTTTTCGCCGGATGGGAAAGAGTTGGCTTTCATTGAAGACCGGCGTAAACTGATGGTAGTCAATCTACAGACAAAAAAAGTCAGACAAATTACAGATGGTTCTACGTGGTATAGCACAGCAGGAGGTTTCAGTTACCAATGGTCGCCCGACGGAAAATGGTTTGCCCTTACTTTTATCGGCAACGGACACGACCCTTATACTGATATAGGCTTGGTGAATGCTGACGGACAAGGAGCCATCGTTAACCTGACTCAAAGTGGTTACTTCAGTTCGTCTCCCCGTTGGTCGATGGATGGTAATGCCATCCTTTTCAAAAGCGAACGCTACGGTATGCGCAACCATGCTTCGTGGGGTTCACTTGAGGATGTCATGTTGGTGTTCCTCAATCAGGATGCTTACGATAAGTTCCGCCTCAGTAAGGAGGACTATGAACTCTTGAAAGAAGATGAAAAGGAAGAAGAGAAGGAAGTGAAAGATATCGGGGTGGAACTGGATAATATCGAAGACCGTATTGTCCGCCTTACGCCTAATTCCTCCAACTTGGGTGAAGCCATCCTCTCGAATGACGGGGAAAGTCTCTACTACCTCTCGGCCTTCGAACAAGGATTTGACCTCTGGAAAATGGACTTACGTAAGCACGAAACCAGTCTGCTAAAAAAGATGGATGCCGGATGGGCTTCGCTTGTTATGGATATGAAAGGCGACCATCTTTTCATCTTGAGCGGACAAAGCATGCAAAAGTTGGACATCAAGAGTGACAAACTGGAGCCTATTACCTACCGGGCGGAAATGAAAATGAATTTGGCCGACGAACGTGCTTACCTGTTCGAACACGTGTACAAACAGGAGAAAAAGCGTTTCTACACTGAAAGTATGCATGGAGTGGATTGGGAGAAAATGACAGAAGCCTACCGCAAGTTCCTCCCCCACATCAACAACAATTACGACTTTGCCGAATTGTTGAGCGAATGGTTAGGCGAACTGAACGTGTCGCACACCGGAGGACGCTATTATGCACCGGTTCCTACCGAAACTACAGCCAATCTGGGTTTATTGTACAGTTGGACAGACTCGGGCGACGGACTGCTGATAGACGAAGTAGTAGAGAAAGGTCCCTTTGACACGGCACGGTCGAAAGTAAAGGCAGGAGACCGCATCGAAAAAATAGATGGGCAGATACTGGATGCACAGACTGATATCAGTCAGTTGCTGAACGGAAAAGAAGGACGAAAAACATTAGTATCTTTTTATAGCCCTTCTACAGGACAACGTTGGGACGAAGTGGTGAAACCTATCTCTCCTGGAGCATTCAGCGATTTGCTCTATCGCCGTTGGGTGAAACAACGTGCAGCCGACGTAACTCGTTGGTCGAACGGAAGATTGGGTTATGTACACATTGAATCCATGGACGATGGAAGCTTTCGCGATATCTATTCAGACATCTTGGGTAAGTACAACCGATGTGAAGGCATTGTTATCGATACCCGTTTTAACGGTGGAGGACGTTTGCACGAAGACATTGAAGTATTGTTCAGCGGGCAGAAATATTTCACCCAAGTAGTGCGTGGACGCGAAGCCTGCGATATGCCCAGTCGGCGGTGGAATAAACCCAGCATCATGTTGCAATGCGAAGCTAACTACTCCAATGCTCACGGCACGCCTTGGGTATACCGGCACCGCAATTTGGGCAAATTAGTAGGTGCTCCTGTTCCGGGTACCATGACCAGTGTATCGTGGGAGACGTTGCAAGACAGGAGTTTGGTGTTCGGTATCCCCATTGTCGGTTATCGTTTAGCTGATGGAAGTTATCTGGAGAATTCCCAACTGGAACCGGATATCTTCGTGCTGAATGCTCCCGAAACCATTGTCAAAGGAGAAGATACTCAACTGAAAACAGCCGTAGAAGAACTGTTGAAAGAAATCGACCAATAAATGAGGAATACAATATCGGTCAGGGGAACGCAGACAACACAGACTGCGTTCTTCCCGACTGTATACTCGATATTTCTATTCAATGTTTGTTGCCTCGTCCCTCTGTCATTCTGACACATTGACTTTCCTGGTCGCTGAGAATCGCGTATTTCCGACCGAAGTACGTCCCGGTAGATTTCAAGCGAAGAAAAAGCGCCATTTATTCCTCATTACCAATGGAATAAGCCGAAATTTAACATTTGAAAACACGCGAAATAGAGCGAAAAACGGCCTGTAGAAGCCCGAAATCCTCGCATTTCTTTCTGAATCTTGACAAATTTACCCTCAAAAACCGCTTAACTACCCATGGATAGTTGCTTAATTACCCGTGGAAGGTTGCTTATTTACCCATGGAAGAAGCAATGTTTTGCCCCGGAAGAAGCAATGTTTTGACTGAAAACATCGTATGTGACGCATCGGGAGCCTGTTTTTTGCAGTCTTTAACGTCTATTTTTCAGGAATGAAAAAATAGCAGTGTTAGTAAAAATGGACTGATTTGTGACTTTTTGAAAGGAAAGAGGTTGCCGTTGCTTGCGTACCTAAATAGCCTGCCTAATGTTTGCCATTCTCGAAATAAAATGTTTATTTTGCATACATTCTGAATCCGTAAATAAGATATCAAAATGAACAACAACGTTTACATTCGTTTTGACTGGGCCATCAAACGCCTATTGCGTGACAAGGCCAACTTCAGCGTGCTGGAAGGTCTCTTGACCGTACTGTTTAATGACCAGACGAAAATCATAGAGATATTGGAAAGCGAAGGAAACCAGCAGCGGGAGGACGACAAGTTCAACCGGGTAGACATCAAGGCCAAAAACAGCAAAGGGGAAATCATCATCGTGGAAGTGCAGAATACCCGTGAGCTATACTACCTGGAACGTATTTTATACGACACGGCCAAGGCCATCACCGAGCACATCTTCTTGGGCGAAACCTACCAACAAGTGAAAAAGGTTTATTCCATCAGCATCCTCTACTTCGATTTGGGTAAAGGCAATGACTACTTATATCATGGGCAGAACCGTTTCATCGGTGTCCATACGAACGATGAGCTGCTGATTACGGCCAAGGAAGAAGGAGCCATTGTGCAGAAGTTGCCCGGAGAGGTATTTCCCGAATATTACCTGATACGGGTCAATGAATTCAATCAGGTAGCCAAGACGCCTTTGGAAGAATGGATCCAATACCTCAAGACGGGTACTATCGATCCGGACACCACCGCTCCCGGGCTGTTGGAAGCGCGTGAGAAGTTGCGTTATTATGACATGTCTCCCGAGGAACGTCATGCGTATGACGAGCATATCAATGCCATCATGATTCAGAATGATGTGTTATCCACAGCCAAAGAAGAAGGACTTGCCGAGGGTCGTGCCGAGGGAAGAAAGGAAGGGCAAAAAGAGAAAGCCTTGGCTATTGCTCTCAACTTGAAATCCATGGGGCTTTCGATAGAAATGATAGCGCAGGCCACTGGCCTTTCTGTCGACGAAGTGACTCAAATCCAGTAGAAGTAAACGAGAGACGGTGTGTCAAAATGAAATGTTATTCTCCATTCTGACACACCGTCCCGTCAAGTCAATACACTCATTCAAGTAATGAGATGTCTCCTATCCGATATGCGTAGTATTTATTTCGCGATAATCAGGTAATAGTTCTTCTTGCCTCGCTGAACCAACAGGTATTTGTCATCCAGCAAGTCGGAAGGAGTAATAACTCGGTCGAAAGCTGTCAGTTTCTCTTTATTCAAGGAAACGCCGCCTCCCTGTACCAATTTTCTCATTTCGCCTTTGGAAGTGAATACGGCGGCATTTTCCACCAGCAAATCTACCGCCTTTACTCCACCAGCCAAAGCATCGCGCGATACTTCGAACTGGGGTACTCCTTCGAACACGGAGAGCAAGGTGGCTTCATCCAGCTTCTTCAATGCTTCAGACGTACCGCCACCGAAAAGGATGTTCGAAGCCTCTACGGCTGCATTATAATCGTCTTCGGAGTGAACCATGACGGTTACTTCCTTGGCCAATCGTTTTTGGAGGGCACGCAGGTGCGGAGCCGCTTCGTGTTCGGCGGTCAGGGCTTCCACTTCTTCTTTGCTCAACGAAGTAAATATCTTGATGTAACGTTTGGCATCTTCATCGCTTACATTGAGCCAGAACTGATAGAATTTATAAGGCGAAGTATAACGCGGATCGAGCCAGATGTTTCCGCTTTCAGTCTTTCCGAACTTGCCTCCATCGGCTTTCGTAATCAGCGGACAGGTCAGTGCATACACTTCTCCTCCGTTGGTGCGGCGGATAAGTTCGGCACCTGTGGTAATGTTGCCCCACTGGTCGCTTCCGCCCATCTGGAGTTTGCATCCTTTAGTTTCATATAGATGAAGGAAGTCATAACCCTGCAACAACTGATAGGTGAACTCGGTGAACGAAAGTCCGTCGCGTGCTTCTCCGTTCAGACGTTTTTTGACGCTGTCTTTTGCCATCATGTAGTTTACGGTAATGTGCTTACCCACTTCACGGGCGAAATCCAGAAAGCTATAATCCTTCATCCAGTCGTAGTTATTCACCAACTCGGCATGGTTAGGAGCATCCGAATCAAAGTCCAGGAATTTGCTCAACTGTTTTTTCATGCCTTCCATGTTGTGGCGCAAGGTTTCCTCGGTCAGTAAGTTGCGTTCGGCCGACTTGCCCGAAGGGTCACCAATCATGCCCGTAGCACCTCCGATAAGTGCCAACGGTTTATGGCCACAGCGTTGGAAATGACGCAAAATCATCACACTGCACAAATGTCCGATGTGCAACGAGTCGGCCGTAGGGTCAAAGCCGATATAAGCAGTCACTTGTTCCTTAGCCAGCAGTTCTTCCGTACCCGGCATCATATCGTGGAGCATGCCACGCCATCTTAATTCTTCTACAAAATTCATCGAATGATTGATTGTTTAATGATTTAAGTGTTACTTGACCGCAAAAGTACGACCTTTCTTTGAAGAAACAAAACTTAGCGACTAAAAAAGACGATGCCGACATTGCGCGTTACGGCTTCACGAAGTGTACATAGTGACACGCCCCGCCAACGAGCCGCCTGTTCATACAGTTCGTCAATGGGTTGCTCACTTTCATCCGTTTCCAGAAAAAGCCGGTCGGCCGGCACTTGCCGAAGAGCCTCTGCCTGATATTTCATGCCGAATGATATATAGAATCCTTGCCGTACATATACTTGAGCCAATTCCGCCTTTCCCCGAAAGCCATGAATAATCCAGGGCATTGCAGGTTTCAAGGTTTTCCGTAAAGCCAACAGTTCATCAGTGGCTTTCACCAGATGGATGATAAGCGGTTTTTTCCATTGCTCGGCCTGCCTGGCTTGATAGCGGAAAACTTCTATCTGACGGGAAAGGGCGACATCGATTAGTTTATCCAATCCTGCCTCTCCTACGGCCAATACCTGTGGGTGGCAGAGTGTTGTTTCAAACGTTTTCCGATAAGCTATGTCTTCCCACGGACATTCGTTTAAATGCCAAGGATGGATGCCCACTGAATACCAACCACCAGTTTCGGGAGAGAAACATCCCGGCGTGCAATTCAAGATGGCACGTCCCGGTATTACCGGAAGTCTGTGGGTATGAATATCAACGGGAAACATTATAAAGAAAAAGAAAGTATGAATCACGGCACCGGGTCATATCCCGAACCTCCCCATGGATGACATCGTAAAAGGCGCCTGAAAGTTAAATAAAGTCCCTTGAAGGGGCCATACTTCTTTAGCGCCTCGACGGCATATTGCGAACAGGTAGGCACAAATCGGCACGAAGGACCTGTCATGGGAGAAATGCAACGCTGATAAAAGTAAATTGGAAGCAACAACACGTATGTCAGCAGCTTCTTCATGATTCAGTGGGTTCGGTAGGTTGGGCCGACACTTTCTCGGCAATACGTGTCAATGCAAGCTTCATTTTTTCTTCTATGACCGATGATTCTACCAATTCGTCGGACAAGTAAATGAAAGCGATGGCAAGCCTACATTTATGGATCTCCAGCACGTCAAGCAAAGCCTGCTTGTTCAAACGGTAAGCTTCTCGAATCTGTCTCTTCACCCGATTGCGCTTCACCGCCCGCTTGAAGCGGCGCTTCGACACACTGGCCAGGATGGAAACCTGTGCTCCCAACTCCTCTACCGGTAACCAAACCACCCGTAAAGGAAAAATAGAGAAGGAACGCGAACCTCCCGCGAACATCTTCTCTATTATTTTTTTCTTATCCAGCCTCTCGGGCTTGCGTAAGTTTTTCACTATTCTTTGTTATTCTCCTTAATAAACAGGTCGAGTGCAGCTGTCATGGAAGGGGCTTGTACGGTCGGTGCCTCCAAATCAAGACGAAGACCGGCATCGCGCACAGCTTGCGCCGTAGTCGAGCCAAACGTACCTATCTTAATATCCTTCTGCTCGAAGTTAGGGAAGTTCTTTTGCAAAGAAGATACTCCGGCAGGACTGAAGAACACTAACATGTCATAGTCAAACGATTCGTCCGGCTGGAAGTCATTACTTACCGTACGATACATCACAGCCTCATGGTGCTGAATCTTGTGCTTGTCCAGCAGATTCTTGATGTCATCGTTATGTACGTCCGACATGGGCACCAGATATTTCTCGGTCTTATGTTTCAGGATGGCAGGCATCAGGTCGTCGAACTTGCCCGTCTGACCGAAAAAGATCTTGCGCTTGCGATACTGGACATACTTCTGGATGTACAAAGCGATGGACTCCGTGACGCAGAAGTATTTCATGGTTTCGGGAATGGTGACACGCAACTCGGTGCATAAATGAAAAAAATGGTCGATGGCATGACGAGAAGTAAAGACAACAGCCGTATGATCCAATATGGAAATCTTTTGTTGTCTGAACTCTTTTGCTGACACACTCTCCACTTTAATAAATGGGCGAAAATCGATTTTTACGCCGTACTTTTCTGCTATATCGTAATATGGAGATTTCTCTGAAGCCGGTTTCGGCTGCGATACTAGCACTTTTTTAATTTTCACGTCCTAAAATTTTATTATCCAATAATCATTTAGCTGTGTCATTCCCTTGTATAATAGGAGACAAGGAATGATTTCAAGGGCACAAAAGTACAAAATCAAAAGCAAACCACCGAAAAAATTGTCACAAAAAAGTTTTATCCACTTATAAAGTATCAGCATTTTAACCAAACCGAACAAAAATAGCCCGATTATAACAGTATTTTGCAAGCTCAAATCGAGGTATACAACCAAAAGTAATGCCGGAAAAAGGAAGAGGCCGAAATAATAAAGTAAAGTTGAATAAGAATTCATCCAAAAAGAACGAATGTCTCTGTCAAAAAAAATCCAACCCAACAGGGAGTATACCAGCCACTTTAGGCACAGATAGATCATACAGCCCCCCACACAAATGCCCACCAGGCGAAGCGAACCCGCCTGGCTGACCAGATTCGGATTTAAATCGCTGAAACAAAGAAATATATAAAGTCCTGACAATACACAGGTCTGCATTACAAGACTCACCAGATAGCGCATGTCCGAACCGGTGGAAGTCGCAAAGATGCTGGCTCGCTCGCGATGAAGCAGAAAGTCGTTGCCCAACTGAAGTAGGAATTTATAGCTGTAGGACAAGACATAGGCCGACGCAAGAAAACACCCCAGCAGTATCAAGCTGACCACATCGTCCCGTCCGGGCAAATAGGGGAGAGGAATGCCTTCTACACCGCTCACCACCGAAGTCAACCATGCACTTTCTATCATATCTCGGCAAACTTACGGACTGAACCATCCCACACCGGAGCCGTATGCAACAGCTCGACTGCTTCTGCAGGCGTACGGGCCACGCTCCACAGTTCCCGATGGCGCTCGCCCATGAAGTGCTCCTCTATTGCCCGATGGAACAGTTCCAACAACGGGTCATAATATCCTTTTGTATTCAAGAGGATGATGGGATGCAGATAAAGTCCTAGTTGCTTCCATGTAATCACCTCAAGCAGTTCCTCCAGCGTGCCGCATCCTCCGGGCAAGGCAATCACTGCTTCGCTCAAGTCGGCCATTAGTTTCTTCCGTTCGTGCATCGTTTCCACTTCAATCAGTTCCGTCAGTCCCCGGTGATGCCAGTCCTGCTCCACCATAAAGCGGGGAATCACACCCGTCACCTGCCCTCCGGCAGCCAATGCCGCATCGGACACGGCAGCCATAAGTCCCATCTTGCCGGCTCCGTTCACCACACGGATGCCATGGCTTCCCAACAACCGGCCCAATTCGCGGGCTTCCTCCACATAAAGCGGATCGATTTTCGTGCTCGAAGCACTATATACGCATACGGATTTTATCTGATTCATCATTTAGCTTTCCTCGCTTGTCCGATGCAAAAGTAAGGCTTTTTTGCTCGATAACCAAAAATCGGACAAAAAGTCTGATAAAACTCTACATGTCACTTTGTGGAAAAGAAAATTATTCACTACCTTTGCCGCGAGAAACAAACGAACAAATTACTCCACAAAAACATGAAAATAGAAAGACTAATTCAGATCTTAGTAATTTGTACCTCAGTGGTATTATGCGGTTGTATGGAGACCGATGTCTACAAAGGACCTCAGGAAGAAGAGGAGAAAAGCTACAACGATTTCGACTATTCTACGGTAAACACTTCCACCTCACTCCAAGTGAGCTACCTCAACATGGGTATACAAGCTGCCGTTTACTTTGAAGTCTACGATGAAAACCCCGTCGTTCAAGGCGAATATGGTTACACCAAACGTACGGATGTCGTTCCTCTCTATGCCGCTTATACCGACAAGACGGGTGTTTTCTCCGGTGTTGTATCGCTTCCTTCCTACCTCAGCCAAGGCTCCGTATATATCTATACTCCTGCTTTTTATGCCCAGACCCTGATAGAAGCACAAGCATCCAATGGAGTCATCCAAGCTTCGGATGACGCGATGGCAGAAACAAGACTGGTGTCGGCTACCAATAAAGATTATGACAGCTATATGGTGACTGACTTCTGGAGCACCCCGGATGCATATAGAGACACGCGTTGGAAGACTTGGTTGGGCGATTATAATAAACAGCGTAATGGAGAAGTGGAATATGAATATGAAGGAGGAGAATTGTCTGTAGAAGACAATGCCAACTTGTATGAAGCTCATGCCCAAGTTATTAACGTCAATAAGGATTGTCCCGCAGAATATCGCCGCTCGGAGGACCTGTATATTTCTAAGGACGCAGAGATTGCCGTAACCTTTTTAGGACAGAACACTTGTTGGAACTGCTCGTTAGGATACTATTATTATAAAGAAGGGGAAGAACCAACTAGCTTGGACGATATGGATATCATCATGTTGTTTCCCAACACCCAAGACGGACAATGGACAAATGATCCCTCAAAGGCTCAGCCTACAGCTGGCATCGAGCGCGGCACTGCTGTCCAGTTAATGTTTTATCCGGACGGAAATAAGTCATCCGGGCAGAAGGAGTTTCCTGCCGGTTACAGAATCGGTTTTGTCCTTGCCAACAATGCATGGAGTAATCGAATCGAAGGGTTTAGAGGAAACAATCAATATCGTGCAGCCACTTCAAGCGGACTAAGCGTAAGGAATAACGGAAGTAAATGGAACGAAGCCCGTACGGCTGTTTACGAATACAATGGATATAAAATGATCTCTTTTGAAGATTATGAGAGTGATCATAATTTTAGTGATATTGTAATTACTACAAAAACCAATCCCGTAGATGCCATCACCGATGTACCCGTAGTAGAGGATGAATATACCACTACTACCGTTACACTAAGAGGTATGTACGCTTTCGAAGACTTGTGGCCGTCAAAAGGAGACTTCGACTTGAACGATGTCATGGTTCGTGCCGATTATCAAAAGACCATCGGATTAAACGATAATCATGATAAGATTTACAAAGAATCGTTCATTTTCCAAACTTTCCAAAATGTGGCAAGCAATCTTAATGGGGTGGCATTCCGTGTGGACGGAGCCGACCAGGATAATGTGAAAAGCCGAACATTCGAGATAAGCACCAATGGCACTGATTACGAGGAGGCCACTTCCATCTCTTACGAAGGAGATAATGTATATATCCTGACCGATAATGTGAAAAGCAACTTAGGCGCCACTTACCGGGTGACGGTAGAATACAATACGCCTATTAATGCGGAGTCTGAGGCTGTCCCCTTCATTTTCCGTCCCAGTGAATATGACACAGACAAACGTTGGGAGATGCACATCGTGAACGATAAGCCGACGTCGAAAATGGATGAATCATATTTCTGCCAAGAAGACGATGCCAGCAAACCGGAAGAGGGACTTTACTATGTACGCGGCGGGAACTATCCGTTTGGCTTCTTCCTCAGCGGAGCCAATGAAACGAAATTAAGCAGAATGCTTGATCCTGCCAACGAAAGCAAACGGATAGACGAACTTTACCCCGGCTACAGTTCTTGGGTCGAAAGCGGAGGATTATCCAATTCCGATTGGTACAAATAACAAACACTTTCTTGAAGTATGCCTGAGGTTGCCAAGACCCTGTCCGCCTACCGGAGGGGAATTGGTAACCTTTTTTTGTGAGCCATCGAAAAGCAGACGTTAACCTAATCTTAACGTAGTGATAACCTGACAGGGGAAAAACTTGCCTTATCTTTGTCCCATCCAAAAAACAAAAATGTATCACTCATAACAACGAAACGACTATGATTACAATGAAAAAGACATTCGTACTGCTGGCCTTGCTGGCCATTACACTCAGTGCTAACGCCCAACTCCTGTGGAAAATATCGGGCAACGGGCTCGAACATCCTTCTTACCTGCTTGGCACACACCATGTAGCTCCGCTCAGCGTCAAAGACAGCATTGCCGGCATGAAGGAAGCCTTGGAAGCCACCTCGCAAGTCTATGGCGAAATACTGATGGAGGACATGATGAAGCCCGAAATGATGATGAAAATGCAACAAGCCATGATGCTTCCGTCCGACACAACCCTGAAAAGCCTCTTCACACCGGCGGCCTATGACAGCATCGCTGCCGTGGTCAAAGAAAACATCGGTGTAGACCTTGCCATGTTCGAGAAAGTAAAGCCGGCTGCCATCAATGCCCAGTTGGCCGTCGTGCTGTCCACCAAAGCCCTGCCCGGCTATAATCCGCAGGAGCAGCTCGACACTTGGTTTCAGACACAGGCCAAACAAGCAGGCAAGAAAGTAGGCGGGCTGGAAAGCGTCGAGTCGCAGATTGACGTGCTCTACAAGGCGCAGAGCCTCAAGCGGCAGGCCACCTTACTCTATTGTACGGTCACTCATATGGATTATAATATCGATGTCACCCGCCGCATGGCCCAAGCCTATCTGGCTCAGGACCTCGACAAGGTGCTTGCCCTCATGAAAGAATCCATGAACAACGAGTGCGACTACAACCCGGAGGAAGAAGAAACCCTCATCTACGGACGCAACGCCAACTGGGTAAAGTTGATGCCGGACATCATGAAGCAAGCCCCCACCTTGTTTGTCGTAGGTGCCGCCCATCTGCCCGACGACCGGGGTGTGCTTAAACTGCTCGAAGCACAAGGCTATACCGTAACGCCGAGGGAATAATATTTCCTTTCGTTTGAATTGAGAGGACATCAAAATCGCCCGATAGAATACATCAAAATCGCCCGATGAAATACATCAAAATCACCCGATGAAATACATCAAAATCGCCCGATGGATTTGGAATTAACAGATAATCAGTCTATCTTTGCAAAAAGAATTTGCCAAGATGAAATATCTGAAAAGAATAGCAGACGAACAGCTCGACTTACGCTTAGAAGCTTTTGGTGCTGTCCAAATCAAAGGGCCGAAATGGTGCGGGAAAACAACTACTGCTGAAATGCACGCCAAAAGCGTGATTAAAATGCAAGATCCGGACACAAGAGAAGGCTACCTTGCCACAGCCAAAACCAAACCTTCTTTGCTACTAAAAGGTGAAACGCCAAGGCTGATAGACGAATGGCAAGTAGCCCCCATCTTGTGGGATGCTATACGTAATGCCGTAGATGAACGAAGATTAAAAGGGCAATTCATCCTTACCGGGTCAACGGTCATCGACAGCGATGAAATCATGCACACAGGAACGGGACGCATATCATCCATGTATATGTATCCGATGAGTTTATATGAATCGGAAGAATCAAATGGGAAGATTTCGCTTAAGGAATTATTTGATAACAAAGATTTGGATATAGATGGCATTACCTCTGAACTGACTATCGAACAATTAATCTTCGCCGCATGTCGTGGAGGATGGCCGGCTTCATTAGATGCAATGAGTCAATCTGCCAAACTACTGATAGCCAAAGATTATGTAAATGTGATTTGCGAAGAAGATATTTCAAAAGTAGACAAACGACAAAGAAACCCGGCTTTAGCGCGACTTATCATGCGTTCATACGCAAGAAACCTTTGCACGTTGGCCAAAAAAACCAATATGTTGGCTGATGTATCTGTAGAGATGGAGAATACGGCTATGTCTACTTTCGACGATTACGTGGGAGCGTTAGAAAAATTGTTTGTCATTGAAGACATAGAAGCATGGAGTCCGGCTATTCGTTCCAAAACAGTTATCCGAACCGGAAAAAAGCGTTGCTTAACAGATCCTTCCATAGCGGTAGCTGCTTTGGGTGCTTCTCCACAAAGCCTGGAATTGGATTTGAATACTTTTGGCTTCATTTATGAATGTTTGTGTATGCGCGATTTGAAAGTCTATTCACAAGGCATGGGAGGCAAACTATCTTATTACCACGACAAATACGGTCTGGAAGCTGATGCCGTACTTCATTTGGACGACGGAAGATATGCTTTGATAGAATGCAAGCTGGGTAGTAAGGATATAGAAGAAGGAGCCAAACATCTGTTGGAATTGAGAAGGCTTATTCAAGAAAAAAACAATACAGGGCAGTCTCCCCAACTGCGAATGCCTGATCTTTTAATTATCCTGACAGGCGGGAAATTGGCTTATACGCGTGAAGACGGAGTGAAAATCATTCCGATAGGTTGTATTAAAAACTGAACTTGATGACCCAAAGAAGAAGAAAAAAAACAACCCGAAGCAAGAAACAATCATCCAAAGGTTGGCTTTACTTCGTTCTGCTGATTATCGCCGTAGCCATCGCCTACGGACCGGTGAGCAATGCCTTGCAATCGGGCTATATCGACCTGAAACCTGCTGCATCCGAAAAGGCAGTTGCCTGCTTGCCCGACTTGCAAGCTCTTGAGCGACCTGCTCCCTTGAACGACCGTCCCGAGCAAATCCTGAAGCGACAAGGATACACCGTCTCCTATAACAAGGAACTGAAACTCCCCAACTGGGTGGCTTGGGAGCTGAACCGCGAAAAGCTGGTGGAACGCGAAAGCCGTTCGGACAAGTTTCTTCCCGATCCCGACCTGCCGGAAAGCGAAGCCGTAACTACCCACGATTACAAAGGCTCCGGATGGGACCGGGGACACATGTGTCCTGCTGCCGACAACCGCTGGCATTGGCGGGCCATGCAAGAGAGTTTCTACATGACCAACATCTGTCCGCAAAACCATAATCTGAATCGGGGTGACTGGAAAGAACTGGAGGATGCCTGTCGTGAGTGGGCCCGGGAGGAAGGATCCATTTACATTGCCTGCGGACCTATCTTCTATAAAGGAAAGCGCCGCACCATCGGACGCGAACACCGCATTGCCGTGCCCGATGCTTTTTTCAAAGTCGTGCTGTGTGCCCACAGTCATCCGCCCCGTGCCATCGGTTTTATTTACAAAAACACCAGCGGCAATCGTCCGCTGGACAGCTATGTCAACTCCGTAGACCAAGTGGAGCGCATCACCGGCATCGACTTTTTCCCCGCCCTGCCCGATGAAGTGGAACGGCAAGTGGAAGCAACGTACGACTTGACTTTATGGCGTAGATAGGTCGCTTATCATCAAGACTTACGGTCTTGCGATAGATCGTGAAGTATTTTTCATTATGTCTCCAAGCTCAGATAATGCTGTAGACAAAGTGTGAAGTTCGTCAACCGTAAAGATAGCTGGGCGACCATTAACCAAACTGCCATTAATACGTTGGTATAACCATTGTCTGGTTTTTCCAAAATAGTGCTGGGCTATGTATGACATGGATGCAAACGGCAATACCTTTTCAAGCTCTTGCCTCAGTTCAGCAGCTTGCACAAGTTCTTTGGCTTCTTTGACTGACTGCTTGGCACCATCTTTAAATGCCTTGACAAAGGCTTTCTTATCTGATGGAGACAGTGCATTTACATACGTTGCAAAACGTACTTTGTGAGTAGCGATTTCCTCCGGAGTATGGCATGCGTTATAGTCAGCCTTCCATTTTTCCAATTCTTTCTTTACGTCCATACTAATATATCATTTTATATATATCATTTTATAAAAGGTATCAAAATGGCTATACAACTAACAGACAGCATGATAGCTGTTTCCTATTATGATACATCATCGTTATCATTCAGCTTTCTCAAAGCATCACTAAGATCGTCCAAGCAATCGTTGATGCTTTCTTCAAGCTCCTCTTCGGTAATCCATTCAGTTTCCCTAATGGCATCCCAATTGAGGGAAAAGAAGCCGAGATCTTGTTTTGCGGCTTCAATCCGAGCCTTTAGCTCTTGTTTTTCATCATCAGTCATATCAAAGATTGTGATTTCTTTATGACCTTGCAAATCTAATAACCTTTTGGTAATTAAACAAGTATTTCACTTCTTATTTTCTTGTTGGCTCTCATTTTTTCACTTTCTCCAAATAAATGCATAGCGATGCGTTTCTGTCAGGAAGGAAAAAAGGACTTTATAAAATTTTGTTTTTGTTATCTTTTCAAGAAGCGTATAGTCCTCTTGTTTTGTTGTCATTTTTAACCATCAGTTATCTTCCCTTCCGACCCCCCTCCAGAAGGCATTCTGAGCGGGATGCCGGAAGGTTACTAACATTCGGGCCGAAGGTTACTAACATTACCCCTCTATGTTACTAACATTCGACCCTTAGGGTAGTAACCTATTTTTGCCCTCCTCTTTCTTACGAAACATTTTGTAAGCATAAAGTACTTGTTTTGACCGATGCTTTGGGGTAGGTGAAAACAACGTATCTTTTGAGTGAAAACAACGTATCTTTTGGGTGAAAACATACGATGTTTTCATTCATAACATTACTTGTTGTGTGAGAACAAAGAAATCCCTACATTTGCAAGCGCAACTTTTACCCCGAACATAACGATGAAAGAACCCAAGCTTTGGCCTATGCTCATCCTTTGCTTCCTGATGTGCTGGGGATGCAATCGCCGGGAAGGCTCCATGAGTCACCGCGACTTTGCCCGCTGGTGCATGGAGCAAGGGCGTGCCACGAACTATACCCATGCCGATACCCTTTCCGTGGAACAATGGAAGCGGGCCAAGGCATGGATAGACCGGCATGGTTCGCCCGAGGACCGGGCACAAGTCGCTCTCTTCCTGGGACGCGCTTATGCGGCAGACGAAGCATATGACCAGGCCATGGATACCTATGTGAAGGCGTTGGACTTTGCCAAGGGGCACGAAGCCTACAACATAGCGGGATACATTTGTACCTACATGGCGGATTTGTATAATTTTAAAGGATTGCTGAAAGAACTCCGAGCAAAGTATGCCGAAGCAGCGGACTGGTTTGCCCAAGCTGACAATCGCCTTAGTCAGGCATACGCTTTAAAGAATTTAGCCATGGAATATGCTTATGTGGATTCATTTGCCCTGGCCAAACATCTAATGCAACAAGTCGATTCTTTGGCTCAACAGCTAAACGTGCAGCGGCTCAACTATAACATTGCCAATGCATACGCCAATATTTACTATAAAAAGCAAAGTTACGATTCGGCCATCTACTATTTCCATCAAGCCATATCACTTGATATCCGACATGGTCGGAAAGATTCCGTAGGTTTAGCTAACTCTTATTGGAAGTCTGGTCAACCAGAGTTAACGAAAAAGTTAGTGGACCAAATGTATCCCAATGAACCTGGTGATTTTACACTCAATGAACTATATGTAGTTATTTATAAGGCAAAAAAAGACTTTGAAAAAGCTCTTCATCATAAAGAAATTAGTTTTGATATCTACGATTCGATAACTACTGCCCAGCTTCAAGCCCAAGTACTGAGAGAAGAGAAAAAGTATAATCATTTGAAGCTACAAGAAGAAAATCAAAGGCTTGAAAATGCCAATTTACGCTATCTCATTTATACTCTTAGTAGTATTAGCATCGCTGTAATAGGGGGAATTATTTTCTTCTTCTATCGCAAGAGTACTCAACAAAAACTACGTTGGCAAACAGAAAAATTGGATAACCTAGATAAAGAACGTAACGAAACCGCTTTCCAACTGAAGGAAGCGCAACAAGCATTGAAAACGGTGCAGGTCGACAAACAGGAAGAAAGTTTGCGGTTACAAGGAAAGATTGAACTTTTAACCGAACGGTATAAGCAGTTGCAGAAACAACGGTTGGAAACTTCGTCCGTCTACAAAAAACTGACTACGCTATGTAGCAAAAAACGTCCGGACAATAACAAACCATTATTAACTGCTCCCTTGTGGCGTACGCTAACGACCGAGATTCATTCCATCTATCCCGATTTCCATACCCGGCTTCTTGATTCATGTCCCGGCTTGACGGAAGAAGAATGGCGTTATTGCAACCTGCATCTGTTAGGATTTGACAGCAATGACGAAGCTCTTCTGCTGGGCATTCTGCCCGGTTCCGTGTTGATGAAACGCAGCCGGATTAAACAAAAGATTGCCCTCAATAAGCCTAAAGAAGCCACACTCCACGATATTTTAAGCGAGTATTATTTGTCATGATTAAATGACTACCTGTTAGATAGTTACATCCTTCAGTGTATAGATGGCTGTATAGATAATAAATCGTAAACGACTGATAATCAATAGTGCTTTGTCTATATCAAAAACCGGTTTTAACGATTCTACATCCAACTATGTAACCTAACTTTGCGACAGTATTAACAAAAATATAATCGCAATGAAACTAAGAAACTTATTAGTAGGATGTATTTGTTTGTTGATTCCTTTAGCACTTCATGCTGATCCTGAGCGGATCAAATGGAATAAACAAAACGAATGCGGAGACCGTGACTTAAACCATGTGATTCCTCTTGAAGCCTTTTGGGAGGATGAACAGAAAGTACTTAGGTTGGAGTTTTGGGGAAACGGAAACCCCATTACGATTGAGGTTACTGATGAAATGGGCCATTTGGTCTATTCCGGAACTTGTGCCGTCTATGCAGGAGGAAGTTTCCAACTGCCACTTACCGACATTCCGGAAGAGGAATATACACTTTCTGTTTCGGATGGGAAGCAAGTACTTACAGGAGAGTTTAGTTATTAGTTTTTTACCTTTTATCTAACCTTAAAATTATGAGAACAAATTTTCGCTTTGTTTTTGCTCTATTTGGAGTATGCTTACTTATTTCTTGTAGTGATGAAATATCCATGCAGTCAATACAAGAAACCTCAAACATTGAGGGTGACGAAGTGGTTGCCTATCCTAAACGACAGACTCAAACACGAAGTTTGTCCGTTGAACAAAATTGGGAATGGTGCTTACTATTATTCTTATCCACACATTCCCATTGAAATACCATCTAACACTATGAAGATGGATAGTTTACAGTTAAGAACTAATTTCCCCAAAGATACTATAAAGTAATAATTATCTGAATCTTAAAAGTTAATGAAATAGTTTGTGTATAAAAATTATTTCATTAACTTTGTTCTACATACATGATTTACTAACTTAAAGACAATTAATTACCATGAGAACAATGACATTTTGTATGAAGAGTATGCTTGCCATCGGGTTGCTTGCATGGGTGTGCAGTTCGTGTAGCGACGATGAGAAAATTGTCCAACTGATGAACCCGCAAGAGATATGTAGTACCTATATCGGCAGCCAACGGACCCATGTGCAATGGAACGGAGTAGACTTGGACTATGGTAAAGTAACTTTCTTTCCGGTTGAAAATGATTCTACTAAACTACAAATGGTATTGGAAGATATAATTCCCAGCCTACACGGAGAGGAGAAGTATATAGACGATATTCCAACCACCGTATGTGGCGTCAGTGTAGAAGTGGATGTGACATCGGAAGAGAACGGTATCCGATTTAGCGGTAGCAGAAACGCTTTTTCATATAGATTGTCTGTGGAAGGTGTCTATACGGCTCCGGCGGAAGGGACTGATGATGTTGGCACGGTGGACTTGCAATGCGATTACCAAGTGACTAGCAATCTGGACAGGGAAGTTCCTTACATTATCCGGATGGATCCGGAGCATATTTGCCGCCAAGCCATTTGGTCGGGAACGGTAGATTGGGACGGACAGACTTATGATAAAAACGACTTTATAGATAACGTATTAAGCAAGATTCTGCAACGAATTTCTCAGGAAGTTGAAGCTATCCAGCTTGTTTTTCAGGAAGGCACTTCCTTAGACATTGCTTTACAGTATGCTTCCGAAACAAGTTTCACTCCTTGGATGACCATCCGCTATTGGTTCTCTGAAATGTCCGGTATGATGTATTGGGAATTTACGAAAGAACAAAAAGAGATGTTCTATGAACAATGGACCGGCAAACCTACTGAAACCTACGGTTGGACTCCTTTCATCGACTATGTTGCCACCATAGAACGTCCTCTGATTGATTTATTTTATTGGAACCAGGACCCGGCGGTTATTTTCAGTATGCGCAACCCGTATGAATACGGACTTATCAATATGTATCTGTTGGCCAAAGGTCAAGAAGGTTTGAACGAGAAAGAAAAAGAAGAATTAGAGCTTTTCGGACAATTGGTATTAGAACATCATAGCAAACATTATATGGAGTATGGTTATATGTTTGGAATGATTGCTGAAAAGAGCGAGTAGAGAAATAATAGTAATTAATAACTGAATATTTATATGAGAAAGCTTTTTACCCCCCCCGTATTTGTTGATTAATTTTACTCATACTAAAGGATACTGTCGAATAAATTATTTTACATATCGACTTATCGGTCCAAACAAGTTGGTTGTAGGGTCTCATCTGTAATCTTAATCTGATATGCAAGAAAGACATTCCAACCGACTTTTTTATTTTGAAGATTCTGCCCATACGGCCAGAATGTTCTATCTGCCTTACGTAGAAAGATTTCATCCCATCGGACAGAGAGTCCGTGTATTGGAAGTGGGTTGCGGAGAAGGGG
>CALUOT010000021.1 GCA_944322355.1 uncultured Bacteroides sp. | reverse complement strand
AGAGGGGTTGCAGACAAGAAGTTTTTCTTATTCCGTATCGCAAACCTATATGCCTATCCCCACTAAAAATCTACTGACCCTAAATCTGATTTAAAATAGAGTTTATACAGAATGAGTTGTAGGAGTATTGAAAATCAACTTTCTAAAACCCAATTCGATATAATATTTATTGAATATCCTTGTTGAACCAACCTTATGAGACTTTTAATAGTTAATCACAAGAATTCTAAATTAAAACTAATGAATTTTCATCAAAAAAGGAAAGGAATATAGTATTTTATAGAATAGTGAGCCGATAGCCGGACTTGAACCGGCGACCTACGCGTTACGAATGCGTTGCTCTACCAACTGAGCTATATCGGCAAGCGTTTGCTTTAATCGGCTGCAAAGGTAAGGCTTTATTTGGATTTACCAAATTGTTTTTTGATTTTTTTTTTTCGCATCATCCGATTAGATATTCATTTGGTCGATGATAGAGAGGCTTTCATGCTTTTTTCTGAAACTTCAATCGGAATAAGATGAGTTTCTGAAAATATTGTATTAAATTTGCACGCTCATATAAACTTAAACGATTGAAGACTTTTTTATGCGTAGACTATTGACTTTCATCATCTTCTTCTTTTTTTTGTGTGGGGCGGTTTGGGCTCAACAGATGACAGATGATCAGGTAATTCAGTATGTGAAGAATGCTCAAAAAACAGGAAAGAGCCAACAAACTATTGCATCGGAGCTAATGCGGCGAGGTGTGACCAAAGAACAATTAGAGCGGATTCAAAGTAACTATACGAATACACAGAATGGCCAAGGGTATCCTTCTTTGGGAAATCCGCAACAAATGAATCGTACGCGGAGTAATGTGAACCTGAAGAATAATCAGAAGGATATGCGCAATCAGTGGGATATGCAGCAACAACAGACACAACAAAGACGCCCCTGGGATAGGAATGCGCAACCTTTTGATAGATTGCAACGTCTACCTGATGCGCAACAAAATAATATGTTATATCCCATGCCCGAAGATTCGTTGGGAATGTATGTGGATTATTGGTATTATTATGAAGAGGAAGATCCTACAGAGCAGATTTTTGGACATAATCTGTTTGATAATCCTAATCTTACTTTTGAGCCTAATGTGAATGTGGCCACTCCCTCCAGTTATTGTTTAGGCCCTGGAGATGAAGTAATTATTGATATATGGGGGGCTTCGGAGACTACCATCCGCCAGACGATTTCGCCTGAAGGAAGCATTCAGGTCAATGCATTGGGGCCTGTCTATCTGAGTGGTAAAACGGTGAAGGAGGCCAATGAATATGTCAAGCAAGAGTTAGCTAAAATCTATTCGGGCATTACGGGGGATTCGCCTTCGACGCATGTGAAGCTGACTTTGGGTGAAATCCGGACAATCCAAGTCAATGTGATGGGTGAAGTCAATACACCGGGGTCGTACACTATGTCTTCTTTTGCTTCGGTTTTCCATGCGCTGTATTATGCAGGTGGCGTGAACGACATCGGTAGTTTGCGTAGCGTGCGCGTAGTGCGTGAGGGAAACACCATCGCCGATTTGGATATTTACGATTACATCATGCGCGGGCAGATAGATGATGACATCCGTCTTCAGGATGGGGATGTCATTTTGGTCAATCCTTATATATCATTGGTGCAGATATTGGGTAAGGTAAAGCGGCCGATGTATTATGAATTGAAGAAAGATGAATCGGTTGAGACTTTGTTGAAGTATGCAGGAAACTTCACAGGCGATGCTTACAAAAAAGCCGTTCGGGTGGTGAGAAAGACGGGGCGCGAACATCAGGTGTTCAATGTGAATGAAGCTCATTTTTCGACCTTTATGATGGATGATGGCGATGTGGTGACGGTCGATTCGGTGTTGAACCGCTTTGTAAACCGCATTGAGTTGCGGGGAGCCGTATATCGTCCCGGGCTTTACCAACTTGATGGACAGGTTAATACGGTGAAGACCTTGATAGAAGAAGCCGAGGGTGTGTTGGGAGATGCTTTCTTGAGCCGTGCCATTTTGGATCGGGAAAATGAAGATCTGACGCACGAGATGCTTCAAGTAGACGTCAAGGGCATATTGGATGGCTCGGTGCCCGACGTGCCTTTGCAAAAGAACGATGTGCTTTATATCCCCAGCATACACGACTTGCAGGAAGAGCAAACCATCACGATTCATGGTGAAGTGGCCAATCCGGGCACTTTCCTCTATTCGGAGAATATGACCGTGGAGGACTTGGTCATCCAAGCCGGTGGCTTGCTGGAGGCCGCATCGACAGTGAAGATAGAAGTGGCGCGTCGTGTCAAGTCGCCGAAGAGTGAAGATTTTACAGAAACCGTAGGGAAGAGCTTTTCTTTCGACTTGAAGGATGGTCTTCTGGTGGGCAATGGAAGTGACGACTTCCGCCTAATGCCGTTTGATGAAGTGTATATCCGCCGCAGCCCGGCTTATTATAAACAACGCAATGTGACGGTGGCTGGGGAGGTCTTGTTTGCCGGGAACTATGCTTTGTCGAAGAAAAACGAGCGTCTAAGCG
This sequence comes from uncultured Bacteroides sp., assembly GCA_944322355.1. Classification (GTDB taxonomy): domain Bacteria; phylum Bacteroidota; class Bacteroidia; order Bacteroidales; family Bacteroidaceae; genus Bacteroides. The sequence goes on along the minus strand of CALUOT010000021.1, from coordinate 42,166 downwards.
ACTTGATTACCAAAGCTGGTGGGGTGACTCCGGCGGCTTATGTGAAGGGGGCACGCCTTGTCCGTACGATGACGGAGGATGAGCTTCGACGGAAAAATGACCTAACTCGTGTGATGAATGCCAATGACTCCATATCAGCAGAAATGTTGGATTTGTCGGACAAGTATTCTGTAGGTATCGACTTGGAGAAGGCATTGGCCAATCCGGGGTCGGAGTATGACATGGTGTTGCGCGAAAATGACATCTTGTACGTGCCCGAATATGTAAGTACGGTAAAGATCAATGGCGCCGTAAGATATCCCAATACCGTCCTTTACAAGGAAGGAGAAAACCTGCGCTATTACATCGACCAGGCAGGTGGCTTTGGCAACGGGGCCAAGAGGCGTAAGGTGTATGTAGTCTACATGAACGGCACGGTGGCTCGGTTGAAGTCGCGTAGTGCCAAGGCCATCGAGCCCGGATGTGAGATTATCGTCCCGGCCAAAGACCCGAGCAAGCGGATGAGTACGGCTGAGATTTTGAGTATCGGTACGTCTACGGCTTCCTTGGCAACGATGATTGCTACATTGGTTAACCTTTTCAAGTAAGCTAGTTATGATGGAAGAAAAAAAGCAAGAGATGCTTCCGAAAGAGTCGGCTGAGCAGGAAATCGACTTGATAGAGTTGGCACAAAAACTCTGGGGTGAACGCCGGCTGATATTGAAAGTGTGCGGCATAGCCGTGGTGCTGGCCTTGATTGTAGGCTTTAGCATCCCCAAGGAATATTCTACCACCGTCACTTTGGCGCCCGAGATCAGTAGTCGATCCAGTAGTAGCATGAGCGCCTTGGCGGCTATGGCGGGGATTAACTTGCGTAATGCTAGCGGGGAAGATGCCTTATCACCCGAGTTGTATCCCGACATTGTCAATTCCACGCCCTTCCTGGTTGATTTGTTTAATGCACGGGTGAAGAGTCTGGACAATAGAATTGACACCACCTTATATAATTATATGCAAAAGCACCAGCGTGGGCCTTGGTGGGGGACAGTGATGTCCTTGCCCTTTCGGGCTATAGGCTGGGTAGGATCCCTGTTCAAGGGAGATGAATCAGAGGAAGAAAGTAGCCTGAAGACACAAGGGGGAACTATCAGCTTGACGAAAGAGGAAGACGGTATCGTAGGAGCCATCAAAGGGCGCATCACGGTGAATGTGGACAAGAAAACTGGGGTGACTACGCTTTCCGTCCTGATGCAAGATCCCTTAATATCGGCTACGGTGACTGACACGCTGATGCACAACCTGCAAAAGTACATTACCGACTATCGAACCAACAAGGCACGCCATGACTTGGCCTTCACGGAGAAACTCTACCAAGAGTCGAAGGCTGACTATGAAGAAGCCCAGCGCGCCTATGCCCAGTTTGTCGACGCCAACCAAAACATCATCTTGCGTAGTGCCATGGTCGAGCAAGAACGCCTGCAAAACGAGATGAACCTGACTTACCAAGTTTATACACAAGTGGCCCAGCAATTGCAGATGGCCAAAGCCAAGGTGCAGGAGATTACACCCGTATACACCGTCGTTCAGCCTGCCACCGTGCCTCTGCGCGCCGCCAAGCCCAGCAAGATGCTGATATTAATAGGTTTCGTCTTCCTGGCCGGTGTAGGTTGTTCGTGCTGGATACTCTTCGGGCGAGACCTGTTCAAGGAGTGGCGCGGGCACGCCCAAGCATAGCCGCTGTCACCCTTTTGCGGAGAGGCGGACATGCTTTCGCAGAGAAGAAATGTCCGCCTCTTCCCATAGAGAAGTCCTTCTAGGCGGGATTTCTCCATCTTATGTTGAAAAACATAGTTTAGTAACACGAGCCATTTAGTTGTTTTTTCATTCGACTTTCGTTAATTTGCGCCCACTTTTAGTTAAAGGTGTGTGAAGACACGCTGATTTATTCACTATAAATCTTAGGTATCATGAAAGTATATCAGACGAATGAAATTAAAAACATTGCCCTCCTTGGTAATGATGGCTCAGGTAAAACCACTCTCACGGAAGCTTTGCTCTATGAGAGTGGTATTATAAAACGTCGTGGCCGTATCACGGCCAAAAATACCGTCAGCGATTATTTCCCCGTTGAACAAGAGTATGGCTATTCTGTTTTCTCGACCGTATTCCATGTTGAGTGGAATGGGAAGAAGTTGAACATCATCGATTGTCCGGGGAGTGACGACTTTGTAGGAGCAGCCATCACCGCACTGAATGTGACCGACACGGCTATCTTGCTCTTGAATGGACAATATGGCCCCGAGGTGGGGACGCAAAATCACTTCCGTTATACCGAAAAGCTAGGTAAACCCGTCATCTTCCTGGTGAATCAGCTGGACAACGAGAAGTGCGACTACGACCACGTCCTAGAACAATTGCGCTCGATTTACGGTTCAAAGGTAGTGCCCGTTCAATACCCCCTGGCCACAGGCCCTAACTTTAATTCGTTGATTGATGTACTTTTAATGAAAAAATATTCGTGGGGGCCCGAGGGTGGTGCTCCTACCATCGAAGACATCCCTGCCGAAGAGATGGAGAAAGCTACCGAGTGGCATAAGACGCTGGTAGAAGCCGCCGCCGAGCACGATGAAGGCTTGATGGAGAAATTCTTCGAAGCTGAGTCGCTGACCGAGGACGAGATGCGTGAAGGTATCCGCAAGGGCTTGGCCTGCCGAGGTATGTTTCCTGTATTTTGCGTGTGTGCGGGCAAGGATATGGGTGTGCGTCGCTTGATGGAGTTCTTAGGCAACGTCGTGCCGTTTGTCGACGAAATGCCTCCCGTACACAATACTCGCGGTGAAGTGGTGAAGCCCGATCCTAATGGTCCTACTTCCTTGTACTTCTTTAAAACTGCTGTTGAGCCGCACATCGGTGACGTACAATACTTTAAGGTGATGAGCGGCAAGGTGCACGAAGGTGACGATTTCACTAATGCCGACCGTGGCTCGAAAGAGCGCATAGCCCAGATATACGCTTGTGCCGGTGCTAACCGCATTAAAGTTGAAGAAATGGTGGCCGGTGACATTGGTTGTACGGTGAAGCTGAAAGATGTGCATACGGGTAACACCTTGAATGGCAAGGGTGCGGAGAATCGTTTCAATTTCATTAAATATCCTAATCCGAAGTATTCGCGTGCCATCAAGCCTGTGAACGAGGCCGAGACGGAGAAAATGATGGCCATCCTCAACCGTATGCATGAGGAAGACCCGACGTGGATCATCGACCAATCGAAAGAATTGCGTCAAACTATCGTCTACGGTCAGGGAGAATTCCACCTGCGCACGTTGAAATGGCGTTTGGAGAACAATGAGAAGATTCAAATTCAATACGAAGAGCCGCGCATTCCTTATCGCGAGACTATTACTAAAGCCGCCCGTGCCGACTATCGCCACAAGAAGCAATCGGGTGGTGCTGGACAATTTGGTGAAGTTCACTTGATTGTCGAGCCTTACTATGAAGGCATGCCTGCGCCGGATACTTATAAGTTTAATGGACAGGAGTTCAAGATGAACGTGAAGGGCACCGAGGAAGTGTCGTTGGAGTGGGGTGGCAAGCTAGTCTTTGTGAATTGCGTGGTAGGTGGTGCCATCGATGCCCGCTTTATGCCCGCCATCCTGAAAGGAGTCATGTCGCGCATGGAGCAAGGCCCGTTGACTGGCTCGTATGCCCGCGACGTCCGTGTCATTGTGTATGACGGCAAGATGCATCCGGTCGATTCGAACGAAATCTCCTTCATGTTGGCTGGACGCAATGCCTTTAGCGAAGCCTTCAAGAATGCCGGACCGAAGATTCTGGAGCCTATTTATGATGTAGAAGTGTTTGTGCCTTCGGATAAAATGGGAGATGTGATGAGTGACTTGCAAGGACGTCGCGCCATGATTATGGGTATGAGCAGCGAAGCCGGATATGAGAAACTAATAGCTAAGGTGCCTCTCAAGGAAATGTCTTCTTATTCGACGGCTCTGAGCTCTTTGACCGGCGGGCGTGCCTCGTTCATCATGAAGTTCGCCAGTTACGAATTAGTGCCGGGTGATGTGCAGGAGAAGCTAATTAAGGAATTCGAATCCAAACAAAGTGAAGATTAAGGTGTAAGGTTTCATTTTTTCATTTCTTGTTGTGGATAATTAGAAAACGCTGTCTCACCATTCGTAGGGAGACAGCGTTTTTTACAGGGTAGAGGATAATAAAAAAAGGCCAAATGTGAATGATTCTGTGAATTTTTCATTAAATTAGTAAACGAATGGACTGAAAATCTGAGACTATGTTTGTAGGGAAATGTAAAAAATCGAATTAGGTTAATTTGTAAAATGACTCAGTTAAAACTGGTTAATGTGTTAGGAATGTTAATTAGCAACTGTTAATTTTGCAGTTATGAAGAAATCTACAATCTGGATATTAGGTATTGTGATGGGGCTTTCCTTCCTCAGTCTGCTCTACTTGCAGATCAGTTACATTGAGGAAATCGTCAAGATGCGCAATGAGCAATTTGACGAGTCGGTAAAGCGTGCATTAATGGCTGCTTCGAAAGATGTAGAGTCGGCCGAAGTGGCCCGATGGTTGCGAGAAGACATCTCGGAAGCTGAAAAAAAGGCATGGGAGCAGGCACAAGCTGCCGGTGGGGGGGGGCAAGTGATGCAAACCCAGCGATTTACTTTTGCCACGCCCGACGGTTCAATACACTCCTCGGTGGAGTTGAAAAAATTTTCCAACAAGCCTTCCGAGCTTCCTCGGGCGATGATTTCGCGCAAACATGGAGCCAAAACTATCCCCCAGACGGCACGTTCGTATGCGGATATGATTAAGAACCGCTATTTGTATCAGCGTGCGTTGGTGGATGATGTCGTGTTTAACATGCTCTATCACGCCAGCGACAAGCCGGTGGAAGAGCGAGTGAACTTCAAAAACTTGGATCAATACATCAAGTCGGGTTTGATAGACAATGGCATCGGCGATTTTGATTATCACTTCAAAGTCATCGACCGCGATGGGCGCGAAGTCTACCGTTGTTCGGATTATAACGATGAAGGAAGTGACGATTCCTATAGTCAGCCTTTGTTTCTTAACGATCCGCCTGCACGAATGAGCCTGGTGAAGGTGCATTTCCCGGGAAAGAAAGACTATTTGTTCGACTCGGTGCGCTTTATGATTCCGTCGTTAATCTTTACAGTCGTATTACTGATAACGTTTATCTTTACGATTTACATCGTCTTCCGCCAGAAGAAATTGACGGAGATGAAAAACGATTTTATCAATAATATGACGCACGAGTTCAAGACACCTATCTCGACCATATCCTTGGCGGCACAGATGCTGAACGACCCTTCGGTGGGTAAGTCGCCTGCCATGTTTCAGCACATCTCCGGCGTGATCAATGACGAGACGAAACGCTTGCGTTTCCAGGTGGAGAAGGTGTTGCAGATGTCCATGTTCGATCGACAGAAGGCAACATTGAAGCCTAAAGAATTGGATGCTAATGAGTTGATAAAAAGTGTGATTCATACCTTCGCTTTGAAAGTGGAGCGCTACAATGGGAAGATCGATTCGGCCTTGGAAGCAACTAACCCGTTCATCTTCGCTGACGAGATGCACATTACCAATGTCATCTTCAACCTGATGGATAATGCTGTGAAGTACAAACGGCCCGACGTAGAGTTGCACTTGATGGTTAAAACATGGAATGAACCAGGCAAAGTTATGATTTCGGTGCAGGACAACGGCATCGGCATTAAAAAAGAAAATCTAAAGAAAATATTTGAAAAGTTCTATCGCGTGCATACAGGTAATCTGCACGATGTCAAGGGATTCGGCTTAGGACTGGCCTATGTGAAGAAAATCATCACCGACCACAAAGGAACCATCCGTGCTGAGAGCGAACCCAACATAGGAACAAAGTTTATCATAGCATTACCTTCATTAAAAAACTAAATTGATATGGACGAGAAATTGCGTATTTTATTGTGCGAAGACGACGAGAATCTGGGTATGCTGCTGAGGGAATATCTGCAAGCCAAAGGTTATGCAGCCGAGTTGTATCCCGATGGTGAAGCCGGTTATAAGGCATTCTTAAAGAACAAGTACGACTTGTGTGTGTTTGATGTGATGATGCCCAAGAAGGACGGCTTCACGCTGGCGCAGGAAGTGCGTGCGGCCAATACCGAAATCCCCATCATCTTCCTTACGGCCAAAACGCTGAAAGAAGACATCCTGGAGGGCTTCAAGATAGGAGCTGACGACTACATTACCAAGCCTTTCAGCATGGAAGAGCTTACTTTCCGCATCGAAGCCATCCTCCGCAGGGTGCGCGGGAAGAAAAACAAGGAGAGCAACATTTACAAGATAGGAAAGTTTACGTTCGACACGCAGAAACAAATCCTGTCTACGGCCGAGAAGCAGACGAAGCTTACCACCAAGGAGTCCGAATTGCTAGGCCTGTTGTGCGCCCATGCCAACGAGATACTGCAACGCGACTTTGCCCTGAAGACTATTTGGATAGATGACAATTACTTCAACGCCCGCAGTATGGATGTGTATATCACCAAGTTGCGCAAGCATCTGAAGGAGGATGACACCATTGAAATCATCAACATCCACGGTAAGGGTTACAAACTGATTACCCCCGAACCCGAGGCATAAGTTGTGTATCGGCTGGGTGCGAAAAAGAGTCGCTGTTGTCCTGTCACGCTGAGTGGCAGGATGATGGCGGCTCTTTTGTAGATAAATCCTGACAATTGGTGAAGCCTAGAGGAGTCCCTGATAGGGGCGGGCGACACTTCTGATAAGTGTGTCCGACACTTCTGATACCTGTCCGCGACACTTCTGATAGGTGTCGGTGACACTTCTGATAAGTGTCCATCGCCCCGAAAATCGGTCCCACAGAGCCTTCTGAAGGGGGTGCTGGACTTGCTGAACTTGGAGGCCGGCGTATGCGGCCTCTGCGAAATCTGTTTACAAGAAAAACGAATGAACATGTTGGATAACTTGAAAAAATACCGCGTGATACTGGCGAGCAACTCGCCACGAAGAAAAGAGTTGCTGTCGGGGTTGGGTATCGATTACGAGGTGCGTACACTGCCGGACGTGGACGAGTCGTATCCCGACACCCTGACAGGCGGCGACATTCCCCTGTACATCGCCCGCGAGAAGGCGGCGGCTTACCGCGACCTGCTGCAACCGGAAGAACTGATGATTACAGCCGACACCATCGTGTGGCTGGAAGGCCGGGTACTAGGCAAGCCCCACGACCGCGAAGAGGCATTGCAGATGTTACGCGATCTCTCGGGCCGGACGCACGAAGTGTTCACCGGCGTATGTCTGACCACGACGCAATGGCAGCGCAGCTTCACGGCACAGACCGAAGTGCGTTTCGCCCCGCTGACGGAGGAGGAGATAGCCTGGTACGTAGACCGCTACCGCCCGATGGACAAGGCAGGTGCCTACGGCGTGCAGGAGTGGATAGGCTACGTGGGCGTGGAGTACATGGCAGGCAGCTACTTCAACATCATGGGTCTGCCCGTGCAACGCCTGTACCGAGAACTGAAGACGGTGGAGTGAGGCCTACCCGGCGATGTCGAGCATGAGAGGCATGTCGCTCTCCCGGATGCCGTGGCGCACCAGTGTGTCGCGGTCCTTGTTGAACAGTTCGATGAACGGCTTCTTACCGCCACACAACGGGATGGCTTTGGCGTAGCAACGAGCCGCTTCCGACAGCCGCCCTTGCACCCAGGCTACGTGTCCGGCGTTCATCCAGTCACTGCCATCGGCCTGTCCGTCGTCTGTTACCTTACGGGCATACTTCTCGGCTTGCTCATATTTCCCGTTTAGGAAAGAACACCAGGCAATGCCCCGCCACGCCTTGATGGAATGCGGGTCGAGGAAGTCTAGCTTGAAGAAATATTGCAACGCTTCGCTATACTTCCCTAACTCGGCATAGCAACTCCCGATGAAGAAGAGCAGTTGATGGCTTTCGGGCTGAATTTCTTCCACCTTGCGGTAGTATGCCAACGCCTTGGCGAAGTCGTGCATTAGTCGATAGCAAGTGGCCAGGTGGCGAAGTGTCCAGAGGTGGTCGGGCTTCAGGAGATCGGCATTGCGATAAGCCTTCACAGCTTCTTCGTAGCGTTTCCCCTTCTGCAAGCAGTAGCCTATCTTCTGGAAGATATCGGCATCGGCTTGGTTACCATTGGCCAAACGTTGATAGAGTTCGAGCGCTTCGGCATAGTGCTCTTTGTGGAAATGGAAGTTGGCTACCTCCACCAGCCGTTCGGGCACGTCGAGGAAAGGCTCCAGTAGCGGTAAATCGTGGAGGACGAGCTTTTCGCGGAAGATGTCGCGAAACTCATTTCGCAAGCGATAACATTTGAAGAAGCGGTAGAGACTCTGGATATAACTGCGGCTATTGACATCGCGTCGTTCGGCATACTCCTTGAAGGATTGCGAGTTATTAGCATCCTTTATTTCCTCGGCCACTTGCGGGTCAATCTGATTGAGCATATTCTCCCGATGGTTTTGTGGCAACATGTTCAGCGTGAAGCATAATGAATACTTGTCGCTGTCGCAGAAGAAACCTGTTTGCATCAGGGTGACTACCATGCTGTTTTCGCCTTCAGCTCCTGTCCCCAAGGCACTGGCCACAGCCGGATGCAGCAAGTCGAAAGGGTAGAACCAGTTGGAAGGTTGGTTGAAAAAGGCATTGCTCTTCAGCGAGCCGAAGGTGCTGAAATAGAGGTCGTCGCCCGCCAACTGCATCTCGTTCATCTGCCGCACCTTTTCGGTGAACTTCGAATTTTCGAACGACTTCTCCCAGTCGGGATTTCGGTCATCCTCCTCACTCAGCTCTTCGAATAAAAACTGTCTGTCGCGCATCAGATGCCGGGCATTCTTCAGCATTTCCGGAAAGATTTCTTCGCGGATCTTCTTGTCCACCTTATCCGTATCCTTGCTTTGCAACAACTGGATGTACACCTGATTCAAGTCTCTGCCGAATGTTCCATCGCCTTGCAGCAAATCGAGTCGCGCCCTCAATTCGGGATAGAGTGAAGCCTGCTCGTGATGAATGTGCAAAGCTATGACTAACCCCACCAGCGCACGCTGATTCACTTGAGACAGAGGCGATTGGTAAGCATCGAGCAGCCACAAACATTTGCGAATGTCGAAGCACTCCATAAGGCTCAGGGTTACTGCACTGATGAACAGGCACAAATCGACGGCACGCAACTGGGTTGATGCCAGCAAGTCTTGCGCCACTTGGGCTTCCTCCATAGTCCATTCACTGCTTCCCCATACCGTTTGAAATACATGGCGGTTGACTTCCTCATGCTTTTTTATCAATTCGTTCAGAGGCTGCTGATTGTCCGGCAGCAGCCGGCAGATGGCCACGTCGTCCTGAAAGGTTTCCAACTCACGCAGGTTTTCAGCTTGGAGGTTTCGCCCTAGGCGTCTGTTTTCGGCATGCAGTGACTGATAATAGCGGTAGGAAACGCTGTCGAGCAGGTTGGCCCTCGTCTGGTTGGCAATCTCCCACGTATCGGTTAATAACTGTCGGTACAGTTTGTCGCGTCCGGGATCGTCCACACCTTGTTCCATGTATTGCAGCATGTAGTGATATGAGGTTTGCGCCTGTTCCAGCCGGCTTTGCAGATTCCAGTCGCCACAAACGACCAGCATAGCCTCCAGTTGGACTTGTGCTTCCTTCAGTCGAAATGCTTTCAGCAAATCGGCGATGCTGTTGTACTGCTCCTTGATGCTTTGTTCGTTCATTGTTGAGGATAGTTTTTTATATAAGGTCAGAAACGTACTTGAAGTTGAGTTTGCAACAGATTGGAATTCGCTCCCAGATGCCGGTCGCAATAAGTGTACTGCACTTGTAGACGGCATTTCGGGTAAAACCACCATTGCACACCAGCCACGTAGTTGGTTTGCTTGGCATCCGTCGCTTTATTCTTGTTGAAATAGTCGTACGAAGCAATTACATCGAACCGGGGCAATACGTGGACAGCTGTCGTAGCATAGTAGCCTGCGCTCTTCACTTCACCGTCCTTTCCAGCCAAGTATTCCGAGCGTAGTTCCAATTGCTTCAGCGTCACTTTGACGCCGGCTGCCCAACGGTTGCGTGTATAGTTATCCCCCACCTGGATATCGGGATTTACTTCCGATGTTCCCACGGCACAACCCTTACCTTTGATAAAAGAGCCTCCCACCGAGAGCCACTTCAGCGGGTTGATGACCAGGTTGCCTACGATATCCTTCTGCTTGTTGCCGTCTTTCTGGTTGATTCCTTGTCCGTTCATAACTGCCAACTTGTAGCTGAGCAGTTGCTTAAACAAGTCACCGTATATCATCAGTCCCAAATCTCGTCCCGTACTCGAACCATAGAGGGGGTCGCTGCCGTTGTAGCCGGCCAGGTAGTTGGTGGCTTGCGAGTTGACATTGATCAGTTCGAGCGTGCTGGGTGACATTGGGTTTTCAAGCGTGTACATGGTTTTGAACTCACCGACACGGACGGAGAGTCCAGGTAGGAAGTGATACTCCGTGTAAGCTTCCAATATTTTGGGGCTGTTGGCTAGGCTGAACATGAAGTAGCACGACCAGCGGTCGGTGATCTTGCCTCGCGCCATCAGGATGGCACGTTTGATGTCGAACGTATTCGTCTTGTTCGACTCGAGGTCGTCGTATGTATATCCCAACTGGAGATATCCTTCCAGCGTAATGCGTTCTTTTAGCGTGTTGACTACGTTGTGCAGTGTGTTTTGGGGTTGTTTTTCCTGGGCGCTGAGGTGGCTCGTGAGGCCACATGCCAACAGGAGAATCCATAGTTTTCTCATAGATGAGTTTGAAAGACAGAAGGCAACCCGATACGGCATCGGGCTGCCTTCATTAATTGATGAATAATGTTGTTCGTACTTATTCATTAATGGCAGCAATACCCGGCAGCACTTTGCCTTCGATAGCTTCGAGCAATGCGCCACCACCAGTCGATACGTAAGAAACGCCACCGGCCAAGCCAAACTTATTCACACAAGCGACGGAGTCACCTCCACCTACCAGCGAGAAGGCACCATTCTTCGTAGCTTCGACGATAGCCTCGCCTACGGCACGTGAACCATGGGTGAAGTTCTCGAATTCGAATACGCCGGTGGGACCATTCCACAGGATAGTCTTCGAACTCTTGATGACATCGGCAAAAATCTTCTCACTTTCAGGGCCAATATCTAAACCTTCCCATCCGTCGGGGATTTCGTTCACCTTGCAGAATTGCGTGTTGGCATCGTTCGAGAACGAGTCGGCAATCTTAGCATCGGTAGCCAATACCAAGTTAACACCCTTGTCTTTAGCTTTCTGTATCAATTCCAATGCTAAATCCTGTTTGTCATCCTCACAGATAGAAAGGCCGATCTTACCACCCAAAGCTTTAGTAAACGTATAGGTCATACCACCGGTAATGATCAGGTTGTCCACCTTGTTCAGCAGGTTTTCGATGATTTCGATCTTGGAAGAAACCTTTGAGCCACCCATGATGGCTGTGAAGGGGCGGTGGATGTCGTTCAGTACCTTATCGACGGCTTTCACTTCCTTCTCCATCAGGTAGCCAAACATCTTGTGGTCTTTGTCGAAATATTGGGCGATCAGCGCCGTAGAGGCGTGGGCACGATGGGCGGTGCCGAAGGCATCGTTAACATAGCAATCTGCATACGAAGCCAACTTCTTCGTAAACTCCTTTTGGCTTTCTTTCACGGCTTTCTTGGCTGCGGCCTTTTCCTCGTCCGTGGCGTCGTCGGCCAAGCCGCGCGGCTTACCTTCTTCCTCGGCATAGAAGCGGAGGTTCTCGAGCAGCAACACTTCACCTGCGCCTAAGGCAGCGGCTTTGGCAGCAGCTTCTTCACTTACACAGTCGCTTGCAAATTGTACGGGGGTACCCAGCAGTTCTTCCAGATGCTTCAGGATATGTTTTAATGAATACTTGTCTGTCACGCCTTTCGGACGACCCAGATGTGAACCAATGATGATGCTACCGCCATCGGCCACTATCTTCTTCAACGTAGGAAGAGCAGCACGCATACGAGTATCATCGGTGATGTTGAAATTCTCGTCCAGAGGCACATTGAAGTCCACGCGAACGAATGCCTTTTTTCCGGCAAAGTTAAATTGATCAATCGTCATAACTATATTAATTTAAAAAGTGTTATTTCCTGTTGTTCCATTTACACGCCTGCAAAGTTAGCATTATTTTCTTTTCCACGCTCATGCAAGGGGGCATTTATTTTTACTTTTTATCGGCTTCTTTGCTTACTTTATATTTATCGCAGTAATATTTACACATCAACCGTAGACCGCAGCCGTCGCACCCCGGTGTACGGGCTTGGCATGTGTAGCGCCCGTGCAAGATGAGCCAATGATGGGCAATAGGAATGTCAGCCTCAGGAATGTGTTTCGTCAACTCCCGTTCCACACTAAGCGGCGTGGTACAACGATCATCTACCAACCCCAGACGATGACTGACACGAAAAACGTGTGTATCAACAGCCATAGCTGCTTTGTTGAACACAACCGACTGTATGACGTTGGCCGTCTTTCGACCTACGCCGGGCAGCTTGAGCAAATCGTCCAACGTGTCGGGTACTTGGCTGCCGAATTGCTCGACCAGCATACGCGCCATGCCAACCAGATGCTTGGCTTTGTTGTTCGGATAAGAAACGCTGCGGATGTACTCGAAGATGACCTCGGGGGGCGTAGCAGCCAAGGCCTCGGGTGTGGGGAAGTCGGCAAAAAGCGGAGGAGTAACCAAGTTGACCCGCTTGTCCGTGCATTGCGCCGAGAGAATGACGGCTATCAGCAGGTGGAAGGGGCTGTCATAGTGTAACTCCGTTTCGGCCACCGGACGGTTGGCCCGAAACCAAGCCAATACCTTCTCATAACGTTCTTTCTTTTTCATCGTAGCTTGTTTTGTTGATAGTGGGGGACGACCTTGCGGTTAAAGTAAATCGTGGAGACAACCGTCAGGCAGGCACCCGTCAGATAGGCTTTGTCGAACGTGCTGACCTCGGCTATGTAGCCGCCCAGCAACATACCGATGCCGATGCCTACGTCCCACGACGTGAGGTAGGTCGAAGTGGCCGTGCCGCGTTGGTTGTTGGGAGCCAGGTTGACGAACAACGTGTTGTAGGCCGGAAACATGATGCCGAATCCTACACCCAGCATCAGTGCCACGGCGAAGAATACGTACGTGCAGACGCTGGCATCCCACCGGATGAAGTAGACACAGCCCGACAGCAGGAAGAAGCTGGCGATGACGATGTACAGCCCTGCCGAGATGACCTGCGTCACTTTGCCGTGATCCACCACCTTCCCCGAAAAGATGCGTGAGATGGCCATGCCCGCTGCCATGAACGTGAAGAACAACCCTGTCGTCACGTCGATGCCTATCTGCCGCGCATACATCGCCACATAGTTCGTCGTCATGCCGTAGGGCACGGAGAGCATCAGCAGGCTGACGCCCGCCGGCAAGCCCTTCAGCAGGATGAAGCGGTCGAGCGACACGGGGGCACGCTTCACGGGAGGCTTGTAGGGTGCCTTCACCAAGCTGGCGCAGCAGAAGCCCGCCAGGCACGAACACAGCGCATAGCCGAAAATGCTGACATAGCCCACGCCCGCATCGTGCAGGAAAAGCCCCGACATTGGCCCCACGGCCATGGCAATGTTGTTCGACAAGCCATAGTAGCCCAGCCCCTCGCCACGGCGCGAGGAAGGCATGATGTCAATCACCATCGTGTTGCCTCCCACTGTCACCATGCCGAACGACACGCCATGCACCACGCGGAACAGAATGAACAAAGCAAGCGTACCTGCCAGCATGTAGCCCGCAAACATGCCCATGAACACAAAGTAAGCCACCAGGTAGAGCGGCTTGCGCGAGAACGTGTCGAGCAGATAGCCCGAAAACGGACGGATGCACAAAGCCGCCACTGTGTAGCACGAAAGGATGATGCCGATGACCGAAGTCCCCGCTCCGAACGCCTCCGACAGATAGAAAGGAAGCACCGGGATCAGCAGCCAGAAGCCAAAGTAAAGCAAAAAGTTGGCCGCCAATATCAGGCAATAGCTGGGAGTGACAAGCCGGTCTTTCATCAATAAGCTGCTTCAAACTCACGCAGGAAGCGCGTGTCATTCTCCGAGAACAGGCGGAGGTCCTTCACCTGATACTTCAAGTTCGTGATGCGCTCGATGCCCATGCCCAGCGCATAGCCGCTATACACCCGGCTGTCGATGCCGCAAGCCTCCAGCACGTTGGGGTCCACCATGCCGCAGCCCAGGATTTCCACCCAGCCCGTGCCCTTGCAGAAGGGGCAACCCCGTCCGCCGCAGATGTTGCAGCTGATGTCCATCTCCGCACTGGGCTCCGTGAAGGGGAAGTAAGACGGGCGCAAGCGGATCTTCGTGTCACTGCCAAACATCTCGCGGGCAAAGAGCAGCAACACCTGCTTCAAGTCCGTGAACGATACGCCTTTGTCTACGTACAAGCCCTCCACCTGGTGGAAGAAGCAGTGCGCCCGGTAGCTGATGGCCTCGTTGCGGTACACACGTCCCGGACAGATGATGCGGATGGGCGGCTGCGCGTGCTCCATGGTGCGCACCTGCACGCTGCTGGTGTGCGAGCGCAGGATGATGTTCTTGGTGACATCGTTTTCGTTCACCTCCACGAAGAACGTGTCCTGCATGTCGCGTGCCGGATGGTCGGCCGCAAAGTTCAGCTTCGTGTACACGTGCAAGTCGTCCTCCACCTCGGGCCCGTCGGCAATGTTGAAACCCATGCGGGCAAAGATGTCGATGATTTCGCCCCGCACGATGGACAGCGGATGACGCGTGCCCAGCTCCACGGGATAAGCCGTGCGCGTCAGGTCCAGCTCGTCCAGGCCCGTGTCCCGACTTTCGAACACCTCCTTCAGCGCGGCTATCTTCTCCTGCGCCTTGCTCTTCAGCTCGTTCAGCTTCATGCCCACCACCTTCTTCTGCTCGGCGGGGACGTTGCGGAAGTCGGCCATCAGCTCGTTGATGGCTCCCTTCTTACTCAGGTACTTGATGCGCAGTGCCTCCAGTTCGTCGGCGCTGCTCGCCTTCATGGCTTCTACTTCTTGCAGAAGCGCTTCGATTCTTGCTATCATATCGGTCTTGTTATCTTTGTTTACATTCCAAAAAACGAGGGCAAAGATACGCTTTTTAATGAAGAATGAAGAATGAAGAATGAAGAATCTTTCTCACGCCATGCGCAAGGCGATGCCCGGTGCCGTCTCAGTGGACAAGGGGGCGGGGCTGCGGGGAGACCTCGTCCCCCTGCCAACTGCGGGCCATCCCCTCCGCCCGCGGAGGAAAAGTTCAAATCATCCTGTTCCAGACTTGCCTATGTCTATGGAAATACTTATCTTTGCCAATGGGAAATCTGTAGTTCACACTGTGAACTAATTAGACCACACTGTGAACTAACTAATTCACACTGTGATTTAATTAATTCACACTGTGAATCAGAGAATGAATCTTGATCCATTCAACTTTTCATATCGATACAGATAACTTTAGATAAAGACGTATTAAACTTTACATCCAGATGGCAGCAGAATATACGATGCAGGAGATGGACGACCTCCACGAGGAGGGCAAACGACTGACCTATCCGCGAATGATTATCAAAGAGCAGTGCGGCACGGACGAGCTGCTGCGCTTCGCCGCCAAGCATACGACGTACCCTCCGGCCGAGCTGAAGGGAGCGCTCGAGGTGCTACGCAGCGGGCTGGTGTGGATGATGGCCAACGGCAAGTCGGTCAAGCTCGAAGGCATCGGCACCTTCACGCCCGGGCTGGCGCTGAAGCCGGGGGCCGAGCGCGAGGAGCCGGACGGCAGCGGGACGAAGCGCAATGCCGCCAGCATCCGGGTGGGCAGCGTGCGGTTCCGCCCCGACAAGCAGCTCGTCGCCGACGTCGACGCGTCGTGCCGCCTGGTGCGCTCGCCGCAGAAGTTCGCCCGGCAGGTGTCGCCCTACACGTCCGAGGAGCGTCTGGCCATGGCGCAGCGCTACCTGGAGACGAACCCGTGGCTGCACATCGACACGTACGCGGCCCTGACGGGGCTGAGCCGGACGACGGCTGGCCGGGAGCTGCGGCGTTGGCGCGACACGCCCGGTTCGGGTATCGGCACGTATGGCGGCCGCACGCACCGCGTCTACGTGAAGCGGACGGAGGATTAAATAATGTTATAAACGCTTGCCCTATGTGTTTTCTGTGTACTTTTGTACCGGTTTCAATTTTAAATAGTTTAAGTGGTATGATAACCGAAAGATTACAAAATGCGATTAACGAGCAGATTACTGCCGAGATGTGGTCTGCTAACCTTTATCTGGCAATGTCTTTCTTCATGGAGAAAGAGGGGTATAACGGAATGGCCAATTGGTTGAAGAAGCAGTCGTTCGAGGAGCATGAACATGCGTTCGAGATGGCTTCGTACATCATCAAGCGGGGTGGTGCTGCCAAGGTGGACAAGATAGACGTGGTGCCGAACGATTTCGGTACGCCGCTGGAGGTGTTCGAGCAGGTGTATGAGCACGAATGCCGCGTGTCGAAGATGATTGACGGGCTGGTTGACGTGGCTGCTGCCGAGAAGGATAAGGCTACGCAGGACTTCTTGTGGGGCTTCGTCCGCGAGCAGGTAGAAGAGGAAGCCACGGCTTCGGGCATTGTGGAGATGATTAAGCGTGCGGGCAACAACAATCTTTACTACGTAGATTCTAAGTTAGGCGAACGCCAATAACTATTTTTCCGTTTATGTTTATGTGGGAGGGACAAGGCCGCGAAGCCTTGTCCCTTTCTTGTTCTCATTTCAGCACGCCCAGTTCCTTACCCACTTTGATGAAGGCTTGGATGCACTTGTCGAGGTGGGCTCGTTCGTGTCCGGCCGAGAGTTGCACACGGATGCGGGCTTGTCCCTTGGGCACTACGGGGTAGTAGAAACCGGTGACGTAGATGCCTTCTTCCTGCATGCGGGCGGCGAACTTCTGCGAGAGGGGTGCGTCGTAGAGCATGACGGCACAGATGGCGCTCTGGGTGGGTTTGATGTCGAATCCGGCTTCCATCATCCGGTCGCGGAAGTAGTTGACGTTTTCCACCAGCTTGTCGTGCAGGTCGTTGTTCTCTTTCAGCATGCGGAACACTTCGAGGCTGGCGCCGATGACCGCCGGTGCCAAGGAGTTGGAGAAGAGGTAGGGTCGGCTCCGTTGACGCAGCATGTCGATGATTTCCTTTCGTCCGGTGGTGAATCCTCCCAAAGCTCCTCCGAATGCCTTGCCGAGGGTGCCGGTATAGATGTCGATGCGTCCGTAGGTCTGGTACAGTTCGCTCACGCCGTGGCCTGTGGCGCCTACAACGCCTGCCGAGTGCGATTCGTCCACCATGACGAGCGCGTCATACTTTTCGGCCAGTTCGCAGATGCGGTCCATGGGAGCTACATTGCCATCCATGGAGAAGACTCCGTCGGTGACTATGATGCGGAAGCGTTGGGCTTGTGCTTCTTGCAGGCAGCGTTCGAGGTCGGCCATGTCGGCATTGGCGTAGCGATAGCGTTTAGCCTTGCACAAGCGCACTCCGTCGATGATGGAAGCATGGTTCAGGGCATCGGAGATGATGGCATCTTCTTCGGTGAACAGGGGTTCGAACACACCTCCGTTGGCATCGAAGCAGGCAGCATAAAGAATGGTGTCTTCCGTGTGGAAGTAGTCGGATATGGCTGCTTCCAGTTCTTTGTGGATGTCTTGTGTCCCGCAGATGAAGCGGACGGACGACATGCCGTAGCCTCGGCGTTCCATCATTTTTTTGGCGGCTTCGATGAGCCGTGGATGGTTGGACAGGCCCAGATAGTTGTTGGCGCAGAAGTTCAAGACGGTTTCTCCTTTCACCAGGATTTCGGCTTGCTGAGGACTTTCGATGAGGCGTTCTTCTTTATACAGGCCGGCTTTATGTAGCTCGGCAAGTGTCTGTTCCAGATAGTCTTTCATTTTACCATACATAGCATTGTAGTTTTTATGATTTTTACAAAAAGTTAGTTTCTCCACAAAGAACATCATTTTTCTTGAAATAAACAATAACACTACGTAAGAAAATTCGGAAAAAAGTACGTATCTTTGCAAACCTTAAAATATTAAAATCGATATGAAGAATATCTTGGTAATCGGTGCTACGGGTCAGATAGGCTCGGAGCTCACTATGGAGTTGCGCAAAAGATATGGTAATGCACAAGTGGTGTGTGGGTATATCAATGGAGCTGAGCCGAAAGGTGAACTGAAGGAATCGGGTCCGAGCGCGATAGTAGATGTGACGGATGGAAACGCGATAGAAGAGGTTGTGAGGACTTATCGTATTGATACCATCTATAATTTGGCTGCTCTCTTGTCGGTTGTGGCCGAAAGCAAGCCGCGTCTGGCTTGGAAAATAGGTATTGATGGTTTGTGGAATGTGCTTGAAGTGGCTCGTAGCCGTGGGTGTGCAGTGTTTACTCCCAGTTCCATCGGTTCGTTCGGGCCGGAGACGCCTCATGTGATGACTCCGCAAGATACGATCCAGCGTCCTCGTACGATGTATGGTGTGACGAAAGTGACTACGGAGCTCTTGAACGATTATTATCATACCAAGTACGGAGTGGATACGCGTTCCGTACGTTTTCCCGGAATTATATCGAATGTAACTTTGCCAGGTGGGGGAACCACGGACTATGCGGTAGACATCTATTATGCCGCTGTTCGGGGAGAACGTTTCGTGTGTCCCATTCAGGAAGGTACGTTGATGGACATGATGTATATGCCCGATGCGCTGAATGCTTCTATTCAGTTAATGGAAGCTGACTCTCAGCGCTTGGTGCATCGCAATGCATTCAACATCGCTTCCATGAGTTTTGCTCCTGAAACCATTTATGGAGAAATCCGGAAACATCTGCCCGACTTTGAGATGGTTTATGAAGTAGATCCTTTGAAACAGGCCATTGCCGAGAGTTGGCCCGATTGCATGGATGACTCGTGTGCACGCAATGAATGGGATTGGAAACCCCAGTACGACTTGGAGTCGATGACGAAGGATATGCTTGAAAAATTGACTGCCAGGCTGAAAGGAGTGAAGTAAGCAAACTTTTCCATTAGGAGAAATGAAAAAAATACTGATAGGATGTGTCGTGCTTGTCTGCTTGTCGGCGTGTGGAAACAAGAAGATGAAAATGGATCCTTTTGAGGCACTTACGGCGATGGTCGATTCGGTGCGGGAAGACTCGGTGACCGATGTGGCGGATACACTTTCGTCTTTGGTGCATAAAGGGCCTCAACGGGTAGAAGCGGATGAGCTGTTTGACGATTTTATCTTTAACTATGCTTTGGATACGCTTTTCCAACAACAGCGTACCGTTTTCCCTTTACCTTATTATAAAGTTGATATTCCCCTCAAAATTGAGAAAAAGGATTGGGAGCACGATCCGCTTTTTGCCCGACAGACTTGCTATACGTTGCTCTTCGATAAGGAAGAGGATATGGATCTGGTAGGCGATACGGCTTTGTCTTCTGTACAGGTGGAATGGATTTTTCTAGATACCCGTATGGTGAAACGTTATTATTTTCAGCGCATTCATGGTGTATGGATGCTGGAAGCCATCAATTTGCGTGAGATGGAGTCGGAAGGGAAAGGAGAGCATCAGGACTTTGTGACTTTTTATTCGAGTTTTGCTTCGGATAGTCTGTTTCAAGGGAAACACATACATACTCCTTTGCAATTCGTGACTCTCGATCCTGATGATGAATTTTCGATATTGGAGACTACGCTCGACCTCAATCAGTGGTATGCGTTTCGACCTTCTTTGCCTACCGATAAACTTTCCAATATTAATTATGGTCAGAAGAACGAAGACTTGTCCACTACGAAAATCCTGAAAGTAAACGGGGTAAGCAATGGATATTCCAACATCTTCTATTTCCGGAAGAGAAGAGGAGAGTGGGAACTATATAAGTATGAAGATTCAAGCATGTAACACGGATAGGATATGGGAGTAAGTTTGTTGTTGCATAATACATTCGGTATAGAAGCCGAAGCGAGTGAATTCTTGGAGTATCATTCGGAGGACGAACTCCGTCATTGGATTTCTGAAGGAGTTTTCCGGCGTCGGCCTTATTTCTGCATCGGGCAGGGGAGTAATCTTTTATTGACTCGTTCACGTTATGATTGGACATTCTTGCATTCGGCCATTCGAAGTTTGGAGGTGACCAAGGAAAGTCCGGAGCATGTACATGTGCGTGTAGGAAGCGGAGTCGTGTGGGATGACTTTGTGCAATATTGTGTGCAAAATGGTTGGTATGGAGCGGAGAATTTGTCTTTGATTCCTGGTGAAGTCGGTGCGGCGTCGGTGCAAAACATCGGTGCATACGGGGTCGAAGTAAAAGACTTGATTGACTCTGTCGAGACGTTGGACGTGCAGGGCGTGAGACGGGTTTATCAAGCATCGGAATGTGCTTATGTCTATCGGGGCAGTATTTTTAAGTCTCCTTCCATGAAGTCGGTTTTTGTACTTTATGTGAATTTTCGGTTGAGTAAGCAACCCCATTATACCTTAGACTATGGTAATGTCCGTCAGGAATTGGAAGCATATCCGGAAGTGACGTTGGAGAATGTGCGTCGGGTAATTATGGAAATCAGAAAGAGAAAACTTCCGGATCCTGCCGTATGGGGCAATGCGGGAAGCTTCTTTAAGAATCCGGTCATTCCGCGGATGCAGTATGAGCGCTTGCTGGCTCTCTTCCCCCAAATACCTTCTTATGACGTAGATGCCGAGCGGGTGAAGGTGCCAGCTGGTTGGCTGATAGAACAGGCCGGTTGGAAAGGAAAGACCTGGGGGAAGGTAGGTGTACACGATCGGCAAGCACTGGTTTTGATTAATCGGGGAGGAGCTTCAGGCAGCGAAGTAGTCGAATTGGCTGAGGCCATTCAGAAGTCGGTTTCAGAGCGTTTCGGGATTGATATTCAGCCCGAAGTCAACTATTTGTAGAACAGGTTAAAAAATGATAGGCAAGTGAAATTAAGAATATTAGGTAGTGGAACTTCTACCGGTGTGCCGGAGATAGGATGCCGTTGTGCGGTATGTACATCGACGGATGCACGCGATAACCGCTTGCGTACTTCGGCTTTGCTGGAGACGGATGATGCAGTGCTATTAATTGATTGCGGTCCTGATTTTCGTGAACAGATGTTGAGGTCTTCTTTCTTTGGGAAAATCGATGGAGTATTGCTTACGCATGAACATTATGACCATGTGGGCGGTTTGGATGATTTACGACCTTTTTGTCGTTTGAGTGAAATTCCCATTTATTCCGATGCTTATACCGCTGCCCATCTTCGTTCCCGTATGCCTTATTGCTTTGTCGAACATACTTATCCCGGTGCTCCGCGCATTTATTTGCAAGAAGTGGAGGCGGGAAAACCTTTCTTTGTGAAAGGGACGGAAGTGTTGCCTTTACAGGTGATGCACGGGCGTTTGCCTATCTTGGGCTATCGCATCGGGAAGCGGTTGGGCTATGTGACAGACATGTTGACCATGCCGGACGAGTCCTATGACTACTTGACGGGAGTCGATGTGCTGATTATGAATGCTTTGCGTGTCAAGCCCCATCCTACGCATCAGTCTATTTCCGAAGCGTTGGAAGCAGTGCGCCGCATCGGTGCGCGCGAGTCTTTTCTTATTCACATGAGTCATGGAGCTGGGCTTCATGCGGACATGAATCGTTTACTTCCTCCCCATGTACACGTGGCTTACGACGGTTTGATTATTGATTTTTAAGTTTTCTGACTCAAAGTTTTGTTTTATTAGCAAAGTTTTGTACTTTTGTATCGGTTTGATGAATCGATGTTATGAGACTTCACCATCTGATACGAATTATGTGGGTTGCATGCATAGTTTTGCTGTGCGTGGGCTTTGCTGTTTATTCTATTAACAGGTTGCATGAGGCTGAGGATCGGCGAAAGGTCAACCTCTATTCGTTAGTGCCTCAAGATGTGACGGCTGTGTTTGAGACCGATCGCTTTGTGGAGTGGGTGGAGAACATGGATAGTATGCATTGCAGCAGAGATGGACATGTGTTGCAAGTATCCTCTCTTTTCAGTTTCATAAAAGACCGTTTGCCTGTTTTGCTTCAGGAAACTCCCCATGGCTTGAGTTGGGAAATGAATAATGTACTGGTCAGTTTTCATCAACCGGATTCACCTTTGAATCAGGTACTTTATTGTCGATTAGGACCGAATGACCATGCGTTGCTTCAATCTTTCATGCAGCAACATGGTTTTTCCGATTATCCCTCCAAAACTTTTGATTATAAAGGATATCGGATGACTATTTATCCGATGGCTGACGGGCGTTTCCTTTCTATATGGGTAAACCGGGATTTTTTAGTGCTGAGTTTCCAAAAGCGTTTGGTAGAGCAGGCAATGGATGCTCATCGGAAGAAAAATGCCTTGCTTCAATTGAAGTCGTTTCGCTCCATGTATCAAGAGGAGCGGACAGGAATCGGGGCTACCCTTTATCTGAACTTGCGGGAGGGAGGTGGAAGGTATCCAAATCTTTGGATGGGAAACAAATATCTGGGCGATTGGCTGGAGTTTGATGTGAAGTTAGCTCCCGATGCTATCTACTGTTCGGGGATGAGTCATGGAAATGATTCTGTGGCAACCTATCTTGATGTCCTTCACCCGAAACAGGCATTGGAGGGGTTTTCGGGAGAAAATCTGCCGGCCTCTACTTTCTTTTATTTCCGGAAGGCTCTGTCGGAGAAGGATTCTCTGTTCCGTAGTGAGGAGTTACCGGATACTTTAGGACAGGAACAGACAAGGGAAATCAGTCGGAATAATCGGTTATTGGTTGCTTATCTTCAACGGAATGTGGAGCGGGAACTTACTTCGTGTGTGTTTCTGTCGGACGATTCGTTGCAGCAGGCTCCTTGTACTGTTTTGCGGATGGGATTAAGAAATGTGCCTTATGCCGAATGGGAACTTAGGGAATGGGTAGGAGAACCTATGGAAATGCGAAGCTATCGTATACCCTTTAATTCGGTTTGGTCCCTTTTGGCGGGAGCTTCTCCCGGAAGTCTTTCGGAAGTATATGCTACCTTTTATAAGGGAAACTTGTTGCTGGCTTCCGATGCTTCTCATCTTTCGGCTTATAGAGGGGCTTTGGAGAGGGAAGAAACCTTGACTCATATGCCTATGTTCCGGACTTTAGCGGAGAATCTTTCACCGACGTATGATTTTGTCATGATGGGCGATATGGAAGATGTTGTGTCCCGGCCGGAAGCATATACCGGACTGATCCCGTCCTTCTTTGCCCGCCACGCTTCGTTCTTCCGGCATTTTTTGTTCTCCGTTCAGTTCGTTTGCACTGATGGAGTACTTTATCCTAATTTAGTCTTTTGGTATAAGCCTTTATGAGGTACTATAAACACCGATGCACGCTGATTCTTCTTGGGAAGAATGAGCGTGCATCTTGTAGTTAGAAGGGAAGGTCATCGTTGGCATCGCCTGCCATGAACTCAGGAGCTGCGGTGGGTGCCGGGGGAGGAACGGGTGCTCCTGCCATCGGGGCGGCGGGTTGTGCAGCACCCACACGTTCTACCTTCCAGGCGCGTATACTGTTGAACCATCGGTCTTGCCACTGACGTGCGTCGATGTCGAAAGACACGGTGAGTTCTTCTCCCATCTGGATATTGAATTGTTCTATCTTATCAGCGCCGAACACGTCAAAACACATCTTGCGGGGATATTGCCCATGGTCTTCGATTACGTACTCTTGTGCTTTCCATTCGTTGCCCGAACGGGACACTCCGCCTCTTGGCTGGAGTATAGCGATGATTTTTCCTGTAAATTCCATTGTACTATTATTATTGTATATAGGTTTATCTCTGTTTTTGCGCAGCGAAGTTACGATTTTTTGGGCACATTGGACTTATAAATCCGGCTTTTTCTTCCGGTTGAGAAATAAAAAAGAGGGTGTATCTCTTGACTTTCGTCTTTTCACAGTAGGAATGTGAAGGTTTCACAGTAGTACTGTGACGATGTAACATCAAGGCTGTGAAGGTGTAACATCAGCACTGTGAAGGCTTCACACTAAAATGGTGAATGGGTGTGAAAGCTTCACACTTTATGGAACATTAGGTGTGAAAGTCCGGTAGGGGAATATAAACAGAGGGTATGTCCATTGCGACATACCCTCTCTTGATGCAAGTAACAGTTAAACTTAGAGCTTGTCTGATTAGTCAGCCTTCACCCAGCTGCCTTCAATCCAGTCGCAGGCGGCGATGGCATCGGACAGGGAGGCAAAGTTCAATTCAGCATTGACAGCGTTGCCTTCACCGGCCAGGAACTGGGTGTTGGTGTATACTTCGGTATCACCGGTTACCTCGTTGCTGATGGTCGTATTCGTGATGGCAGAAGTACCGTCGGCCAGTGACGTGGCTGTTTCGTTGCTTTCTATTACCAGTGCCAGACCTTTGCCGCAGATTTGGGCATTGTCCATGGTAACTTGGGTTCCGCGACGCAGACGGACGCCTTGCGAGTCGCTACCGTTACCGACGAGGAGCAGGTTACTTAGTGTCGGGTGGGCTATCGGAGTGGCAGCAAAGTCGTTCTCGTTGTTATCGGCTTCGATGAGGCAGTCGCATGCATAACCCAAGGAATTTTCGGCTTCCTGGTAGGCCATAAGGTTCGTGGCCGTACCGTTCCAACCTTCGGTCCAGTCGAAGGAATCGTCGCTACAACTAACTACAACCATGTCGCTGATATTTACCGAACCGCCGAAGAACTCAAAGCCGTCGTCCGAACCTTTGTAGGCTTGGCAGTGGTCCACGGTTGTTCCGCTTCCTACACCATAGAACGAGATACCGTTGGCTTCGTGCTCTTCGTCGAAGGCATAACCGGTATATTCTACCCGTACGTATTGCAGCGTGCCGGAGTTGTCATCTTCTACGTCTCCACCATAAGGTGAGTTACCTATTTCGGAATATCCACCGCCTTGTGCGTTGGTGTGTGCACGTCCGCAGATGTGGATACCGCCCCATGCGCCCGGTTCTTCGCGTTCGCTGGTCATGACGATGGGTGCATCGGCCGTACCTACGGCATTGATCTTGGCACCTTGTTCGATGAGGAAGTAGTCTACCGTCTCGTCATATAGGGCAATGACGGTCACACCGGATTCGATGTTCAGCGTGGCTCCCTCGCGTACGATGTACTGACCACTGAGGTAGTAGGTGTTGCCTGCACCCAGTGTCACGTCCTCGGTGATTTCACCCACCAAGGTACTTTCGTTGGGCAGGACGTTGCTGCCTGTGCCGCTCCATCCGTGCGTCCAGCCCGATGCCCAAGCGTTGTCGGCCACGATGGCATCCCAGTCGGCATAGGGATTGGCTTGGTTGGTCTCGTTACCGTCGGCAATGAACTCGTCGTTGGTGTAGATGCCTTCGTCACTCAGCAGCGTGCCGCCGAGGCTGACGTTCGTCAGTGTGGACGTGCCGTCCAGCAGGGCGTTTTCGGTCTGCGTGCTTTCTACGTGGATGGGGTCTCCCTTACCATAAATCTGTACGTTGTTCATCGTCACGTGGGTACCGCGACGCAGGTGTACGCCATTACCGGCGGCGCCGTTGCCGATGAACAAGGCGTTCGAGATGGTCGGGGCCGATACGGGAGTGGCGTCGAAGTTGTTCTCATTGTTGTCGGCTTCGATGAGGCAGTCGCACGCATAACCCAGGGTCTCTTCGGCCTCTTGCGTGGCGATGAGGTTGGTGGCTGTACCATTCCAACCTTCGGTCCAGTCGAACGAGTCGTCGCTACAGTCGGTAACGACCATGTTGCTGATGTTCACCGCACCACCGAAGAACTCGAAACCGTCGTCGCTGCCGCGATAGGCTTGACAGTATTCCACCGTAGTACCGTTACCTACGCCGTAGAACGAGATACCGTTGGCTTCATGCTCTTCGTCGAAGGCATAGCCCGTATACTCTACCCGCACGTAACGGAGCACACCCGAGTTGTCGGAATCGTCATTGCCGCCATAAGCTGCGCCGCCTATCTCCGAGCTGCCTTGTCCGCCCTCGGCATTGGTGTGGGCACGTCCGCAGATGTGGATACCGCCCCAGGCACCGGGTTGCTCCTGCTCGCTGGTCATCACGATGGGGCTGGAGGCTGTGCCTTCGGCCATGATGCGGGCACCTTGCTTCACCAGGATGTAGTCTACGTTGTCGTCGTACACGGCCACGATGCGCACGCCCGGTTCGATGGTCAGTGTGGCACCTTCCTCCACGATGTATTGCCCACTCAGGCGGTACGTATTACCGCTGGTCAGGGTCACGTCCTCCGTAATGGTGCCGCTCAGGACCGTTTCTTCGGTCTGTCCGCCACCGTTGTCAGTCGTTTCGTCGTCGCTACATGCTGTGCAGAGCGTCAGTCCGGCCAAGAAGGCCATGGAAAACAGTTTTCTGTTCATTGATTTCATACGTCAATCGTTTAAGTTGTTATAAAGTGTTCGTTTATTTCAATATATCATTACACGTCATTTTCGTCACTCTCTTTGCCCACCTTCGTCACAGTGTCTTCTGGCAGGGGTATAAACTCTGTGGTGGAGAGTATCGATACTCTTGCATCGACACTTTATATACTCTTGCCTAAAGAGTATCGATACTCTTGACCACAGACTTTCTATACTCTTTGGCAGGGAGTTCCGCCTTTTCTGCAATCTTTACAGTCGATAGCTGAAGCCCACTTCGAACGAGGCTCCTTCCTTGAAGCGTTCCACCTCGACCACTTCGCCCGTGGAGGGCACGTCTTGCTTGAAGATGATGGCGCGGTTCAGGAGGTCGTTCACCCGGAGGCTGAGGTTCCAATGGCGGTTGATGGTGTAGGTGGCATTGAAGTTCATCGTGTGCCGCGTCTGTTCCTTGATGTCTCCCAAGCCCGACACGCCGACTGCGTGGATGCGTCGTCCCTGGAGGTTATAGAGCAGGGCGAGGCTGAGCTGGCGGTCTTCGCCGAAGCGGGGCGAGTAGGAGAGGTCGGCATTGAGCAGGATGGGCGATGCGCCTTGTAGGGAGCGTTCCTTGTTGGTGTAGGCTCCTCCCTGGGGCAGCTTAACGTTGGTGTACATGTAGGACACGTTGGCTCCGAGGCGCAGGTCGCTGACGAGCATCTTGCGGAACTCGGCCTCGATGCCTGCCGCCATGCCTTGGTCGGCGTTTTGGAAGGAGTGCATCGTGGCTCCGCCTTGCAGTCGCTGTACACGTTCGATGGGCTTGTCCAGGTGTTTGTAGTATCCGGTCAGCGAGAACATGTCGCCGTTGTCGCCGAAGCGTTCGTAGCGCACGTCGAGGTTGTAGTTGTAGCCGTTCTGCAACTCTTCGTTACCACGGATTTGTGCGGCACCGTAGGATTCCTGATAGAGGAAGGGCGCCATCTCGATGAACGACGGCCGGGTGATGGTGCGCGACACGGACAGGCGGAGATTGTTGCGTTCGTTCATCTCGTACTTCAGGTTCAGCGTGGGGAAGAGGTCGTGCTTGTTCATGTCGCGTCGGCTCTGGTATTTGTTCTGTCCTTCGATGGCATACTCTACCCACTGCTTGGCGTATTCGTAGCGCACACCCACGTTCACCAGCAGGTTGTTCAGGGGGTAGAAGTCGGTCTGTACGTATCCGGCATAGATGTCCATGCCTGCGCGGTAGGTGTCGTGCGGCTGCATGCGTCGTTCGATGACGATGCTTCCGTTCTCCACATTCTCCTGGTTGAGGTATCCGTCGGTATGATAGATGTCCGTGATTTCGGGGTTCAGTCGGTTGAGGTTGTAGTAGAAGCGTGTACCCATGTAGTCGCGGTTCTTGTCCTTGTAGCTGAATCCGGCTGTTACGTGGTTCAGTTCTTTCCACTTGTATTTCAGGGCGATGTTACCTACCCACTCGTCTTCGTTCAGGTCGCCGTAATAGCGCATGGTTTCCTGTCGGTTCAGCTTGAAGAGGCTGAGGCTTCCATCCTCTCCTTTTTCGAACATCACCTGTCGGCGGTCCGGTTCTTCGCTGCTGGTCTTGCCGTAGGAGCCTCCCCAGGTCAGTTCCCATTGCGTGCCCAGGTGGTGCAAGCCGTTGATCTGATGATTCTGAAGGGTGTAGATGTGCGTGATGTCGTTGCTTCCCATCAACTGATGTCCTTCGGCATCATATCCGTCCCGTCGTTGGTAGGAGTCTTCGGCATTGCGGGCGTAGAAGAAGGTATAGCCGATGCGGTCGTTCTGTCGCAGGGTGAACGAGGCCGATGCCAGTGCGGCAATCTTCAGGGCAGCCGTATATTCGTCGTAGTTGAAATCGTCCTGTGTAGTGCCGGTTGCCTCCAGTGTCTTGTAGAAAGCATCCTCCATGATTTTCGTCTCGTTGCTCATGCTGAGCGATGCCAACAGGCTGAGGCGTTGGTTCTTGATGGGTATCTCCTTGCCGAATCCGATGTTTCCGCCGAACTCGGGCAGTGCCGTCTTCTTGTCCACTTCGAAGGTGGTGTTGAATATATTATGTTGTGTCACATATTCGTCGAAGTCCGTCAGGCTCATGTCATAGATACGTTGGTCCATGCCGGGTGTCTTGAACAGTGAGCCTCGGTCCATCTGGTAGAAATCCTTCCCCAGTGCATTGAAGTGTCCACCCACATTGAAGCTGATATTGAAGAAGTCCTCTGTGGTATTCTCTTTGGTGCTGATGTCGATGTGTGCTCCACTGTAATCGGCAAAGGTAGCTGCATCATACACCTTGCTCACGGTGATGTTCTGCACCGTGCTCGATGGGAAGAGGTCGAGAGGAATCAGTTTGTTATCGGGGTTGGGAGAAGCGATGGGCAGTCCGTTCAGGGTGGTGGTACTGTATCGGTCGCCCAGTCCGCGTACAATGAGCTGTCCGGCATCGGCGATACTGATACCCGTTATTTGTTTCACGCCTTCCTGCACATTGCCTATACCTTTGATGGACATTTCCTTAGCACCCAGGTTCTCAATGGCGAGGGTGGCTTTCTGTCGTTCTATTTGCAGGGCACGTTCTCCTTCGAGGTTCTTGCGGGCGGTGACTGACACTTCGCCCAGTGTCTGTGCGTCGCTTTCCATTTCGAAGTTTAGTATTACTTCGCCGTTGCCCACCTTTACTTGTTGGGCATTGATGTCTACGTAGCCTACGTACTTTATGATAAGGTCATACGTGCCGGCCGGTAATTCCAATGTGTAGTTGCCGTCGATGTCGGCCACGGCTCCTTGCGTAGTACCTGCCACTTGTACCGTAGCTCCGGTTAGTGGTTCTTTCGTCTGTTTGTCGGTAATGATACCTTTGATAGTGCCTGCCATAACGGTCATGGCAGAGAGGGTGAAGAATAAAATAAGGAAGAGAATCTTTCCTAAATCTGCTTTCATACTCATCATTTTTATGCATTTCTTTTTCCGCTGCAAAGATGAGAAGATAGTGTTACGTGTACATTTCGGGTGCGGTACAAGTAGGTTGCGTCTGTGTGACAGACATGTTTCGAATGTTTAGAAGATGTTACAAGTTTGTTTTTACTATGCGTGTTCCATGGAAGAAACATAAAACAAAATAAAGCCGAAAGATTCTAAACCAGATAGTTAGAAATCTTTCGGCTTTGTTTATTCGAATTGGTGTTACGAATGGAATCAGTTTTCCTCCGTATAGCGGATGATGGTCTGCTTCCGGTCTGGTCCTACCGATACGATGTAGATAGGTACACCCAGTTGTTCTTCGAGGAATGATAGGTAGGCATTAAATTCTTCGGGGAATTCGTCTTCGCTTTCCATGTGTGTCATGTCGGTTTTCCATCCCGGCAGTTCTACATAGATGGGTTCTACATGTTCTTCAATGTCATAAGGGAAGTAGTCAATTTCTTCTCCATTCACCCGATAAGCTACACAAGCCTTGATGGTTTCGAAATTATCCAGTACATCGCTCTTCATCATGATGAGTCTGGTTACTCCATTAATCATGACAGCATATTTTAGAGCCACTAAGTCAATCCATCCACAGCGACGTTTGCGTCCTGTCACTGCACCATATTCGTGTCCTAAGTTGCAGATTGTTTCTCCCGTTTCATCGAACAGTTCTGTTGGAAAAGGTCCTGAACCAACCCGTGTGCAATAAGCCTTGAAGATGCCATATACATTGCCAATCTTATTGGGAGCTACTCCCAAGCCGGTGCAGGCACCCGCACAAACGGTATTTGAAGAAGTGACAAATGGGTATGAACCGAAATCAATGTCAAGCATAGTGCCTTGAGCGCCTTCGCATAAGATACTTTTTCCTTCATTGAGTAGGCGGTTCACTTCATGTTCGCTATCTACAAAATGGAATTGCTTCAGGTATTCGATACCTTCAAACCAGGCTTTCTCCAATTCGGTTAAGTCGTATTCGAAATGTAGACTTTTCAATATTTGTTCGTGGCGAGCTTTGACGGCAGTATATTTGCGGTCGAAGTCAAGTAAAATGTCCCCCACACGTATACCATTTCGACTGATTTTGTCGGTATAAGTCGGTCCTATTCCCTTACCAGTTGTTCCTACTTTGGCGTCTCCCTTAGCTGCTTCGTAGGCAGCATCCAATAAGCGATGGGTAGGCAAGATGAGGTGGGCTTTCCGTGAGATATGCAGCCGTTCTTTCAACGGATGACCGGAGGCTTCCAAGGCTTCAGCTTCGGCTTTGAACAGAGCCGGGTCGAGCACTACGCCATTACCGATGATGTTCACCTTGTCTCCCTGGAAGATTCCCGAAGGAATGGAGCGGAGTACATACTTCTGGCCTTCAAACTCCAAGGTATGACCGGCATTAGGCCCTCCCTGAAAGCGAGCCACTACATCGTATTGGGGAGTCAGTACGTCGACAACTTTTCCTTTTCCTTCGTCTCCCCATTGTAGTCCTAATAATACATCTACTTTCATTTTTCTTTCTTATGAATCAGGTTATTTTTTTGTTTCTTCTTATTTGCTCGCTCACACTTGCTACATATACCATATATATAGAGTGAATAGTGACTCAAGGTGAAGCGGCTTAGTTTAGTGTGTTCGATGGCATGTTGCAAGTCTTCGTTTTGGAACTCGGTGACTTTTCCGCATTGGGTACATATCTGGTGGTGGTGCGTATCGCGGTTATAACTTTTTTCGTATTGTGAAGAGTTCCCAAACTGGTGTTTGATAACCAAACGTGCGTTGATGAGCAGGATGATGGTGTTGTACAATGTAGCCCGGCTCACGCGGAAATTTTCATGATCGGCCATCAACGAATAAAGAGTGTCTATGTCAAAATGTCCCTCAATGGAATAGATCGTATCAAGTATGGCAAAACGTTCAGGCGTTTTCCGATGCCCGTTCACGTTTAAATATTCAGTGAATATCTGCTTGACAGTTTCTTTTACATTCTTGTTTTCCATGTTTGGGGATAGTTTTTACTAACAGGGAACAAAGTTAATCCTTTTTTGTGGAAAGCAAAATGAAGTGGAAGGATTTTTAATAGCTGACTTCTTCCTTCACCCATTGGTAGAGCAAACGTTCGTCTTCTGAAGAGGAATTTTCCATTCCATCTATTCTCCGACACAAACGGTAGGCCTGTTTTTCGCTATGCTGTATAAAACGACGTAACGCGGTGGAAGAAGCATTGCGCACATGGTAGGAACCCGAAAGGAAAGCGCAAATGGCTTGATCCAAAAATTCATTTTCAGCGCGAGGTTCCATGTCACCTTTCTTCATCAGGAGACGGGCGATGGTGAGAAAACCGCATACTTGGAAGTATTCCTTTTCAGATGCAATCCATGCGAAGGACTTGGCTGGAGCATAGGGAAGATGTTGAAAAAGGTTCATACAAGTCAGTTCGGCTATCTCGATGTTTCTTATGTCTTCTACCCAAATGTCGGCTATTTCGGGTTGGAAGCTTTCTACGGGTTGGAGCAAGCCGGCTAAGATTTTACATTCGCGGATATCTTCTTTCCATAAAGCTTGAGCCAATGTGTGACTTTTCTCATACCCCGAAGCGATATCTTTGATGCGGGGAAGCTCTACGCCGAAATTCAGCTTGTACACCAATCCTTTTTCGCGCATACTTTGTGACACAGCTCCGTTCATGGCGAGCCGGAGCTGTGTCTTGATGTTTTTTATTTGTTCTTTAGTGTCCATTGATCTTGGATCAATTGTTTACCGCAGGCAAGGTAGAATAATCCCGGCTATAGCGGAGCATTTGTTCGGCATAGCCTTCGTCATAGCTTACCTTTACATCCGTAATGTTTCCTTCGGCATCGGTCACAGCTTCATACCGGGGATTGACAAAACCTTTGTAGGGAGCCAAGTTCAGTTTCTTATAACGTTCCAATACTTCGGCATGCAATACGGAATCTACTTTCACCCCATAGTTTTCTACCAGTTGACGTGCGCCTTCCAAGTCTCCAGTCGACTTGATGCGTTGCACTTCGGCGAGCAATTCTCCGAACAGAGCACGTACCCGTTCATAATTGTTCACTTTGACATAAGTTTTGCCTTCTTTCTTTACCAATTCTACAGCTTTGTCGGATGAGGCTTTTTCAAATACCCAATGGGCTATCAAGGAACGATTGCGCATGTGGGCTTCTTCTATCTGATTCCCCGGTTCGATACGCACCAATTGAGTCATGAGACCGTTCATCAGGTAAGTGTAGTATTGGGCTTTATAGGCTTCTCCATCGGGCAACAATCCCAATTCTACCAACTTGGGATCGGCTACGTAATACAGTCCAAACAAGTCTGCACGGGCTTCCTCAATGGTAGAGCCGTAAGCTTTCAGTCCGTCTGGGTCTACGCCTGGAAGGAGTTTACCCGAGCCGTGTCCCAAACACTCATGCAAGTCGGTGTGAAGTTCGTCTGTCAGGTCTGCATATTGATTTATGTAATTCAATTCTTCTTGGCTGTATACGAATTCTTCATTAAATCCGTTTCCGTGAGCGGCTTTGTTATAAGCATCGGTGATGTTTCCTATAGTTACAGATTTCGAACCGTATTGGGCGCGTATCCAATTGGCGTTGGGTAAATTGATGCCAATAGCTGTAGAAGGATAGAGGTCTCCAGCCAGGATGGCAGCCGTGATGACTTTGGCCGATACGCCTTTTACTTGCTCCTTCTTGAATGCTTTATCTACGGGTGAGTGGTCTTCAAACCATTGGGCATTGTTGCTGATGGTTTCCGTACGTCGGGTAGCTTCCAAATCTTTGAAGTTGACCAACGATTCCCAACTGGCTTTCATGCCCAAAGGATCTCCATAGTTTTCAGTAAATCCGTTTACGAAGTCGATGCGTGAGTTTAGGTCTTTTACCCAAAGGATGGCATATTCATCGAAAGTTTTCAAATCTCCCGTTTGATAATATTCGATCAGTTTTTCGATAACGGCTTTTTGCTCAGGAGTTTCGGCTACATCTTCAGCCTTCTCCAACCAATAAACTATTTTTTCCAAAGCAGGACCATAGAGACCGCCTACTTTCCACACCAGTTCTTCTACTTTTCCATTACGTTTTACCAGACGGCTATTTAAACCATAGGATATAGGAGTAGCATCATTGGGATCTTTCAGTCGGTTGTAGAAGTCTTCTGCTTCTTTTTGTGTCACTCCGTCGTAGTAATTGCAAGCTGAGGTTAGTACCAAATCTTCTCCGTCTGCTTGATTTACTCGCTTGGGCATTACTTGTGGGTCGAAGATGACGGGAAATATCTCGTCGCATAGTTGCTCTACGGTTTGCCCATCGGTTAGGGGAAGGGTAGAAGCATCTATACTGCCCAAGGCTTGACGGAAGAATTCAGGCGAGAAGCCCGGTACGAATTTATCACTTCCATAATGATGATGGATGCCATTGGAGAACCATACTCGCTTCAGATATACCTCCATGGCGAGGAAGTCTGGCGAGTTTTTATCGCCTTGGTAACCGGTATACACGGCTTCCAACGCACGACGTATGGTAAGGTTGTATTTCCCGTTTTGGTCGAAGAGAATGTCGCGTCCTTGCAAAGCGGCTTCGGTGAGGTAATATACCAATTCCTTCTGTCGGAGGCTAAGTTCTTCGAAGCCCGGTACACGATAGCGTAAAATCTGTAAATCTGCAAATTGTTCCACTGTATAACTAAATTTATCCGCCTTTGGGGCAGATGTTTCGGTCTTTCCTGCGCACGCCGTAAGCATGGCTGCGGCTGCGGCTAAAGCGATGAAATGAGACTTCATTTAACTATTTATTAAGGGTTGTCAACTATCTGAAAAAGTATAAGGTTGAAGGTATTGACTATTCACTCTCTTAGTAGTACTATAGTCAATACCCACAACCTCATACCTGAAAAATGAAAACTGGGTTTGCCTTATCGCTTATCGGCATGTTTCTTGCGATAGCTGTTAGGAGTTTCGCCTACATTCTTATAAAAAGAAGCATAGAATGATTGCCGGTTGGCAAAGCCTACCATCGTACTGATTTCTTCCACGTTCTTGTCCGCATATCGCTTGTCGGTCAGCAAGTGCATGGCTTCCTTGATGCGATATTCGTTCAGTAAGCATGAATAGTTCATTCCGAAGCGTGAATTAATTACGGCCGACAGGTAGCGTGTGTTCGTTTCCAATTCTTTGGCTAACTGTTTAGCCGAGTAGTCACGGTCTCTGTACTTTTTCTGTACGACGATGATTTGTAGAATCTTGTCATACAACTCATCTGCCAACTCCGGACGAATCAAAGTGCGGTAGGCAGCATTCTTCTCTTTTTTCTCACGCAGATTGTATGGGCGCTTCTTCGGCGCCTCAGTCTGTGTCTGGTTTTCTAAATCGCTCATTGAATTAACTGGTTAGGGTTTACATCTTTTTTGTTTAAAAACGTACAAAAGTCGGTTTTTTTTTTGATATACGCAACTTTTTCGTTCGTATTTTTTCATGAAAAATATAAATGAGGAAAAATTGTTCGGAAAAATGGGCTGAGCAACAAGGGGTTTTTAAGTTAAAGTTTGGTAGAGGTGATGGCTTCTCTACACTTTGGCTTCTTCACCTCCAAGGCGTGTGAAGAGAAAGGTTCCTCAAATGTGTTTGGTTTTATCATGCAAAAGATTTTGTGTACCTTTGCAGGCATGGAAACAATGATAGAAGATTGGGGACTTATCCCCTACGCTGAAGCTTGGCAGAGGCAAACGACATGTTTTGACGCCCTGTTGCAGGCCAAATGTGAGGGTGGAAACTATGTGAATCGCATTGTACTGTGCGAGCATCCGCACGTATATACTTTGGGACGTAGCGGAAAGGAGAAGAATATGCTTTTAAGTGAAGAGCAATTGAAAAAGATAAAGGCTACGTATTTTCACATCGATCGAGGAGGGGACATTACCTATCACGGCCCTGGTCAGTTGGTGTGTTATCCCATTTTGAATCTAGAAGATTTCGCATTAGGACTGAAAGCCTATGTGCATGTGCTGGAAGAGGTGGTAATCAATGTATGTGCATCGTATGGGATAAAGACCGGACGGGTGGAGAAAGCCACCGGTGTCTGGTTGGAAGGAAACACGGCACGTGCTCGCAAGATTTGTGCCATCGGTGTGCGAAGCAGTCATTTCGTGACGATGCACGGATTGGCATTGAACGTAAATACCGATTTGAGTTATTTTAGTTACATTCATCCATGCGGATTTATAGACAAAGGAGTCACTTCTTTGCAAAAGGAATTGGGACGTGAAGTTTCTCTGGATGAGGTGAAACAACGCTTGTGCAGAGAATTGTCGGACTTGTTATGACGATTTTCTTGGTTGATATATCCAGTAAAAGGAAAATAATTACTAATTTTGCGGGTCACTTTTGAAAACAATAAAAATACATTGATATGAATATCTCTTATAATTGGTTGAAAGAGTATGTCGATTTCGACTTGACGCCGGACGAAGTCGCTTCTGCGTTGACTTCCATCGGATTGGAGACGGGGAGTGTAGAAGAGGTGCAAAGCATCAAAGGAGGACTGGAAGGCTTGGTGATAGGCGAAGTCTTGACATGCGAACCTCATCCGAATTCCGATCACATGCATGTCACCACCGTTAATTTGGGGCAGGACGAACCTGTGCAGATTGTTTGTGGAGCACCGAACGTGGCCGCCGGACAAAAGGTGGTTGTAGCTACGCTGGGAACTAAATTGTACGATGGCGACCAATGTTTTACCATAAAGAAGTCCAAACTTCGTGGCATCGAGTCGAATGGTATGATTTGTGCTGAAGATGAAATAGGCATTGGTACCGACCATGCCGGTATCATTGTTTTGCCCGATACAGCTGTGCCGGGGACATTGGCTAAGGATTACTATCAAATCAAGAGCGACTATGTGTTGGAAGTGGACATTACACCCAACCGTGCAGATGCTTGCTCGCATTATGGAGTAGCGCGCGACTTGTATGCTTATCTGGTGCAGAACGGTAAGCAAACATCGCTTCATCGTCCTTCCGTGGAAGATTTCGGGGTAGATAATCATGATCTGAACATCGAAGTGAAAGTGGAAAATGCGGAAGCATGCCCTCACTATGCAGGTGTTACCGTGAGAGGAGTTACGGTGAAGGAAAGTCCTGAATGGTTGCAAGAAAAGTTGCGGGTCATTGGTTTGCGCCCTATTAATAATGTAGTAGATATAACTAACTATATTGTTCATGCATTTGGTCAACCTCTTCATTGTTTTGATGCCGACACCATCAAAGGTGGGGAAGTCATTGTGAAGACTTTGCCACAAGGTACTCCATTTGTTACCTTGGACGGAGTGGAGCGTAAGTTGGATGAACATGATTTGATGATTTGCAATGCAGAAGTACCCATGTGTATTGCTGGAGTATTTGGTGGACTCGAATCAGGCTCTACCGAAAAGACGACTGATGCCTTTTTGGAAAGCGCTTATTTCCACCCTACTTGGATACGCAAGACGGCTCGCCGACATGGATTGAACACCGATGCTTCATTCCGCTTCGAGCGTGGTATTGATCCCAATAGTGTGATTTATTGCTTGAAGTTGGCAGCTTTGATGGTGAAGGAATTGGCCGGAGGTACCATCTCTTCCGAAATAAAAGATGTATGTGCCAAGTCGTTTGACGATTTTCGGGTAGAACTTTCTTACGAACAGGTACATTCGCTGGTGGGTAAAGTCATTCCGGTAGAGACCATTAAAAGTATTGTGACGAGTCTGGAGATGAAGATTGTCAACGAAACTTCTGAGGGCCTGACGCTTGACGTACCTCCTTATCGGGTCGATGTACAGCGCCCGTGTGATGTCATTGAGGATATTCTCCGTATCTATGGATATAATAATGTAGAAATCCCTACATCCTTAAAGTCGAGCCTGACCACCAAAGGTGAACACGATGTGTCCAACAAGTTGCAGAACTTGATATCAGAACAATTGGTAGGATGCGGTTTCAATGAAATACTGAATAACTCCTTGACTCGTGCCGCTTACTATGACGGATTGGCTGCTTATCCTTCGCAGAATTTGGTGATGTTGCTCAATCCGCTGAGTTCGGATCTGAATGCCATGCGTCAGTCGCTTCTTTTCGGCGGATTGGAAAGTATTGCCCATAATGCCAATCGCAAGAATGCCGATTTGAGATTCTTCGAGTTTGGCAATTGCTATTATTATCGAGCAGACAAGAAAAATGAGGAGAAACCTTTGGCCGCTTATGCCGAGAACTATCATTTGGGCTTATGGGTGACAGGGAAACGGGTTTCTAACTCATGGGCGCATCCCGATGAGGACAGTTCTGTATATGAATTGAAGGCGTATGTGGAGAATATATTTGCTCGTCTGGGACTGAATATGCGCAACCTGGTGGTCGGCAATTTGTCCGATGATATTTATGCCACGGCTCTTTCAGTTCATACACGGGGTGGAAAACTCTTGGCAACTTTGGGTGTGGTGACTCACAAGATTCTGAAAGCTTTCGACATGGATAATGAAGTCTATTATGCCGATTTGAATTGGACAGAGTTGATGAAAGCCATCAAGAATACAAAAGTCAGCTACTATGAATTGACCAAGTTCCCGGCTGTGAAGCGCGATTTGGCTTTGCTTATCGACAAGAAAGTGCAGTTTGCGGAGATAGAAAAGATTGCCTTTGAGACTGAGAAGAAATTATTGAAGCAGGTCGAGTTGTTCGATGTGTACGAAGGCAAGAATCTCGAAGCCGGTAAGAAGAGTTATGCAGTGAGCTTCGTGTTGCAGGACGAGAATGCCACACTGAATGACAAGCAAATCGACAAGATTATGCAGAAGTTGATTACGAACTTACAAACCAAGCTGGATGCTAAGCTTCGATAAGGCAGAAGAAACGAATAGATAATGGTTAATAATTAAATAATTACTCCAATGGGAAGAGCGTTTGAATATAGAAAAGCTACCAAGCTGAAAAGATGGGGCCACATGGCCAAAACATTTACTCGTCTGGGCAAACAAATCGCCATCGCGGTGAAAGCCGGTGGTCCTGAGCCTGAAAACAATCCTACGTTGCGTTCGGTCATTGCTACTTGTAAGCGCGAGAATATGCCGAAGGACAACATCGAACGGGCCATCAAGAATGCTATGGGGAAAGACCAGAGCGATTACAAGGGCATGACTTACGAGGGATACGGACCTCATGGTGTGGCTATATTTGTAGATACATTGACGGATAACACGACCCGTACGGTGGCCGATGTTCGTTCGGTGTTCAACAAGTTCGGAGGCAATCTGGGTACTACGGGTTCGTTGGCTTTCCTGTTCGATCACAAATGCGTGTTCACCTTCAAGAAGAAAGCCGACATGGATATGGAAGAATTCATTCTCGACATGATAGACTTCGATGTCGATGAAGACTATGAGGAAGATGAGGAAGAAGGTACCATAACCATCTATGGCGACCCCAAGAGTTATGCTGCTATTCAGAAGCATCTGGAAGAAAAAGGCTTGGAGGATGTAGGTGGTGAATTCACTTATATTCCTAATGACTTGAAGGATGTTACCCCTGAACAACGCGAGACCATCAACAAGATGATAGAGCGTCTGGAAGAGTTTGACGATGTGCAGACGGTTTATACCAACATGAAGCCGGAGGAAGAATAATCCATGACCTATCATTACAAAACCAAGGGGACATGTAGTACGGACATCGAAATCGAAGTGGAAGACGGTGTCCTGAAAGATGTCGTTTACGAAGGAGGATGCAACGGAAACTTGCAAGGCATTTCCCGTCTGGTGAAGGGGATGCCTGTGGTTGAGGTGATGAAACGCCTGGAGGGTATCCGGTGCGGCATGAAGACCACTTCGTGTCCCGATCAGCTTTGTCGTGCCTTGCATGAGATGGGCTATTGAGTCGGATTCCTTTAGGAGAAACTACACAGAAGGCCGGAGAGGAAGAGGTATCTTTGCTCCGGCTTTTTCATTATATATAGGTATATAAAGCAAAAGTCATGAAGAATATCCTGAAAGATTTAAAGCGGACTGACCATAAACGATACTTAGGCGGGTTGGATATATTCCGCTATATCGGGCCGGGACTGCTCGTGACGGTGGGTTTCATCGACCCGGGTAACTGGGCATCCAACTTTGCGGCAGGTTCCGAGTTCGGGTATGCTTTGTTGTGGGTCGTAACGTTGTCCACCATCATGCTCATCGTCCTGCAACACAATGTGGCCCATCTGGGCATTGTCACAGGACTTTGCTTGTCCGAAGCTGCCACGAAGTACACACCAGGGTGGGTGTCCAAACCGATATTGGCTACGGCCGTGTTGGCTTCCGTGTCTACCTCGCTGGCCGAGATTCTGGGAGGAGCCATCGCCTTGCAGATGCTTTTCGACATTCCTATCGTGTGGGGGGCGGTGCTTACCGCGGCTTTCGTGCTGGTGATGTTGTTCACCAATTCGTACAAGCGGATAGAGCGCTTCATCATCGGTTTCGTCTCCCTCATCGGGCTTTCTTTCATCTACGAACTGTTTCTGATTGATGTCGATTGGCCTGCTGCTACTCGCGGATGGGTGGTGCCTTCCTTCCCCGAAGGGAGCATGCTGGTGGTGATGAGTGTGCTGGGTGCCGTGGTGATGCCTCACAACCTGTTCTTGCACTCCGAGGTGATACAGAGCCATGAGTATAATAAGAGGGACGATGCCTCCATCCGCCGCGTGCTGAAGTACGAGCTGTTCGACACGATGCTTTCCATGCTGGTCGGGTGGGCCATCAACAGTGCCATGATTCTGCTGGCGGCCTCCACCTTCTTCCAGGAAGGGGTGCAGGTCGAGGAGTTGCAACAGGCCAAGTCGCTGCTCGAACCTTTGCTGGGCAGCGGAGCAGCCATCGTCTTCGCCCTGGCCTTGCTCATGGCGGGCGTGTCGTCTACGCTGACCAGCGGGATGGCGGCCGGTTCTATCTTTGCAGGTATCTTCGGCGAGTCCTATCACATCAAGGATAGCCACTCGCAGGTGGGAGTCGTGCTTTCGTTGGGCTTGGCGTTGCTGATTATATTTTTCATCGGCGACCCCTTCAAGGGACTGCTCATTTCGCAGATGGTACTCAGCATCCAGTTGCCCTTCACGGTGTTCTTGCAGGTGAGCCTCACTTCGTCCCGCCGGGTGATGGGGCCGTATGCCAACAGCCGATGGAGCGCCTGTGTACTCTATGCCATAGCCGGCATCGTGACGGTGCTCAACTTGATGCTGCTGTTTTCGGCCTTATGGTGAAAAGGAAAAATGGTGGGGGCACCACAGTAGGCAGTGGTGGGTACCCCCTTGTAAGCAAGGTGGGGTGCGCCACAGTAGGCTATGGTAGGTACCCCCTTGTAGACAAGGTGGGGTGCACCACAGCATACAAGGGTGGGTACACCCTGAAATTAATAGGATAAATACGGATTTTTATGGAATTGGAAGATAGAGTAAAAGAAGCCGTAGAGCTATTCATGAGCGGATACAACTGTTCGCAATCCGTCGTTGTGCCGTTTGCCGACCTCTATGGTTTCACGCGCGAGCAGGCTTTGCACATGTCAGCCTCGTTCGGAGCCGGCATCGGTCGTATGCGGATGACGTGTGGGGCAGCTTGCGGATTGTTCATGCTGGCCGGCCTGGAGAAGTGTGCCCTTGAAGGGAAAGACCGGGCCAGTAAAGCCGCCAACTACGCTTTGGTGCAGCAGTTGGCCGAAGAGTTCAAACGGAGGAATGGCACGTTGATTTGTGCCGAACTGTTAGGGCTGAAGAAGTCGGAAGGAACTTCTATGCCTGAAGAGCGTACTCCTCAGTACTATGCCAAGCGTCCTTGTCCGCGCATGGTGGAGTGTGCTGCTCGCATTTGGGCCGAACACCTGGCCGACCGGCCGGTTTCGGAAGGTGAAGCAACCGTTTAGCACGGTCCGCTGGGAAGCATTAGCCGTATGATTCGGCTTTTTTCACCTCCATTTTCTTACATGTCATTGAAAAAAAGAGATAATAATGTATTATATAACATAAAAATATCTATATTTGCAGCGGAAATAAAACCTTAACCTGTCATGGGCAGGAGGTGTTTTTATGGTATGTCTAACTTAATTTTAAATGCAAATGTTGAAAGAAAAAGCTGGTGAAACAGCAGGTAAAATTTGGAAGGCTTTAGAAGGAACAGAAGGCCTGACGGCTAAACAAATCAAGAGTGCAAGCAAGCCCAAAATGAATGACAAAGACTTGTATCTGGGTCTGGGTTGGTTGCTGAGAGAGGACAAGATTTCTACAGAGGAAGTTGACGGCGAATTGTTCGTGAAACTGAGTTGATAAGGAAAGGTCGAGTGTTTATCTGCTGAAAAAATGCGTTGCGCATCATTTAGAGGTGTGTCAACGCATTTTTTGTAGGGTGGATAGAATTTTCTGGTAAAAAGTTTTATAGTTTATAGAATATTTTTTAGATTTGTAGCCAGTAAATGAAAAACACCATTTAACTTACATATAATATTATGGACAATAAACGCGTTTACACTTTTGGAAACGGCCAGGCAGAAGGAAAGGCCGATATGAGAAACCTGTTGGGCGGTAAAGGTGCCAACTTGGCGGAAATGAATCTGATTGGAGTGCCGGTTCCTCCGGGATTTACCATCACTA
>CALUOT010000020.1 GCA_944322355.1 uncultured Bacteroides sp. | reverse complement strand
CGTCAGTTTCTTGTACTCCGTCAGTACGCTTTCCACCAGCGAGCCGCCCACGATTTTCTTTTCCTCCACCACCGGACTGATGAAATGTTTGTTGTTCATGTTGGAATAAACACCCCACGGGCAGTCATTGGGATACGTGTAGGCGATGCGTACAGTCCCTTCCGGTGACAAGGTCATTTCCCGGCTCTTCAGTTGCAACGTCGTGTTGTTGTAGGTATACGTTTCCTTGCGTTCCACGCCGTCCTCCCACACGGTCTTTTCTTTCAGCAGAATGTTGCGGAAGTTCAGCGGATGGACTACCATGGCCAGACGGGCGACACCATTCCCGAAAAGATCTTTTTCGAAAGCCCGATGGTCGAAAACCATCTCAGGACGATGTATGTCACCGTAATTTTCTATCATTTCCATGCATTGCCATTCTGTATTCATGAAAAGTTCCGGAAACAGGTTGATGCGGTCATAGAAGTTCAAACCATAATAATAATGGTATACGGGAGCCTCGTACACATAACTTTCCTTGCGAAGCTGGTTGCCGGTAGCATTATAAACCGTACATTCTTGCACTTTCCCGTTCAAGGGGTCATAGAGCGGGATGGTGTGTTCACGGGTTTGCGGCTCCTCGTTGTGGAACTTGTATAACGTGTAGCCGTTCTGCTCGTTACCTTGCACCTTCTCTTTCACGTAGGTATAACCCACGTTAACGGAAGTCTGGTAGGGAGAAGAGAAGAAGTTACTGCCGGAAATTTCGAGCTTGTCAGAACAATAGGTTGCAGAAGTTACATCCTGAGAACCATCGGAGATCGTCACGTACTTTCCTAGAGCTTCATACGTCTGCGGGTAGTAGTTGACGAACTGCAAGCAGTTTTGTAACACGCCGCTGGTGGCGGTACTGCCGGGCTGGGTATATTCATACGAAGTCTTTTGCAGTAACGTCTGCTTGGAGGGAGAGTCGTAGAAATTGATTTCCTTTACGCGCACACCCGCTCCTTCCGATTCGGTTTCCACGTCCGGTGCCCCTTCCTTTTCAAATTCGATGAGCATCTCGATGCGTCCGTTCGTACCGCTTCCGGTAGTCTGGTCTCCCAGTTCATCCGGATAATCCACCACAAACCAACCCGTTCCTGCCGGTACGGCCACCGTAGCCTCTTTGCTTAAAGTCGCTGTGGGGTTGGCCGTATGGCTCACTTCTTCTTTCTGATAACGGTCTTCGCATTCCTCTTTCAGGGAGAAATCCACCCGTTGTTCCGTCCCGTTCTTCACATAGTAAAGGTAGGCTCGGTGATTGGCCACGGTTTTCCAGCTGTTTTGTCCCCTGGAAAGAGTCAACAGGATTCGCACAGTCATGTCCTTCGAGAAGTTATATGAATAATTCTTGGGAGTATCATATAGATCATCGGGCGCAAAGAACGAATTGTTGTCATAAATAGTTTCCGTCTGAATCAGATTATCCGGCCTGTCATCGCATTGGGCCACCGTCGGGATGTAATCACCGGTGAAACGGTGGGGTTCGTACACGATTTCCGAATAACCGCCCGTGGGGTATTGGATACCGATCAGGATGGCTGCCTTACAGCTTTCGAAATCATAGGCACGCAGAGCTTGCTGCAACTGTTGGCCATAATCTGTCGGCAGATCGCTAATTCGCAGATATGCATCATAATGGTTCAGCATCAGGTAGTACAGATCCGGAATAAATGACTGATTAGTTGTCTGTCCGTTGTAATATCCCCAGTAGTCCACGGCATACGAATCCTTGCGGGGTAGAGCTTTGGAGTTGTAAGTGAACTGGTAGCGTTCTCCTTCGGTACTGCCATCCATGTTGTACACGGCATCCAGGCGCAGACGTTTCAGCAGGTGATTGGTTTGCCGGTAACTTGAAAAGTTGGCAATATACTGACTCCAATATCCGCCTGTCGAGGAGCTGGTGAAATAACTGTACGAAAAACGCTGGTCATGGCAGACAGCTCCCGTAGCCAGGGCTTTCACCTGAATGCGATCCAGTTTTTTCACATCCGGCAAATCTTCCCGGGTGCTGGTCGTGAATAACACCTGATAGTTGGGCGTTTCGATTTTATCCAAAATCACTTCCAATCCTCCAAAATTCGAATAATTGCGGCTGCTGTAGCTGCACTCAAGGTTGATTTTATCTCCAGATACACTACCCGGAACGGTAGATTTTAAACTTTCGCCATAATGGAAGCTTTGGTTATTCACGGTCGTATACGTGTAGTTCACCTGTTGCCCGTTGGGATAGGTTGTTTGGGTCAAGGCATAAGTTTCCGCCTGGGTACCCAAGTTGGCAGGACTTGTCGTAATCATGGAACTCTTCAAGTCAAAACGGTGTGTCACTCCATTGGAAAAAGTCAGTTTGAAGCCCGTGAGGTACGTGTGTGTACCGGTAATCGGTTCTCCGGAACCGGTTTGGCTGGTGACGATTTTTTCTATCTTCACGTCTTGTGTACGGTCCAACTGGTAGATGTTGTTGTCACGCCAGTCAATCACAAACGCACCGCTGCCGTCAGGACACGAGTAGTTGAATACGTCGGGGTTAAATCTTCCCTCCCGGTTCTGATCCTTACGTCCGGAGGGCTCAAATAAATACCAATCCATCGCCTCGCGTAGGGCGGCAGTCCATCCACCATAATCGTACCCGGTGAGTTGTCTGTTTCCGGATGGGTCGTATGCCTCGATGACACCTTCATAATAGGAGGGCGCACAGTAGCGGTCCGTTATCCCGACCACCCGACGGGTGATATACC
This sequence comes from uncultured Bacteroides sp., assembly GCA_944322355.1. Classification (GTDB taxonomy): domain Bacteria; phylum Bacteroidota; class Bacteroidia; order Bacteroidales; family Bacteroidaceae; genus Bacteroides. Next base: position 41,991 of record CALUOT010000020.1, on the reverse strand, counting down.
CACCGACTGACAGATTCCAGCCCAGGCCGACCCAGCTGGCTTCTTCGCTGACTTTGATGCCTGTCGTGGCGTAGGTCAGGTTCAGAGGAAGCGTGATGGCTCCATCTTTCAAGGTGTAGAGGGGAATGTCTACCCGGGCTGTACCCGAATAGAGGTCAATAGGATTGTTCACATACTTGTTGAATGCTGCCGCATTGGGCGTAGCTATTTGATAGTCACCGGGATTGTGGTTCAGATGATAGTCCACGTCGCCCGAAGTCGTCTGCCCCGCAGCCGGGGAAAGCCAGCTGCCGAGTACGCTGCATAAGAATAAAAGTAAAAGGTTTCGTTTCATAATTCTTGGATTTTTTTGAGTGAATAGAATAAATTGATTTAAGTTTCCTTATCAGTGGACAAGAGACAAGTTAACGAGACTACAAGGAATCCTTGTTCACTTGTCCACTTGTCAACTCGTCCACTAATAAACCATTACAGATTCATCGCATTCGCGCCCAGGGCGCCGGCAATGGCCGAAGCCACGGCGATAATCACCTTCAGGATCGTATCCCAAACCGATTTCTTAATAGCCATACTGTATCACACCTCCTTTCCACATAATTCTTCATTCTTCGTTCTTCATTCTTCATTGAATTTCGTTCTTCATTGAATTAAAACTCCTTCGCCACATCAAAGCACGGGCACTGCTTGGTCCATTCCTCCGGTTCCACCGTGCCGTCGCCGTCGAGGTCGGGGCTGAGGTCGCGATGTCCGCACAGGCGGACGTTGCGTCCCACGATGTCCCAGAGTTGCCACACCAACTGGTGCAGAGCTCTCCGCTGTTCCGGGGTGCGGGTGTCGGCGGGATGGCCTTCCGCATCCAGGCCTCCTTCGTAGCAGATGCCGATACTGTGGGCATTGTAACCCTTGCAGTGGGCACCGATGCGGGCGATGGGGCGTGTGTTGACCACCGTACCGTCACGGCGAATGTAGTAGTGATAGCCGATGCCCCGGAAGCCCCGGGCCCGGTGAGCGACTTCCAGTTGTTCCACCGGGAAGTCGCGGTCAGCGCGCGTGGCGCTGCAATGGATGATGAGGTAATGAATTTCTCGCATAACTGTGAATCATTTTATTTGCGCATTACTAATTTCTTGCCTACATTTGCAAAATGGGAACAGGGCATGCAGGCCTCGGCCCCGTGTCATCCGGTTGACACGGCAAAGGTGCACAAAGTCTCACCGGCCGAATGCGAACTCGTGTTTAGCTTGTGTGAACCTGTGTCGGCTATCGGACAGTAAGGTGAAATTGAAAGAGTAACAACAACGAAATAAACTCAATGAAAGATTTTACAGACCGCATTAAGGCAGTCATAAGGGAAGAATTGGTAGGTTATCGATCTGTCTTGGAGCATATCGAAAACGAAATGGCTGAACTGGAACGAATGCCTTCCCGATACAGCTTGACCTTCCTCCGCACGCGGGAAAAGGAACTCATCCGAACTTCCAACTGGCTCACCGGAATGCGGGAAAGGCTGACCAGCGAAGAGTTCAAAGACCTGTTAGAACAACTGTCCTTGTGGTTGCCGGAAACCGAACGTGAACATGCATACTCTGTAGACTGGCCCGAAGAGGAGAAACAAGAACTACATCGATACTACGTTCCCCATTCCGACAAGGCGGAAATGAAAGCGATACGACAGATAGAAAGGGAGGTAGAAGCACTGCTCGCCACGGAAAAGATACTCAGCGAACGGCTCTGTAGCAGACTACGCGACATACAAGACAAGATAGAACTTCGGCTAACAGAAAATGCCCGAATGCTCAAAACCGAACAGAAAGAAAAACAACGCGCCACCGAACAAGCCCGGAAACGCGAAGAAGCCGAATGGCAGCAAGCCAAGAAAAATGCGGCGTGGTGAGAAAGGGATGAGGTTACGAACGATTTTTCATTATGATTTTCTTTTCTTCAGCCTTAAGGCGACGCTCCACTTTCTTCACGTCCTCACCAGGAGGAAGTTGTTCGGGCACAATACCACGTTGTAACAACATCTGGCGCACAGCGGCATTATTATCCACATGTTCACGCTCAATACCTACTTGCCCATGCAAATTCTTCTGTTGTACATTCACCGACGTCATTTCAGCAGCAAAATCTTTAGCCTTGATGCTAATAGTAGGCAAGAAATCTGCGACAGGACGGCTGCCAGGTGCCCCCAGTCTACGCTTCAACTGAGCTGTATCAAGATTGAAAAGCGCTTTGTCGCCCTTCGAACGGATAATGGCGAAGCCTTTCTGATCCACCCCACGCTCATAAAGTACACCCGACAAGACCTTTTCCGTCTCGGCGAGCTTGGCACGTGCCTGCACCCGCTCATATTCCAACATCCGTTGTTGCACCAACTCGGCACGACGCGTCTGTACAGCAAAATAATTTTGTGCAAAAGCTATTTCGGGCTTGCGAGAATCTCCGTTTTGGGCAATGAGATAGCAGGCATAGCGAGTAAGCATATAGTCATTTACCTCACGTTGAGCACCTTTGGCAAGCATGATCATTTTGCTGACGTCAGCAAAATGATAAGCTATTTCCTGACCGGCATTGACACAAGCCATTTTAGCCTTCTCGATAATGTTTTCAAAGTTTCTCCATTGGCTGTAGCCCAGCAATTTCGACAGTTCCCGTGCGCTCCAACACTCTATACCCTCATATTCGTTAGCGATAGATTCGAATTGGCGGAACAGGGCCAGAATTTCCTCTTGTTTCATAACGATCGGTGATTTACTTTTATTAATCAGCAAATATATTCATTTTTATCTATTCTAACCTATTTTCCACTCATGTTTTCTTGCACAAAAGAATAGTTTCCGTAACTTTGCCCTTGGGAAAGAAAATAATTACTACCTACATTTTTAGGAAACATTACCTACGCCGCACCTTCTACAAACCAACCTGCTGAAAATCAATGTTATAAAATACTAATACTGCGGAAAAACGCCAAAAACCATGTTCCGGATTATTCCGTGATTTGCAACGTGCAAAGGCAATGGTGCCTCTGCCGGACTTGTAAACACGAAGAATTATGGAACAAACAAATCCCATCGGAACCGACACACACTTCTCGCACTTCAGCAGCGTGCGGAGCAAGTGTGCCATGGACACCACACTTGACCGCTTTGCAGCCGACATCACCGGCGACACCTATCGCGAAGCCGTGGAGCAACACCGCCGGCTCAAAGCACAGCCCGGACACGAAGCCGAGGCCAAACGCATCAAGGACAACATGCCTTGCGTCACCCCGTCGGCCATCTGCTTCGGTGGACATGCCGTCACTCACCTGCGGGCTTACAGCGGCCTGCTCTGCATCGACCTGGACCACACGGACGGGCGGACGGACGAAATCTGCCGACTGGCAAGCGCGTTGCCCTACGTCGTGCTCGTCTTTCGCAGCATTTCGGGCAATGGCGTGAAGATCTGGGTCCTCGCCCGCAAGGAAGACTTGGAGAAAGGCTACCGCCCCGTCTACGACGCGGTGGCACTGACCATCAGCGGGCACGTGGGCCATCCCTACGACCCGCAAGGCGCGGTGCTGACCCAGCCGTGCTACTACTCGTGGGACCCTGAGGCTTACTACAACACGCAGGCCGAAGCTTTCCCGATGCCCGACACACCGCCCACCTGTCCGCCCGCCATCGCCCGGACTGAACCGTCCCAGGCCATCCCGACTACCGAACCGGAAAACGGGGAAGACGAAGGCTTCCTGCATCACTTCCTCCACTACTTCGAGCAGGAATATCCCTTCCGCCCGGGACAGCGCAACAGCATTGCCCTGAAGCTGGGACGCGCGGCAAGGCGTAAAGGATTTTCGCAAAAAGAGCTGGAAAAACTCATCGAAGTCTACAGTTACCGCCATGCCATGCCCGACTTCAACGAGCAAGACATCCTCCAGCGCGTACTGTCTGGTTATCAATTCGTTAAGGAGAAAATGGAAAGCGAGGAAAAAGCAAGTAGGGTTCATTTTAGGGCCAAGGGCCACATAGGACCCTCGACCGAGAAATCCGCTCAGGAGGAAGAAGCCGATTTGTCCGAAAAAAATGAAGAACTGCTCCGTTCCATGCCTTGCATTCCCGACAGCGTGTACGATAGGCTGCCGCTCCCGTTGGAGCACTGCACCGCGTTCGCCGCCAACGCCCGCGAACGCGACATCCTCCTGCTGGGCAGCCTGACCTGTTGCAGCGCCCTGTTCTCCGGGGTCAGCTTCTTCTACAAGGACCGTTACTACAGTCCCCAGCTCTACTTTGCCGCCGTGGCGCCTGCCGGTAGCGGCAAGGGCGCGTTGAGTTGCGTGGCTTCCCTGCTGGAAACGACCGTGGAACACTACGAGCACGTCAACCGCGACCGCAAGCGGGCGTATGAAGAAGCCAAGGTACTGTGGGAGATGGAACAGCGCAAAGCCTTGAAGGAGAAACGCAAACCCAACCTCCAACTGCGTCCCGAACCGCCGGTGCTCCTCTTCTTCCTCCTGCCCGCCACCACCAGCCGCAGCCGCCTCATCGAGTCGCTGGCTGCGGCACCGGAGACGGGCTGCATCCTCTTCTCCACCGAGATAGCCACGCTGAGCGTCGCCTTCAAGCAGGACTATGGCAACTTCGAGGACATCTTCCTCAAAGCCTACCACCACGAAGAAGTGTCCTCCTCGTTCAAGATAGACGGGGAGCCCAAGCGAGCCCGCCATCCCAAGCTGGCCGTCTGCCTGAGCGGCACACCCGAACAGTTTGCCGGCCTGTTCCGCTCGCTGGATTCGGGACTGTTCAGCCGCTTCCTGTTCTACACCCGCCAACAGGAAGCCGTGTGGGAAAGCTGCGCACCGGGAGCCGGCAACGTAGACAAAGAGACCCACTTCCGCCGCCTGGGCGAAGAGTTGTTCCGCATACACCTCCATTTGCTCCAAAGCCCCACCATCGTCAGCTTCACGCCCGCACAGTGGGAGGAACATACCCGTTACTTCAGCGACCAGATGCGCCGCCTGCAAGCCAATGGACAGGAAGCGGTAAACGGCATCCTGGTGCGTTGCGGCCTACAGACCATGCGCATGGCAGCCGTGCTCACTGCCTTCCGCAAGTATGCCGACTGGCCCGAAGCACGGGAAGTGACTTGCACGGACGAAGACTTCCGGGCTGCCTTGCAGATAGCCTCCACGGTGCTGGAACACAGCCTGCTGCTCAGTACCTCCCTGCCCGCCAGCGACAGCCGTCTTCAGGAGATGCACCGTCCACGGCTCATCGAACTCGTACTCGATTCGCTTCCTGAGAAATTCTCTTACACGGAGTATATGGATGCCACGCAAGAACACGACGTTCCTGAAACAACGGCCAAACGATGGCTGAGAAACCTGCAAAAGAAGCAACTCGTTGAAAAACAAGAAGATGGATACCGGAAGCGGAACTAACCTTCTCGGTCGAGGGTCCTATGTGGCCCTTGGCCCTAAAATGGCCCCTAATCCCCTGTTTCCATCCAATGAATGAATAAGAAAAATAATAACAAATAAAAATAAGATTATGAAGCATTTCACAGACCCTTACGACCTCGAAGCTCCCTTCGAGCCCCGCGCCTGCCTCAAGGAGGAACTGGCACGCCGCTACAACCCCTGCGTCACCAAGCGCACGGCCATGAACAAGCTCAATGCCTGGATTCGCCACAACCCCGAACTCTACCGCCGCCTCTACGACGAAGGCCCCGAGGGAAAGAACGACATCGCCTTCTCCCTCCGCCAAGTGCGTCTGCTGGTGGAATACCTGGGCGAACCATAAGGCTTCTTCCGACGCAAAACATCGTATCTTTCCGGGGAAAACAAAGCTTGTTCCTGAGGAAAACAAGGCTTGTTTTGGGGGAAAAGATACGATGTTTTCAGCAAAGAACTTCTTAAATGAAGAATGAAGAACGAAGAATTACCATGTGACATGAGATTCTTCATTTCGTCCCGAAGGGACTATTCTTCATTCTTCATTTCATTAGAACAGCTTGGCAGGATATTCACCGGCATCGACCAGGGCCTGGATACGAGCCACTACGTCGGGACGGTCTTCGGGATAGGTGACGCCAAACCAGCGGCTGGTGGTGTCCAGCACTTCCACGGTAGCCGTGCCTTCGCTGATGAGCTTGTCCACCATCAAGGGGATGAAGAATTCGCTCTTGAGGTTCTCCATGTTCTTCGGGTCGCTCAGAAAACCGCGGAAGTAGTCCAGGCTATGAGCGAAGTAATCCGGCGTAAAGCCCCAGAAGTTCATGCTGACGGGCGTAGTCTCCGGCGTAACAGCCCACTCGCCATTGTCGTCCACATACTTCACCTCGCCGTCGATGCGCTGTATCTTGGTGCGTTCCACCACGGAGGTCAGCAGATGGTTCTCGTCCGTGGAGCACAGTCCGCGCGACACGGTGCCACTCTCACTCAACGTGTTGCCCACACGGAAGCCCACCATGGCATACCGGCCGGTAGAGCCTTCGGGCAGCGCGCTGAGGAAGCGGGCCATCACCTGGAAGGAGTCGCGGCCGTAGAAGTCGTCGCAATTGAGCACGGCAAAGGGTTCGTGGATAACACCGGCACCCATCAGCAGGGCATGATTGGTCCCCCAGGGCTTGGTGCGGCCTTCGGGACAAGTGAAGCCTTCGGGCAGGGCGTCGAGGCTCTGGAAGACGAGTTCGCAAGGCACATGGCCTTCGTACTTGGAAAGAATCTTGGCCCGGAAATCGGCCTCAAAATCCTTACGGATGACAAACACCAGCTTGCCGAATCCGGCCTGGATGGCATCGTAGATGGAGTAGTCCATGATGGTTTCGCCGTTGGGGCCCAGCCCATCGAGCTGCTTGAGTCCGCCGTAACGGCTTCCCATACCGGCAGCCAATAAAAACAAAGTAGGTTTCATACACATAAAATTTTAAAAGTTAAACAATAGAAATTTAATGAAGAATGAAGAATAGCCGCTGCGCGGCGAAATGAAGAATTTCCATGCGGAAAGAGGCTGCGCCACAATTCTTCATTCTTCGTTCTTCATTCTTCATTATTATAAGTTCTTCATTCTTCATTATTAGTTCTTCATTTAAAAAGGTTCTTCATTTAAAACGGGTATCCTATCGCAAAGTTCAGTGCCAGCCCGTCGCCGAATCGGGGGATGTTGTAATAGCCTCCACCACGCCGGGAAGGGTCGTGAAGCGCGACGCCCAGGTCGAGCCGCACCACCAGGAACTGCAAATCGTAACGCAAACCCAACCCCGTACCCAAGGCTATCTGCCGGGGGAACCGCTTCAGGTTGAATTCCCCCAGAGGACGTCCCTCGTCGGCACGCAGCAACCAGACGTTGCCCGCATCGAGGAACACCGCCCCATGCAGGTCGCTGACCAACCGGAAACGATACTCCACGTTAGCCTCGAAACGAATGTCGCCCACGTGGTTGATGTAACCATAGCGGTCGGCCTCGCCCTCGGCCGGCGCATAACCACCGGGACCGATACTGCGTGCCGAAAAAGCCCGGACGCTGTTGGCCCCGCCAATATAGAACTGCTCGGTGTAGGGTGCCGAAAGCATGTTGCCGTAGGACCACACCACACCGGCTGCCACGCGTGCCGCCAAAGCCTGTCCGCGACCCAACCGATAGCCGTAACGGAACTCGGTGTTGAGTTTGGCAAACTGGGCAAAGGGGACTCCCAACAACGTTTTCCCCTGCCGGCCGAAGGGCTTGCCCAGCAGTCCGTAGAGGCACGAAGTGAGGTTACCCGCCGACGTGACGGTGGTCTGCCACCATCGGGAACTGCGACGGCGCCGGCGGACAGAAGCGTCGTCGTAGGTATAGGTATATTCCATGGCCGGGATAAACTGGTCGCGCAAGCTGACGTAAAGGGCGGGATTGGCAGCCTGCAAGTCCTGGAAGTCCTGCGTGGGGTCGCGGAGCACGTTGAACGTCAGTCGGAAGGGCGTGAAACTGTGTTTGCCCGTGGCACGCGGCTGGAAGTCGTAGGTGACATTCCCTCCGAAAGCCAACAGTTTGTAGTAACGGGCCCGGTTCATCTGGTCGGCATACAGCCGGAACGTAGTCGTAGCAGGAAAGTCGTACTCGCGCCCGCCCATCCGGGGAAAGACCACCCGGGGAAAGACCAACGAAGTGGAGAGGCCATATTCGTAGCTGTTCATCGACGACGAAGCCCCGCCGCCGGTCTGCCATTCATAGGAACCGGTCAGTTCCACTTCCCAGCGTTCCCCACCGCCGAAGATGTTGTTTTTCGTCAGAGTGAAAGCGGCTCCCGGTCCCACCTGGTTGTTACTCTTCATCTTGATATTGAAATCCAGTTCGGCGTCATAAGGTTTGTCAAGAGCCAAACGAATGTCTACATCGAGCGTGTCTGAGTGGAAAGCGGTGTCGCGGGGTGTATATTGCATCTCAACATAACGGAAAATGCCCACACTGGCCAGACGCTCCTGGACACGGGTCTGCCGATAGAGGCTGTATAGACTGCGGTAGTTTTTCTGGCGACTCATGCCGGCACTGTCCTGCACGGGACGCTTACGCCGGAAACTCTGGTAATCGGTCCAGCGGTAAAGCATCTCAGGACGGACACCGGGCTTGCCATGGTAGTAAATGCGCAAGTCACGGTAATCCAGGCTGTCAGTGGGTTCCTCGCCATTCTTGCCCAGCAGGCGGACTGACTTCCGCCCTACATGGAAAGGTTTCTCGGCCATCGCAGGAAGTCCGGGCACGGGCACCATACGCAGACTGACATGTCCGCCCGGCGTTTGTGTGGTGTCGGCCTGATAGGTAAGGTAATCGGGACGGAAGTAGTAGAGTCCCGCGTTGCGCAGCAGGGTACTGATGCGGGTGCGTTCCTCGTCCAAGTCGGGCACGTTGAACTGTTCGCCGGGACTGATGAGCGAGCGCCTCCGCCCCAGCTCCATGATGCGAAGGGTGCGCGGCGTGAATCCCCGGTAGTCCACCGTGTCGATGAAATAAGGCCGCCCGGTACGGACGGTATATTGCAGCTTGGCCTTCAGGGAATCTTTGGGATTGACGAAGGTCTGGTAGCTCACCTCGCCGTTGAAATAGCCGTAGTCGCGCAGCAGATTCGTAGCCGCTTTCACGCGAATATCGGGTGCCACGGCCGACATCAGTACCGGTTGGGCAGCAAAGCGGTTGAAAATCCATCGTCCCAGCCCTTTCTCGTACTTGGCAAAGCCATTGTACACCCACAGACCGAAGGGGAACGGGATGCGCAGGGTGGAGCTGCCCAACAAAGCGTTGTTGGGTGCTTTAGCCAAAGCGGCACTGACCTCTTCCCAGGCCGTATCGTCCAGCTGGACACTGTCCGGCGTAAGTACGACCATCGGTTTCTGTCCGGTGTAGAGTACTTCACCCTCCGGCAAGTTCTTCGTCGTGGAACAAGATGCAAACAACATGAAGAATGAAAAAACGATTAAATGAAGAACGTTTTTTAATGAAGAATGAAGAATGAAGAATGAAGAATGAGCCATGCGGCATGAGAATCCGCAGGTGTCGCTACGGCTCCACCGTCTTTGGAAAGAGGCTGCGCCACAATTAGCTTCGCTCAAAAACACTTTTACTTTTTTTGATAGCGGTATAGTCTTCATTCTTAATTCTTAATTCTTAATTAAATTAATCGTCTTCCTTTCTCCTCTTAAATATAAACAATTCGCTCAGGCGGTCCATCTTGCGGCGAAGCACCAGACCTACCCCGGTTTCGGTAATTTCACCGTCGAGCACACTCTCGTAGTTCTTATTATAGAAAGCCCGGATGTAACGCGTACCCGATGCATCCAGCCGATATTCCAATGAAATGTTGTCGATGAACGACTCCATGTCGTTCGTGGCATTCGCTCCGGTAGATACCTTGCCTCCGATGACAATCTGCACCCGGTCGTTGAAGAAACGTTGGGCATAACGGAAACTGTAGTCCGTCTGCTTGTCGCCCGTTTTTGCCGACGTACGGTCTTCCACGCCTACACTGATGCTGGCTCCCTTTACCGAACCGGCCAACGAATTAATCTGGCTCTGCAAGACGCTGTTCAAGGCCGTACCCATATTCAGACCGCCTCCCTTCACTCCGCTCTTCAGATAAATCCCTGTGGCCAACATGGCAATGGCCTGCTTGCTGCGTTCATCAGTCCCCATCGCCTGCAATTCGTTCTGTACACTGACGTCCTCGGGCGCAGCAATGTCGAACACCAGTTCCGGTGCCTCCAGCTTCCCATTAATGGCAATGGATACGTCGAAATTCACCATGCGCGACGATTCCCCGTCTTCATCGGCCACGGAAGCTCTTACCCGTTCGGTCGCCTTTAGGCTGATGGCAGGGTTCATCACGTCGCCCCGCCAATCCACATAACTGCCACTGGCTATCTGGAAAGCCTTCAACGGAATCACCGGCAGTGAATACTTCATCACTCCACCCGAAAGCGTATATCGTCCCGTCAGGTTCATGTCGCCCTGCGGCGTGTATTGCAAAGCCAAGTCCCCGCCACCTTCCAACTCGATGTACTTGCTGCGATCGGTACTTAGGTCGGCCCGCAGACGCACCGCTTCATCGATATGTACGCCCATCAACATGTCTATTCCACCCGGCGGGAGCACTTTTTCCTGCTTCTCCGCCACCGACACCGTGTCGGCAAACGAAACAAAGCTCACCAGCCCGTCCAATCGGTCTTCCACCGTCAAAGGCGAATCGGTCAGTACATAGGTCACGTCCGTAGAGCCTAACAGGTGCATATCGCCCCGCAACATCAAAGCATCCAGCGGACCGCTTGCCGTAGCCGAAAGATCTACCTTTACTTTGCCATACACCAAACTCTGGCGGGTACGAGGCGCATCGAGCAGCGTATAGTCCCGTGCCCGTAAGCGTAAGTCGGCCCAGGGACGTTCCAAGTCACGGAAATCTATATTCCCATCGATAGTAAACGGATTCGGACTGGTGGTATAAATGGCAAACGAATCCAACAACAGACGGTTGTCCTTCACCCGGATGGGACGATTGTCCAACCAATAACGAGCCCCCAACTGACGAACATCTACCGACATACTGTCCAACGAAAGGTCACCGTTCAGCAAAGGGGCTTCCGTAGTGCCTGACAGGTGAAAACTGCCATCGGCTTTTCCGCCCAAAGCTATCATCCCATCGGGCACAAATGCATTGGCTACCCGCAAAGGCAAACGGGTGATGGCTGCCTGAATATCCATTTGTCCCATGCCACCGGCCTCCTGTCCTAACAGTCCGTCCACAGCCAGTACAGTCAGGCTGTCCAGTGTCAGCATCGCGTCCAGCTCATGCCGGTCCATACCTTGGGGCAACCACGATACTCTCGCCCCCACGTCGCCCACCGGACGTTTTTCATACGTCAGTTTCTTCACATCGACCTCGGCTGTCAGTTGCAAGGCAGTAGTATCCGTCTGTATGTAGTGCGCCTCCGCCGAAAGCAATCCCGTCAGACGAGGCAGATAGGGCATCACCTTGCCCAGTTCGCTCAGACGGAAGCGAGTCAGCGACAAGCGAATGTTCTGCAAGGAAGTCGTGTCTGTCCGGTCGGAAAGCATGCGGAAGCCAATGCCGTCGTCGCTACACATATCCACATGGGCATACACGTGCATGTCATTATGCAAGTAAATATGTCGTGCTCCGTCCGTAAAATCGAATTCACGGTAAGCAATAATGGGATGTTCGGGCGTCAGGCTCAGCAGGATACCGTTCCCCCGTCCGTTCCCTTCTGTCAAAGGCCGCAGACGGATACCGAAAAGAACACCTTTCGTCCCCTCGCCGTCCTCGAAATCCCAAGTCAAAGCAGCTTCCTCGTCCCACACTTCTCCGGTCAGTGTGGTACGGCATGCCAAATCCGGATTCTGCCGACTGTTATAAAGGCCGGCTTGCAGCCGCAGCCGTGTCGTATCTTGTCCTGCTGTCAGAAAGAGCGTGTCCAAACGAAGTGAGTCTGTATGCAAACCGATGAGGGAAGCTCCTCCGTGAATGCCCTCTCCGGGCGAACATCCAAAATCCAGTGTCAAATCATCGAACCCCATCTGCCGGGTGTCCAGCCAGTCGCCCAACGGGTTATCCCGACCTGCCTTTACGGACAAGTCCGCCATTGGCAAAGAGCGTCGCAAGGCAGCCATGTCCAGCTGACGCGCCTCCAGTTGCTTCGTCAGCAAATCGGCCCACTCCTGTCCGCGTGCCGCCAATTCCGTCCAAGGCTCGCCCGTGTTAACCAGCACTCGCAAGTCGCCCGAAGTCAATTCCAACTGCAAGGTGTCGCCTCGAGCCTCTGCCTCCGCCTGCAAAGTCAATGGACGGGGCAAGGGCTTCTCCAACAAGCCCCATTCGTCCAATCCCACCGAAGCTACATCCAGCCGCAACTTGCCATCCAGCGTCGGTCGGTCTGTCCGCAACGAAGCGTCCGCCCGCATCTTCAGCAGCGTATTGTCACTGGTCAGTCCCAACGTGGCACATCCTTCCTGCAGTCCCAAATGAGCTTCCACTCCAGTCAACTCCCAGGCATCGTAACCCAATGACTCCAACCGTAAATGGGCTTCCCCGGTGCTCCGGCGCGAAGTGAAGTCCATCCCCTGCCCTTCAGCAAAAGTATACAGCGTCAACTTTTGCAGACCACTTCCCGGCAGGAAATGATGCAAGTCCAGCGTATCCACCGCCAGTTCCGCCCGATAAACCTCCGTCTGCCAATCGTACGAAGCATCCACGCTCACCTGACCTGCCCCCTCGCGCAACGTCAGATCGGCCGAAACCCGACTTCCTTCCAACGTCAGGAAGGTGGCCAAGTACAAACTGTCCGGCAGACGAAATACCGTATCAGCAGGTAAAGCGGCCAAGTCTCTCAGGAAGTCCAGCCGTCCCGTCTGTACCTTCGCCTCTAACTCCATATGTCGTGCCACACTGTCGGCCACTGCTATAGCCTCTCCACGGCCGTCCAGACGGAAAGCCCCGGGCAGCTCTGCCCGCAAGGCCGACAACCGCAACCTGCTCAGGTTGCCTTCCACTCCCAAATTCAGTGACAAAGGATGCGAAGGATAGTCCCGTGCAAACGACTCCGGTGTCCCGGCCGCCAACCATAACAAATCCGGCTTACCTACCCGGCCGTCCAGATTAAAACCGAAATGTCCTCGCTCCGGCTGTTCTACCCCCTCCCACGAGGCCTCTGCCTGCAAGGAAAGTTCACTATGCGGAGTACGCAATTGCAGACGAGGCAGATGAATGCCAACCGAATCCGAATACACACGCCCTTCCAACGAAGAAAGACACAACCCCGAACGCTCGTTCAACGAAAAATCGCGAATCACCGCTTTCAATCGAGTTCCGTGAAACAACAGGGAGTCCAAGTCCAGCCGAATGTCCCGACACGCCAAGTGAGAAGCATCCAGCCCGACAGCAGGAGCAGCCTCCCCCACATCATAGCGCACCGTCGCCCCTTCCAGCCCGGCTTTCCGCAGGGCATACGCTCCTTCACCCAGGTCGGCTTCCGCCTCTGCCAGTTCCAATCCGGGCAGATTGACCGACAGGGCTATGCTATCCCCCGGTAAAGTCAATCCGGCCTGTAGGCGGTCCACCCGCAGACGTTCCACCTTCAGTTTCCACCGCAAAGGTAGCCCGGTGCTGTCCGCCGTTTCTTCCGAGGCAGTCGTATCCATCAGCACCACATTCACCCGCGTATCAGCCAATTCGATATTGTTCAGTACAGCCGTTTCCTGTTTCAAGTCTACTCCGTGGCTCTTCAGCAAAAAACGACCGATGGTACCATCCACACATACACCCGGCACATAGTCAGCTGTATGCACCGTAGCTTCCTCCAAGATGACATGATCCACTTCCACCCGTCCCCGAAACAAAGGCAACAGCTGTACCCTCACGCGCAGACTACCCACATGAAGCAACGTGTCCGATGCCCGGACCGCACTCACCTCACCCACGCGCAAATCCAGCGGGAAATGCAAGTCAATGCGTCCCACTTGCACATCCATGCCCATGGCCTCCGAAGCCCGCACGACCACCTGTTTGCGCAAGAAATTCTGTACAGGAGGCAGATAGAGCGAAATGACCAGTACCACCACAAGCAGCAGAGGAATACTGACGCCCATCACTATCCACTTCCATCCTTTCTTTCTGAAACCGGCATTCATCGATGACTCAAAACATTTTATAACTCCACAAAATAAATAATTTTTTTTGTAACCTGATTCATTCTTTATAAATTTAACCGAGCAGATGCCCGTTGCACCAATTCTTCCACTTCTCCAAGCACTTGTTCGGTAGTTTCTTTTACCTGGTCTGAGAAGATCCGATCCTGAAGCCTTTCCAAAGCACGCAGATGCTTGACCAAGGACAAAGCCCCGATCAGCGTGAACAGAGGAATCATTTTATGGGCTATAGCAGCAATTTCGCCCGCCTGTTCTTTTTCCAAGGCTTGTCTCAAACGCCCGGCGTTCTGACGGGTTTCACGCACAAAACTCTCCAGAATGGAACGTGCCGCCTCCTCATCGCCTTCCGCAAAAGCTGTCAGTGCGGCAAAGTCAAGCACGTCCGAAACCTCTCCCAGACTCTCCCCCGCAGAGAGAGCCTCCACAGCCGGAGCCTCTCCCGGAGAGGAAGACTGAAGAGGAGTTCCCAGTTCCTTCAACAACTCACTTACATTAAACGGTTTATGCAGACAACCGGAGAAACCATGTGCCGTAAATTCTTCACGCTCCATGTCGCTACGAGCCGTGACAGCTATCACGGGGATGGTTCGTGCCTGGGGGATGTTGGAAGCACGAAGCAAGTTCAATAAATCAAAACCATTCATGGCAGGCATTTGTACGTCGGTCAACAATACATCGAACGATTCGCCCCGCAAAGCATCCAGCAAGGCATCCACCTGTTCACAGGCTACCGACGTAATGCCCTGCTGGGAAAGCATGGCTGTAGTCAACGTCAATTGCAACCGGTCGTCATCAATCAACAACACATGCAGATGACCCGGCGGCAAAGGAGCGGAAGAATGCCGCGGTTCATCAAGTTCGGCGGGTGCCGGAGTCTCATGAGCTTGTCCGGCCAAAGGATAAATAGGAATATGCACGGTGAAGGTACTTCCTTTACCGGGCACGCTATCCACTTCGATGGTTCCTTCCAACAACTGCACCAACATTTTCACAATGGAGAGGCCCAAGCCGAAACCTTCTTTGCCCTGTGCATCGGGCAGGCGGGTAAACTCCTGGAAAATACGCTCCCGGTCGGCAGGCTTCATGCCCTTTCCCGTATCGGTCACGGATACGACCAACTGACGCTCCTTATACTCGGCACGCAGGGTAATGCCTCCTTGTTCGGTAAACTTGACGGCATTGGAAACCAAGTTATTGATGATCTGGCGTAAACGGAGAGGATCGCATATATACGTGTTCTCCAACTCGGGGGCAATGGGGTGCTCAAAGCGCAGCCCTTTTTCCGTCATCAGCGGTTCGAAGCTCACACATACTTCTTCCAACAAGCGGGCAGGACGGAAAGCCACCCGGTTGACCTCCACCTTATGCAAGTCGAGCCGATGGAAATCGAGCAAATCCGTCACCAGTTTCAACAAGTGTTCGGACGAGGTCTTCATATTGTCCAGGTAGAAACGTTGCCGCTCATCTTCGGTCAGACGGGCGAGCAAGTCGGCATACCCCATGATGGAACCCAACGGCGCCTTGAAGTCGTGCGTAATGGCTAACATCAGTTTTTCGCGCGTGGCCAGCAACTCTTCCGCTTTACGACGGGCTTCTTCCAATTCGCGCCGGTAACGGTTGCTCCGGGCCACATCGCGCCCTATCAGAATCAAGAAAAAAGCGGCAAGAGACACAGCGCCTATAGCTATACCGCTAATGACCCGTGCCGAGTGTTGACGCACGGCCTGCCGACGTTCCTCCTCCTGATGGGCCTGCACTAGCACATCTTGCTCATAACCTTTCAGCAGGCTGTCGATGCGGGCATTGAGCATTTTGTCCAGCCGACGCAAATAGCGACTCCGACGCTTGGCTTCCACGTTTTGTTCCTGCCGTTTCTGAGCTACCGACCGAAGTTGCTCCTCCAGGGAATCGACAGGATTGTACGTATCATAAAACACTGTATCCATGGCCACTTCCGTAGAAGTAAGCACCTGGATGGTGGTATCCTCCTTGGGCGGAGAGAAAGCTTCTCCCAAACGGCGGAAGAATCCTTTTTTCTTTTTCTTGGGCGTACGAATCGTGTCATGGCGGGTGATGATGCGTTGCTTTACCTGCTGACGGATGATGACCGTATCGTGGCGGGCTATGATTTGTTCAATGTCGCCCGCCGACAAAAGGCTGTCATTCATTTCGCTCAACGTCCGAAGCAGGCGGATGGTATTCTGATCTTTCTCACGCAAAAGGGTCATCAAGCTGTCTTCCCACTGGGTATTATACTCGGAGGAAAGCATCAGGTTGCCCATCTCTTTGTCTACAAAGGCCAATGAGTACAACAAGGCACCCACTATCAGGACATAGCCCAAGATAATCTTCAACCGTGAAACACCCTTTTTCATTTACTATTTAGCAATTTACGATTTACTATTTAACCATTTACTATTTAACCATTTACTATTTTGCTATTAACCATTCACCATTTTCCTGAACCTTAGCCACAACATCAGCCCGGCACTGGTCAGGCCGAAGGGGAAAGACATCCACACACCCACCAACCCCCAATCGAATACGAATCCGCACAGATAGCCTACAGGCAAGGAGATAATGAAGTAAGCGATAAAGGCAATGAACATCATCGGACGGACATCGGCCATGCCCCGAAGAGCATTGGCAAAGTTGATCTGAAGCCCATCGCCCAACTGATAGATAAGAAAAGGGAAAAACAAGGCCGACACCATGAGCGACACTTCGGCATTGTCCGTAAACCATCCCCCCAACTGTCCCCGGAAGGCAAAAATGATGCTGAGCAAAACAACTCCCATGCAGACTATCAGATGAAAACCTGCGTAGGCCACACGCTTCACATTCACCAGGTCGCCCTGCCCGTTAAAATTACTGACCCGCACCGCCACGGCAGCCCCCATGCCATAAAAAAGCATGAACGTAAACTGCGAAACCGTCAGCATAATCTGATGCGAAGCCAAAGCCAACGTCCCCAGCCAGCCCACCATCACCGTGCTCAGGCTGAACGAAGCAGTCTCCATGCCCATTTGCAAACCGACAGGCCAACCCAACGCATTCAGCTTACGAAAAACAGGAAACGACCAGCCCAACTTCCTCATCCCCTCGCGATAAGGAGCAAACCGGCGGGCACGCCACACGATGCAGGCAAAGCATAGCACCATCACGATGCGCGAAAACAAAGTACTCAGCCCGGCCCCCAGCAAGCCCAATTCGGGGAAACCCCACTTACCGTTGATAAGGACATAATTGCCGACAATGTTCAGCGCATTGCCGCCCAACAGGAGCCACATGGCCGTACGCGTATCGGTAATGCCATCAGTAAATTGCTTAAAGCCATTGAACAAGAGCACAAAAAGTAACGAAGCCCACAACACCAAGTAATAAGGCCGAATCAAAGGGAGCAACTCTTCGGGCTGGCCCAACCGGTGAATATGGAAATACAGCAGCCCCATGACACCCATCAAGACCAACGCCACCAAAGCATTAGCCACCAAGCTGCACCCTAACGCCTGTCCTGCCTCGCCGAAACGTTTCTTGCCATACAAGGCGCCCACCACCGGTGTCAGCCCATAACTGAAACCCGTGCTGAAAATGATACAAAGATTGAACAAATTGTTGACGAACGACGCTGCCCCCAGCTCCACCGTACTATGATGGCCCACCATCAGCGTATCGGCAAAACCCAGTATGATAACTCCCAGTTGTCCCACCATGATGGGCACTCCCAGACGTATCAACGTCACATAATGTTCCCTATAAGTCTGCATCCATTGCTTCATGGGGTCTTATTCCTATACATATTGCCGCCAAAGATACGGATATAAATCAAGAACCAAAAATGAAGCAAGAAAAAACATACTATGTTTGGCCTGAAAACATACTATCTTTTGAACGAAAACATACTATGTTCCGAGCTATAACATCCTTTGTGAAAGGAAAAGGCTAACTGTCACGCACGTCCTTGTGTCTTGCGCTGAAATAGTTTTTATCGGTTTGTCCTTCTGCTTCGTTTGGATAGGCGTTCTATCATCTGCCGTTCCAGGTCATAGACACGTTGGATTTGTTTCTGTGTCAGGAACTCGCTGTAGATGGCATAATACTTTTGCCGCAAGTCCAATATCTTTTGGCTGTGGGCGAAACGGCCTTTCAATGCCTGTCCCGTCTCCTCATCGGTCATTTGGTCGTTTGGTAGCTTCGGGCGGGGACCGAGTGCCCAGATGTCCCGTTGAAACTGGCAGAAGGTCTCGATAAAGCGTCGGCTTGTCACCTCGTTCATGGCCATTTCCTTGGCGATGTGCTTGGCTTGTACCTCTGCCAACTGCTCACGGGTGAGGCGTTGTTTGTTGCTCTGCGCTGAAACCGCGCCGCTGAAGGCTGTCAATGAGACGACCAGCAGCAATAGTCTGATTATATTCTTCATCTTCTTCATTTTTTATTCGTTCATAAACAGGTCTTCTTGATAAACGGCAAGCATGTAAGCCTGGTCTTCCTGGATCAGGTTGGCGAACGCCTGCTCCACTTTCGAGAAACTGTCGGTTTGCCTTTGGTGGAAAACAGGACTGAACACCAGCAGCAAAGCTATGCTTGCGGCTACTGCCAACGATGCGGCGAAAATACGCAGGCGGTAGGTCTTACGCTTATGCGTTTGGGGAAGTCCGCCTTGAACTTCTTTCCATATATTCGCTTCCATCTCGTCCAGAAAGCCTTCCGGGGTTCGGTAAGGCATACGCTTCCCAATCCGGTTGAAATCAAAATCTTTTTCCATATTTTCAGTCTGTGGAGTTCATATACTTTATAATCTTCTCTTTGGCCAAATGATAATTGGCTTTCACATTGGCTACCGTGGAGCCGGTGATGGCGGCTATCTCGTCATATTCCAGTTCATCATAATAGCGCAGGTTGAATGTCAGCTGTTGCTTGGTGGGCAATGACAGGATGGCCTTTTGCAGCTTTACCGCTTCCAAATCGCTGTAGTCCACATATTCGTCAGCCATCAGGTCGCTTACTCCGGCTTCCGGGTCGTCCAATGAAAGCCGCTCGCCCCGTCTGCGTTCCAATATGCGCAAGGCCTCGTTGGTGGCAATCCGGTAAATCCATGTACAGAACGAACATTCGCCTTTGAATTGACTGAAAGAACGGAATACCCGTACAAAGGTTTCTTGGGCGGCATCCTGTGCATCATCGTGCGAGACGACCAGTCGTCGGATATGCCAGTACACAGCCTCCTTGTATTTCGCCATCAGCAACCGGAACCCGTTTTCAGCATTTTCTTTCAGGGCTGAGACTATGTCCGTGTCATTCAGTGCTGTCATAGGAGTCCGGTCGGTCATAGCCAAACATTCTTCAAAGGTGATACCATCCTTGCTTTGACCTGTGGGGGTAGTCTGTTCCGCAACAATCACTACCCAGTGGCGGTGCGGGTGATGACGGTGGCGATGTTTATGCACGGCACATGAACTGCACAGCATGGCCATTCCGACCATCAAGGCAAATGTGCCCCATTTCTTAGTTCCTTTCATAACCTGATTGCTTATATTCTACTTTCTACTATATACACTTTCTTTTTCCCTCTCATAACAGCTGCTATGTGCTTGTCTTTGTCTGCCACAAATGTGTCAAGTTCCGCTTCCGCAGCCATTTTCGACAGTTCCGTCATTTTCGCGTATTTCTTCATGGTCAGGTATTCGTGATTTTTCAGATAAGCCATAGCCATTCTGAAACGTTCCTTTTGGGTGAAACGGTTACTGACATGGACAGTTACTGCAGGTCTTGCAACAACTGTCACCATGCGATACGGACGATGATACCGATGCCAACGTTGTGCATTGGCAGTTCCGCATGAAAGGACAATGACAATTATCATCATTATCGCCATTCCTAGTTTTCCTGTTGGTCTCATAATCTTCAGCTATTTATGTTGCATATTCTACGTTTCCCTTTCATGATTTATCTGAGTGGGCTTCTGCTTATAAGACCCGGTAAAGAGATGAAAGTAAAATTAGGAAGAGAAATTTTTTTTTCCAGATTTCAGTAGACGTATTCTTGGTTTATAAGCTAAAATAACAGACAAGTGGAGAAAATATACTAACTTTGCGGGGGATTGTATAGTTTAATAGATAGATATGAATATGAAACCTAAAATCTTCTTATGGCTGTTATGCAGTATTATGTTATGTTGGGTTGCATGCGAAGACAATGAGCCTTCGTTCTCATTTAGTAATAGCGTTGCAGGCCAATCTATTACGATAGATGCCGAAGCCGGAGCCGAAACCACCCTTTCGTTCAACAGTTCCCAGGCTTGGCAAGCCAGTGTGGATGCCAGTTGGTTACAGGTGTTTCCGGAAAGCGGAGAAGCAGGCGACTATTCGCTCGAACTATCTGTCACCTCAGCCAACAGTACAGGAGAAACACGCTCGGCTACCCTGACACTGACGTCGGGCTCCCTGACCCAAAGCTTCACCATCAGCCAGGATGAATACATCCGTGTCGAACAAACGGCTTATGAAGTTCCGGCGGCTGAAACAGACTTTGAAATCAACTTCTTCACCACCATCGACCAAGAGGAATTTGCCATTTATTCGGGAGGAGAAAGCTGGATTACCGACCAACTGGCTACACGAGCTACCGACGAAACGGGCTATTACATCGCCCTGCGGGCACTTCCCAACGAAAGCAACCAAAGCCGGACGGCTACCTTCTACTTTGTCAAGGAACCCTTCGATGATGAACATGCCGACCGCTACATCCTGGCCACTGCAACCGTTACCCAAGCCGGACGCATGACCGGCGAAAGCACCGACTACTCGGCCGACAAGACCGTGCGTACCATCCAGTCGCACTCGGCAGGCAACGGCATCCCGCTCGTGCTGATGGGCGACGGCTTCATCGACCAAGAGATTGCCGACGGCTACTACGACCAAGTGATGGACCAAGCCGTAGAGAACCTGTTTACCGAAGAACCGATACGTTCGCTGAAGGACTACTTCGACATCTATGCTGTGACGGCCGTGTCGCCTCACAACTCGTTCGGAGCCGGCTATGTGACGGCACTCGGATGCGGACTGGAAGGGGGAAACAGTACCCTCGTATGGGGAGACGATGAAACCGTGCAGGAATATGTTCAATGCGTAGAAGGCATCGAGCTGGATGAGACATTAACCGTAGTCATACTGAACACGACGGCCTATGCCGGCACGACCTATAACTATTGGTACGCAAGCGGGCAACCGGTCAACTTTGCCATTGCCTATTGCCCGGTCATCGAAAGCCTGGAGAGTGAAAACTTCCGCCGCGTGCTGGTGCACGAAGTAGTGGGGCATGGCTTCGGGAAGCTGGATGACGAATACTCCTACGAAGAAATGGGTACCATACCCGACGATGCCATCGCCTCCACCCAACAGCAACAGCAGGATTTCGGCTGGTGGCAGAACGTGGACTTCACCCCCGAAAGCACCGCCGTGCTATGGAGCGAGTTCTTGAACGACAGCCGCTACGCCGACCAAGGACTGGGTGTCTACGAAGGAGCCTGCACTTATATGTATGGAGCCTACCGCTCTACCGAGGAAAGCATGATGCGCAACAACATCATGGGGTTCAATGCCCCCTCGCGCCAGGCCATCTATGACCAGACCATCCAGCGCGGTGAAGGACGCACACCCGACTATGAGGAGTTCGTCACCTTCGACTTGCAGACCTATACACCTGTCACCCGCTCGACGGCCGGGTCACCCACACGACCATTTGCCCGTCCACGCACAGTGACCCCCGACCAACCCTTGGGACAACAGTAGTCGCTTTTGTACATAGAAAATCTAAAGAGTTACGTACCATTATGACAATCATCTATCCTTCGCCCATCTTCGGGCCTGTCCACTCCCGCCGTTTGGGAGTATCGCTGGGCATCAACCTGATGCCAGCCGATGGTAAGCTATGCACGTTCAATTGCATTTATTGCGAATGTGGATTCAATGAAGATTTCCGTCCGAAACTTCCCCGTCCTACCCGGGAAGAAGTGCGGGAAGCCTTGGAAGTCCGCTTGCAAGATATGAAGGCCCATGGCCCTGCCCCTGATGTATTGACCTTTGCCGGCAATGGCGAACCTACGGCTCATCCACACTTTCCGGAAATCATCGACGACACACTGGCTTTGCGGGATGCTTACTTCCCCCATGCCAAGGTCAGTGTATTGAGCAATTCGACCTTCATCCACAAACCGGCCGTATTTGCCGCTTTGAAGAAGGTGGACAACAATATCCTGAAGCTGGATACGGCCAATGAGGATTATATCCGGATGCTCGACCGCCCTACGAGCCACTACTCGGTAGATGCCGTCATCGAAGGCATGAAGGCTTTCCAAGGCAAGTGCATCATACAAACCATGTTCCTGAAAGGCAGCTATCAAGGATGTGACATGGATAATACCTCGGATAAATACGTATTACCCTGGCTGGAGAAACTGAAAGAAATTGCCCCACAGAAGGTCATGATTTACACCATCGATCGCGAAACGCCCGACCATGACCTGCAAAAGGCCACTCACGCAGAACTCGACCGAATCGGTGCCCAAGTAAAAGCCATTGGTTTGGAAGTGAGTGTGTCTTACTGAAGACCAATAAAAAAGAGGATGCATCATTTCCTGATACATCCTCGCTCTTATATAGTTGCGGAGGCAAGACTCGAACTTACGACCTTTGGGTTATGAGCCCAACGAGCTACCAACTGCTCCACTCCGCGATGTTTTCTGATTTGCGAGTGCAAAATTACAGCTATTTTTTGAAAAAACAAATAGTTGAAAGATATTTTTTTTATTTCTTGTATGGTTAAGGGAAAAGTTTTACTTTTGCTCAAATAAATATGCAACGTATCATTTGAATCATGCCGGTATCTAAAACAAAAACCATATTGGTCGATGTAGCTCGCCAGCTGTTCGCAAAGATGGGGGTAGAAAATACAACTATGAACGACATTGCCCTCGCTTCGAAAAAAGGAAGGCGTACGCTCTATACTTACTTCAAAAGTAAAGAAGACATTTATATGGCTGTAGTAGAATCGGAATTAGACATTCTGTTGGATACGATGAAACGAGTGGCCGACAAGTCCATCTCGCCCGACCATAAAATACTGGAACTGATATACACCCGGCTAAATGTAGTCAAAGAAGTAGTCTATCGGAACGGAACGCTTCGGGCCGACTTCTTCCGGGACATTTGGCGGGTGGAGAAAGCACGTAAGCGCTTCGATGAAAGAGAAATCGTGTTATTCAAAGAGGTATTGCAGGAGGGCATGGAGAAAGGAGTGTTTCAGATTGACGACATCGACATGACCGCAGGCTTGCTCCACTACTGTGTGAAAGGCATCGAGGTGCCTTACATCAGGGGGCAGATAGGAGCCGGACTGGACGACGATACGCGCGACCGTTATGTGGCCCGTCTCATCTTCGGAGCTCTTCGTTACAGGAAATGATTACTATTAATATATAAATAAAAACAAGTATGGGATTATTAGATGGAAAAACAGCCCTTGTCACCGGTGCCGCACGAGGCATTGGAAAGGCCATTGCATTGAAATTTGCCGCCGAAGGGGCCAATGTAGCATTCACCGACTTAGTAATCGATGAAAATGCAGAGAATACAGTGAAAGAAATCGAAGCACTGGGCGTGAAGGCCAAAGCCTACGCATCCAATGCCGCCAGTTTCGAAGATACCGCCCAAGTGGTGGAAACCATTCACAAAGACTTCGGCCGCATTGATGTATTGGTGAACAACGCCGGCATCACGCGCGACGGACTGATGATGCGCATGAGCGAACAGCAATGGGACATGGTCATCAACGTGAACCTGAAGTCTGCATTCAACTTCATCCACGCCTGCACACCCATCATGATGCGCCAGAAGGCAGGCAGCATCATCAACATGGCCTCGGTGGTAGGTGTACACGGCAATGCCGGACAAGCCAACTATGCTGCTTCCAAAGCAGGTATGATCGCTTTGGCCAAGTCAGTGGCTCAAGAAATGGGTTCGCGTGGCATCCGCGCCAATGCCATTGCGCCGGGATTCATCATGACGGCCATGACCGACGCCCTCTCTGACGAAGTGAAAGCCGAATGGTGCAAGAAGATTCCGCTCCGCCGGGGAGGTACACCGGAAGATGTGGCCAACGTAGCTACGTTCCTGGCTTCCGACATGTCTTCTTACGTATCCGGACAAGTCATTCAGATTGATGGTGGCATGAACATGTAGTCAGCAGATAGACCTATATGACTGTCGTATACGAAGACAACCACATCATTATTGTCAACAAGACCGCTTCGGAGATAGTCCAAGGAGACAAGACGGGCGATGTTCCTTTGTCGGAGAGCGTCAAGCTCTACTTGAAGGAGAAATATCAGAAACCCGGCAACGTCTTCATCGGTGTAACCCACCGCTTGGACCGCCCCGTAAGCGGTCTTGTTGTTTTCGCCAAGACCAGCAAAGCACTGGCTAGGCTGAATGACATGTTCCGCAAAGGCGAAGTAAAGAAGACCTACTGGGCCATCGTGAAAAACCTGCCGAAAACGGGGGAAGAAGGCCTATTGACCCACTACCTGGTGCGCAACGAGAAGCAGAACAAAAGCTACGCCTACGACACCGAACGACCCGGAAGCAAGCAAGCCATCCTGCACTACCGGCTGTTAACCTGTTCGAACAACTATTTCCTGCTGGAAGTCGACCTGAAGACAGGACGCCATCACCAGATCCGTTGCCAACTGGCCAAAGTGGGAAGCCCCATCAAAGGCGATTTGAAATACGGCTTCGCCCGCTCCAATCCGGACGGAAGCATCTGCCTTCATGCCCGAAGCGTCAGCTTCATCCACCCCGTGTCGAAGCAACCGATTGAAGTAACGGCTCCGGTACCGCCCGACAACCTGTGGCGGGCATTGGCGGAGGGGATTGAAGACGCGCCCAAGCATCTCTGAAAATGCGTATAGACGCCGTTGAAAATACGTATATACGTCGTTAAAAATACGTATAGACGCCGTTGATAATGCGTATATACGCGTTTCTGACAACGTATATACGCATTTTTGGCAACGCATAGGCGCAGTTCTGGTGCCCCCTATACGCGTTCCCGACAACGCTTATACGCGTTTCCGGCGGCCGCCGCAGAACGGCATAAACTTACATAGAATGAATTATTTATGAGAAAGAAAAGACTATTAGGAGCGGCATGGCTGCTGTGCGCAGCCCTGTCATTGCAGGCTCAAGAGCGGGCCACCGCCTACGAGCTGCGCCCCGCCATACTCCTGCGGGCACCCTTGCAAAGCGACAGCATCAACTTCAAGGGCGATAAGTTCACCCCCAAGGAGTTGCTCAAGACTCCCGTAGACCTGAGTTTCGAGGCTTATGCCCACCAGCGCATCGAAGCCGACACGGCAGGCTATGTGCAAGTGGCCAAAGCCGAAAACGACCATCTGCTATACCTGTTCTCCACCCGCTTGCGGGCTGAACGCTTCCTGAAGGGAAAGCTGAAGATAACGTCTCCGGCGCGATGGGAATTGTTCGTCAACGGCGAGTCGAAACAAGTGAAAGATTCGGCCGAGGACAGCCTGTCCGCCGTCCGCCCCACCGAAGTGGCCTTGCGGCTGGAACCGGAAGCCGACTACGAACTGGTCATCAAGCTGCTCTCTTCGGCCACGGATAAGACGGAACCGACTTTGAAATGCGAGTTCGAAGCAGACGAGGATTTCAAGGAAGTAGCCGTCCGTATGGCACCCGATATGAAACGCCGCCTTTCACTCTATAACACAGCGTTTGGCTCGAAGGTATACAGCGTGTCCCTGTCGCCCGACGGAAAATACCTGCTGACCTACTACTGGGACAACTACTCCACCAAGCGTTCGCGCACGTGGCAGGAGCTGACCGAAGTCAAGACGGGCCGGATGATTCACCCCAACCTGCCCACGAATGCCCGCTGGATGCCCGTCAGCAGCAAGCTATACTACACGGTGAAGGGTAGCCGTGAGAATGACCTCATCGTCTTCGACCCCGTCACGATGCGCGAGCAGACGGTGATGGACAATCTGCCCGAAGGCCACTTCTCTTGGTCACCCACCGAGGACTACCTCGTTTACACTTCGTCGGACGAAGGAGAGAAAGTGAGCGGCCCTCTGAAACGTCACCTGATGCCCGACGACCGCATCCCCGGAGCACGCGACCGCGCCTACCTGGTAAAGTACGACTTAAAGACCGGTCTTTCCGAACGTCTTACCTACGGCACACAAAGCGTGTATCTGAACGACATCTCCTGGGACGGTACCCGCTTGCTTTGTACCACCTCGAAACCCGACATTACCCGGTGTCCCTTCTCCGTAACGACACTTTTCGAAATCGACCTGCCCACCATGAAGGCTGATACCTTGCTGACCGACCCATATTTCAATCAGGCTGCCTATTCGCCCGACGGCAAGCAGCTGGTCCTGCTCGGAGGCCCCGATGCCTTTGGCGGAGTGGGAAGCAAGCATGAGCCGCATCCCATTGGCAATCTGTTCGACGTGCAAGCTTTCCTGATGGATTTGCCCACCCGGGAGATTAGCCCGATTACCCGCGACTTCAATCCTTCCGTTTCCCTGTTGCAATGGAACCGCACCGACGGTTGCATCTACTTCGATACCACGGATAAAGACTGTCGTCACATCTATCGTTACCTGCCGAAAGAAGCGAAGTTCGAATTGCTGCCCTTGGAAGAAGATGTCATCACTTCGTTTACTCTGGCCGATGCCAACCCGCAGGTAGCCGCTTACGTAGGAGGAGGCAATACATCGACCGGCGTGGCCTATTTGTACAACAGCAAGAAGCAAGCTTCCACGCTCCTGGCCAATCCGATGAAGAAGACGCTCGATCAAATCGAGTTCGGACAGATGGAAGAATGGAACTTCACGGCTTCGGACGGTACGGTGATTGAAGGCATGATGTGTCTTCCGCCCGATTTCGACCCGCAGAAGAAGTACCCGCTGATTGTCTATTACTATGGAGGAACCACCCCCACTACACGCGGCATGACTTCGCCCTACAGTCCCCAGCTTTTTGCTTCGCGCGACTATGTGGTCTATGTCATTCAGCCCAGCGGCACCATTGGCTACGGACAAGAGTTCTCCGCCCGTCACGTCAATGCTTGGGGCGACTATACGGCTGACAACATCATCGAAGGAACGAAGAAATTCTGTGAAGCCCATCCTTTTGTCAACTCCGAGCGAGTAGGATGCCTGGGTGCTTCGTATGGCGGATTCATGACCATGTACCTGCAAACCCAAACTGACATCTTTGCCGCTGCCGCTTCCCATGCAGGTATCAGCAACGTGACCAGCTATTGGGGTGAAGGTTATTGGGGATATTCTTATAACGCCATTGCAGCAGCCGAAAGCTATCCGTGGACACGTCCCGACTTGTTTACCAAGCACGGCGCCTTGTTCAATGCCGACAAGATTCATACCCCGCTGTTACTCCTGCATGGCACGGTAGATACCAACGTGCCCATCGGCGAAAGTATCCAGTTGTACAATGCACTGAAGATTTTGGGTCGCCCGGTAGAATTCATTACCGTGGACGGAGAAAACCATTTCATCTCCGACTATGATAAACGCGTATTGTGGCACAATTCCATCATGGCTTGGTTCGCCAAGTGGCTTCAGGACAGCCCGGCGTGGTGGGACGACCTGTACCCCGAACGTCATTGGTAGAAAAGAAAAAGCCGTTCCCCAGAATAGACAAGATGGGAACGGCTTTTGTCTTGTTAGTGGCTTACTCTTATTCAGCATCTTGATGAGTAGAAGTTACGCTTCGTCTGGCGGAGTTGGCAAAGGAAAGCGACGTAG
This sequence comes from uncultured Bacteroides sp., assembly GCA_944322355.1. Taxonomy (GTDB): domain Bacteria; phylum Bacteroidota; class Bacteroidia; order Bacteroidales; family Bacteroidaceae; genus Bacteroides. The sequence goes on along the minus strand of CALUOT010000020.1, from coordinate 13,974 downwards.
GGCTGGTGTCTCTTTCTCTCTTGGATTAGGTCTACCCGGCAAGTCCGAAAGACTTTGCCGGGAGACTTCCACAAACAAACATAAACAGGGCTACTACTAATACTAACTTTTATCTTTCACTTGCTCTTCGTTGGTTTAGTTGAGGGTTTTAAGTTTTGTCATATTTTTAACCTTATCGCATAGAATAAGTACCAAAAATCATGCCAATCTTTATGTTCCCCCATAATCTACTGATAAACAGGGATGTGTAAATTTGAATTCCTAACGAGAAAGTGTGGAAAAGCTGTAGAAAGTGTGGAAACAGTGTGGAATTGTTCTACAGTGCCTCCTCAATGTCATACAATTTGAGCTTGTTATAAAGCGTTTTCCGGTCGATACCCAACAGTTGGGCTGCCCGGCTCTTGTTGTTTCCCGTTTGCCGCAACGCTTCCATGATGTGTTGTTTCTCCATTTCGCCGTTTCGCAGGGGCATGCTTGCCTTGAGGTCGGTCGCCGGATGATTCAAATCGGCCAGTTCGTTGATGGTAATGAACTTGCCGGTAGCCAGCAGCGTGGCCCGACGCACCATGTTCTTCATCTGCCGCAGATTTCCCGGCCAGTGATAAGCCTCCATCGCCTTGCAAGCCTGCAGGTCGAAGCCGGTCAGGTGTTTGTCCATCTCCCGGTTGGCCTGGTCGAGGAAGAAGTTGGCAAACAACAGGATGTCTTCTTTCCGGTCTTTCAGTTGAGGCATGTAGAGGGTGAACTCATTGATGCGGTGATACAGGTCTTCGCGGAAAGTGCCTTTCCCGATTTGATGTTCCAGGTTCTCATTGGTGGCCGAAATAAGCCGCACGTCTACTTGGACTTCTTTATTAGAGCCGATGGGGCGTATCTTGCGCTCCTGTAAGGCACGCAGCAACTGTATCTGCACTTCATATCCTAAGTTACCGATTTCATCCAGAAAGATGGTTCCGCCGTTAGCTTCCACAAAAGCACCGGCTTTATCCGTCAAGGCACCGGTAAAAGCCCCTTTCACATGGCCGAAGAACTCCGATGCGGCCAGTTCTTTAGGGATAGCCCCGCAATCGATGGCCACAAAAGGCTGGTGAGCCCGCTTGCTGAGCTGGTGAATGCGGTGGGCCACGTATTCCTTGCCCGTCCCGCTGGCACCATTGATAAGCACGGACATGTTGGTGGGAGCCACCAGCTTCACGTAATTGTAGAGTTGCTTGGCGGCATCGCTTTCCCCTTCCAGGAAGTCGGTGGCAGAGACCGATGCAGGCATTTCGTCCTTCTTCTTGTGCGAAACGGACCCGGCGGTCACCCCTTGTGTACGGGCACCTCCTTTCAGCGCCTCATCCATTTTCTTAAGCAGTTCATCGGGATTGATGGGTTTGGCTATGTAGTCGCAGGCACCCAGCTTCATGGTCTGTACGGCCGACTGTATGTCAGCATATCCCGTCATGATGATAAGCGGCAGGGTGTATCCCTGCTTTCCTAACCATTTCAAGAGGTCTATGCCATCCCGGTCGGGCAGACGCAGGTCGGAGAGAATCAGGTCGATTTCTTCCGTCTCAATCATCTTTTGGGCACGTGTCACGCTACTGGCCGTATAGACTTGGAAACCTTTCTTCCCGAGCCAAGTTTTCATCATCATGCCATACGTGATGTCGTCTTCTACAATCAAAATGGATTTCATAGCCTGCATTTTTTAACTTTTCCGATACAAAGGTAAGTGCTTTTGACTGATTTTAGTATATTTGCAGACTTAAATTAAACAAAAAGAGGAAATGAAGAAGATTTTTATTGCATTATCAACCCTGCTGACTTTGTGCTGCGTGGCATGTGGGTCGGGGCAAAAGAAAGAAAGAGATATGAACGAAGAAACCAAACTGAAAATTGAAACTACGGCAGGCGACATCGTCGTTAAGCTGTACAATGAGACACCGAAACATCGTGACAATTTCATCAAGCTGGCCGAAAACGGCACCTACGAAGGAACCCTCTTCCACCGGGTGATCAAGGATTTTATGATACAGGCAGGCGACCCCGATTCGAAAGGAGCACCCAAAGGCCAGATGCTGGGAGCCGGCGACGTGGGCTACACCATTCCTGCAGAGTTCGTCTATCCCCGCTATTTCCACAAGAGAGGCGCCTTGTCAGCAGCTCGTCAGGGCGACCAGGTCAATCCGGAGAAAGCCTCATCGGGATGCCAGTTCTACATCGTCACCGGAAAGGTATACAACGACTCGACCCTGCTCGACATGGAGCAACAAATGAACTACCGAAACTACAACAATGTGTTCAACGCCCTGGCTGCCAAACATGCTAAAGAAATCTACCAGATGCGCAAAGCAGGCGATGAAGAAGGCCTGATAGCCCTGCAAGACACCTTGATGGCTCAGACGGAAAAGCAACTGGCCGGACAACCCGAATTCCACTTCACCCCCGAGCAAGTAGCTGCCTATACCACCGTGGGCGGTGTGCCCCATCTGGACGGAGACTACACCGTCTTTGGCGAAGTACTGGAAGGCATGGACGTAGTCGATAAGATTCAGCGGGTGAAAACCGACCGCAACGACCGCCCGGAAGAAGACGTAATGATCCGAAAAGTGACCGTACTGGAATGATAGACATTCATCGCCTGACACTGGACAACGGCCTGCGGCTGGTGCATCACGAAGACACCGGGACACAGATGGTGGCGCTGAACATCGTCTATGACGTGGGAGCACGCGACGAGCATCCCTCGCACACGGGCTTTGCCCACCTCTTCGAGCACCTGATGTTCGGAGGATCCCTCCACATACCCGACTATGACGCGCCCCTCCAGTCGGCAGGAGGCGAAAACAATGCGTGGACCAACAACGACATCACCAACTACTACCTCACCGTGCCGCACGCCAACGTGGAGACAGCCTTCTGGTTGGAGTCCGACCGCATGCTGGGACTGGCTTTCAGCGAGCGAAGCCTCGAAGTGCAACGGGGCGTGGTGATGGAGGAATTCAAGCAACGTTGCCTTAACCAGCCTTATGGCGACGTGGGACACCTGATCCGCCCCTTGGCCTACCAGGTGCATCCCTACCGCTGGCCCACCATCGGACGCGAACTGTCGCACATCGCCGGGGCGACACTCGATGAAGTGCGGACGTTCTTCTACCGTCACTATGCACCCAACAACGCCGTACTGGCCGTCACCGGACATATCACGTGGGAAGAAACCGTCCGCCTCACCGAGAAGTGGTTCGGACCCATTCCCCGACGCGAAGTACCCGTCCGCCAATTGCCCGTGGAACCCAAACAGACCGAGGAAAGACGACTCACCGTAGAACGTCCCGTGCCGCTCGATGCCCTGTTCATGGCCTTCCACATGTGCCGGCGCAACGAACCCGATTACTACGCTTTCGACATCCTGTCCGACCTGTTGTCCAACGGACGTTCCAGCCGCCTGAACCGCCACCTGGTGCAGGAGCAGAAACTATTCTCACAAATCGATGCCTACATCAGCGGTTCGCGCGATGCCGGCCTGCTGCACATCAGCGGAAGGCCCTCGGCAGGCGTCCCCCTGGAAGAAGCCGAAGCCGCCGTACGTGCCGAACTGGAAGATCTGCGTCGGAATCCCGTGGACGAACGCGAGCTGGAAAAAGTGAAAAACAAGTTCGAAGCCACCCAGGTATTCGGCAACATCAGCTACCTGAACGTGGCCACCAACCTGGCTTGGTTCGAACTGACGGGCCGGGCCGAGGACATCAACAGCGAGACCGACCGTTACCGGGCCGTCACCTCCGACCATCTGCATCAAGTGGCCGACCGGGCTTTCCGCCGGGAAAACAGTATCGTGCTCCACTACCGGAAAACGTCCTCCCCGAAAACATAGTATCTTTTCACACAAAACATCGTATCTTTTACACCCTAACATAGTATGTTTCGGGTGAGAAGATACGATGTTTCCCAACCAGTTATTCATTGATTACCCTTACCGGGCTGTTCCGTCTTCCAGCCCCCAGAGTACCATGGTCCAGCCTTTGAATACGAACCAAAGGGCTACCAGCGAAACGAGCCCTACGACCATGCCCGTCAACGGGAACAAATCGATCACGGCGGCTACCAGCAACACGATCATGCTGATGCGCAGTTTGCCCGCACCGGCCTGACCTTCCGCACCCAAAGAAGCCGATTGCATCATCGAACTATATCCCAAGAACTCGACGATGAAGCCGATAATCAGCAGAATACCGGCCACCACGCTGCCCAACAGCGGAATCCAACCGAACACCACAGCCACAATGCCCAATATCACGGCAATCTTCAAACGCGAAATGCCTTGAGCACCCTTGCTGTCCAGGCTTCCGCCCAGCTTGCCCAAGCCCAAGAAGAAGAGAATCAGCCCCACCAAAGCCGCAATGCCGCTCATCGTCGAATCGCCGATGTTGTTGTACACATGCAGCAGGATGGCCATCAGCACCAAGTAGGCACCTTGGCTGCCTGCACTTTTCCACCGGATGCCCAATGCCCCGCTACTCATGAACAACGCAATCAACAAGGCTATCAGGCCGATGTAGTCCAGCCAGACAGGCACACCGGGAATCAGTGACAGCACACCCAATACGATACCGCCGCCTGACAGTCCCAAGAACACCGGTGGCAGGGGACCTTCCTTATAGGACCCATACAGAGCCAACGCACCGCCTACAATACCCACCAACTGGCAGCAGAACACCGCCACATCGAAACTGGGCAAATCCAACAGAGCACCCAAATCGGGTAACAACGTACACACCAGCAACAGCATACAGAATTGCAATTGCAGAAACCTTTGTTTCTTTACTTTTTCGTCCATAACTATTTAATTTTAAAAATCCGTCTTATTCAAATGAAATGCTTTTCCACGCATGGCTCGTGACTCTTACCATTTTCCTATATTTCGAGCCATGTAATAGCTGCCAATGGGCAAGGCGAACACCAGACACCACAGGATAGCGATGAATACATAATAAGCCAACCAAGCCAGAATAAACATCAAGATTCCACCGACAACTAAACCGGCAGTCAGACCGGTTACGCCCGTAGCCACTACAGCCCCGGTCTTTACCACCACAATCGCAAATTCGACAATAAAACTGAGCGCAATCCTCAACCAAAGAACCAACATGCCCAAGAAAGCAGTCACCAATCCTACCACCGTGGTTCCCACTACCAAGCCGGCCTGTCCTACTACAGTAGCGGCTTTCACCATGGCCGACATGATGCGTGTTGCACGGGGAATGGGCTGACCGTAATACCCCCGATAGCGTTCGGCAAAACCGCATACAATAGTGGCCAAAGCAGTCAGATAATAAATGTAGAAGGCACGGCTCTTCATTGTATAGTCAATGAAATTATAGTCGGTGAGCGGCTCCAATGCAGCCAGCACCAACAAAAACATAGCCATCATGAAAGCAAAACGGTTCGTACAAGTATACTGCCGACAATGATTCACCAGCGCGGACAGCTTGTTGTACTCCGTCACCATCTCATCGTCCACACATCCCGTCGCTATCGCTGCATCCAACTCCCGGACTACCCTATCCATCTCTTCATCCGTTTTGGGATACTTGGGTGCATCCGGTGAACCAAACACCCACCAGGCCAACCTCACATGCTCCTTTGCCTTCTCCAGGCAGTCCGCTTGCTGAGGATAATGATTCATGATCCACTGACGGCTGACGGGCTTGTACCTCTTTCTCCACTGCTTCACGCCTTGCACGATGACCCAAATCATCATAGCCACCGGGAAAGGCCATCTCCAGTCCATCCGGCTGTGGTCGGAATCGGGCTGAAACACCTTTACCCGCTTCGTACCCATCAGGACCGTCTGCTCTTCCTCGGTCAGCAACCGGTCATACAAAGCCACTTCAAGCAGGTTCGCAGGAGCAAACACAGAGATGCTGTCTTTTTTATTCTTATCCCGACTATAATCAATGGCTTGCAAATTGCGCCACTGGTACGACCAATGTTGTTCACCCGATGCGGATATACCTTGGGCATAATGAAAGACGCCAGGTTTTTCTTCGTCCGATGGCAAACCATACAAGCTGAAGATAAGCCTTACATAGCCATCTTTATCACATTTCATGGGTATCGTATACTGGATGAAAGTCTCATAAGCGGTCGACATATATCCACCACACTCCATCACACCATCATCCGCTGTAAAATATCCCAACCGTCCCATACGCAACAGTTCTTCATCCAACTCGTCCACATCTTCATCCTCAGGGGCATAAGTCAATACCAAAGTGATGGTATCCGGCGAGTTCTGCAACGTAAAGGGCAGCGTGGCATCGGTGGCCAGCCCGATACGTCCGTTGGCCAACGTATCGACGCTATAGTCCCGTGTGGGCTTATAATACCGTGACTTATAGAATATCTTTCTATTTCCCACCAAGTCTTTCTTGGGGTCTTGCGTAAAGTCCCACAAAGCCACCAAGCCCTTTTGAGGCCAGACGGTTTCATCGGATGCCTGCAAAAGCCCGGGGCAGACGCATAACAGGAATAGAAACAGACATTTGATTGTTGTCATTTTTAACTATAAATTTTCAGTTCATTCCAACCCCTTCCAGAAGGTCTTCTGAGGCACCCTCCGGAAGGTTACTAACATTCGGGCCGAAGGTTACTAACATTCCCCCTCTATGTTACTAACATTCGACCTCTATGGTAGTAACCTTGTTTTTTACCCCCCTTTCGGGAGGAGTGGTTTTGTAAACATTGAGTACTACATCTAATATTCTGACTTCTGTATCTGATTCCATTCGATCTGTCTCACATAATCCTTGCAAATAAATTCCATCGAATGATCTTGGATTACATTCTCAACGCTGCTTTTTGTATCCGGATTCTGACCTTTTGTTGTAAACTGCTTCCAAGAACCTTCACAATAGGTCTCACTCATACCTACCACACTTGCATATGCATAATACTTATAGGTAGTACCTGGAGTCAAGTTAGACATTCGACCCAAATAAGTCATTTTCCGAGTTTGAAGATCATATTCGGATTCAAACTTTGCGGAGATTTTATGAGATTCTGTGGATTCATAATAAAAATGGAAACCTATGTTTATCTGAAAAGGTGGACAATTGGTAACGGTACCATGCACTATAGCTGAATTCGTCGTAATATCACTAACGCCACCGGTCTGCACTCTTAAATCTACACTTTGTGTTGTAAACGACTTTACATCCCCCAAAACTACGTCTCCGGTTTGATCATTTTGTATAAAGACGCGATAGTAATAAGTGGTGTGAGGTGTCAGCGTAACCAAGCTGCCTATAATACTGATGACTCCATTTTCACCCAAGAAACGATTCGCATCCACTGACAGTTCCTCCACAGATCCTCCTCCTCTCGATGGGTTTGTGTTGGTATCGCTAAAATAGAAACCGACAGTTCCGTCCCATGCCTCGTCCCAGCCAGTCACATATCCAGCTAATTTAGCAGACGTTTCCATAATTTCTGTAACATCACCGGTAGTGACCTTTACTTGTTCCCATTCCAGTTTTTCCAAAGCTTGTTCCCAGATGTCCCTCACATGATCATACTCATCTTTAAACCAATTAGATTTGTTTTTCAACAAATCAGCGAAAGAATCAAACTTGCCTAAACTCTTAATAAGAGATTTTTTCGACTTTAATAATGAGAAACAATCATCCAAATCTTCGATAAGTTCCCATTCTTCCGCATGTTCCGGATCGAATTTCTTTCCTAAATAAATGGCCCAATCCTTAATGGCTCCTCCACAATTATAGATAGCCAAGGGAACTCCTACTCCAGTAGATGCAGCAGCTAAAGTACTGCTTGCACAAGTTAAGGAACTCGAAGCTAATGCAACTTCTTCAGCGTACTCCGTTGCAAACTTCTTTAGTCCATTGACAAACTGATCCAAATCGTCTACAAACCCTTTAGTAAGAACCATCCCATTAGCAATGTTCTTTTTATATTCATCCCAATCTATATCATCGCAAGGCACTTCTTTATAAACGGTTATATTCCCATCTACATAATAAGCCATATCCACCAAATCCTCTCGATAATTACTGAATACCATGATATGATTGGCATCATACATAATGCTTTTAATGGTGCCGTCTTCGTAGAAGGATATCTCGCTCCAGTTTCCTTCTTCCTGTCCGTCTTCCGCATTCCATATCCGGATACTTTCCGGCAAACCATTCTCTTTTAACACATAAGAAGCTATGGCATTATTCTTATAATCAAAAAGCACCATTTCTCCATTCTCCTTGTCTACCGCAAATTCAGCATCAGGCAACAAGGAAATTTCCGGCATATCCAACAGAGTTGCCCGTTTGATGGAACAGTCCGAAATATGTTTCTCAAAATAAACCTGATCCTCGCTTTGCAAAGAAACCGTAAGTTGAGGATAAGTAGCTACAGGCAATGGGATAAGGAACACTTTACTGCTTACCGACTCGCCTTCATGAGAAATCGTGATTTCCTTAGCTTGGTCAGCTGCCATGGTTAAGATGGCATCCGATTGATGTATATCCTGTACCACCACATTTCCGGCAATAGCCGGAGCATCGGTTCCCTCTGATTTAATTTTGAGGGTAGTGGATCCCTGAGGCATCCCTACGACAGATATACGAAGTAACCCACACAGATGATTAAACTGGAAACTTCCATCCTCTTGCTTCACGCCAATCATAGGTGCATTACTGTTTTCCGTATAGTCGTACGCCTCCGGAAGATACAAAGCCAACTCTTCACCGGACAAAGCCGCCGTTGCACTATACGGATAGTAAGCCGCTGTAGGAAATTCTTCCTCTTTCAAGTTTCCCTTAAAATTGGCCAACGCCCCATCTTCCGTAGTACCTTGAAAAGTGAAAGCAGCATTCACCGTCCCTTGGTCTCCATAGACACCAATCTTGTCATTCTCTACCCACACCACTTGATTCTCTTCGTTCACAGTGGTACGCGAATCGGCATTGTTTTCTATTTGTACTTTCAACGTATAGTTTCCACTAACTCCATCAGGACCGGACCATTCATCGTCGTTGCTACATCCTGCCAACATGGCCAAGCCACCCAACAGGCTCATAAATAATAACTTCTTCATCATTTTTCCTCCTTATTAGATGTCCCAAGAACCTTGTTCTTCTTCATAGTCCTCCAAACCTGTTCCGACACTCGCACTATAACCTTGCTCTACAGCCACTTCTACACATTCTACCGAAGGCGATTCGTATGCCCCGGTTTGCTCAAATTGATTCTTTGTTTCCATTGTACATTATTTAATTGTTTAATTATTCCCATTTTTATCATCAGGGTAGAGACGCGATTCATCGCGTCTGATTTTCATCGCGTCTCTACCTGATTGTCCGTCTGTTAGTTTCTAAATGGCACTATCCCTTGCGATTCCCGTATGATGACAGGCGCTTTATGGATTACTTTGCGTTTGTCACGGGCTACACCGGATGCGGCACGGGTATTTGTACTAGTCCGGTTGATGACATCGTAAGTGGCAAAGTCTTCAAAGTCATACGTCCATCCGTCGCCTTCCGAAGCCTTCATAATGGCTTTGTAGATGGCTTCACGGCTGGGAGCGTTGAACCATAACCAATTGGCATTGTGCATGATGCTGCTTTCCGTAGAACGCCACACACCATGTCCCCACAAGTATGCACCTTCATAAATGTCCACTTCGCCGAAATAGCGTGTATCTTTGAGCATGTGTGCCCATTTGATATCGTCTCGTGAATCGGTGAAGTCGATATTGGCTCCCCAACCTTGTGTATCGTAATACGTCTTGTCACTCTCCGTAGCCGTCACATTTTCCGCTCCTTCATAAAGGTATTCATCCAGCAATTTGGCAAAACCATGTCCTCCGGCTTCGTGAATAATGACACCGGCTGACGGACCACCTTGTTCGATGTGGGCAACAGTAGCATTTTTACCTTCAAACATATGCGTATAACCACCGCTGAAAAATTCATTCGGATTGTTTACCACATTGACAATGGTCACTTCATTCAAATCGACACCGGGTACCTTGCCTGCATACTCGAAACAAATATCGTCACTGAGATTGATCCGGTTGTCCCGCTTGTCAGCATCGGCAATGATGTATTCCGTCTTCGAAACAACTTTCACGGCATAAACATTGAAGCGGTTGCGGAACGACTGGTAAGGTTCGATGGAGAAGAACGTCTCCATGGCAGTCTTCATGGCCGTCTCATACTTTCCACCTGCATCCATGTCACGATCTACGTAGGCATCGCCCATAAATACCAAGTCGATACCCTTGCCGACACTTGCCTCTTGCAAAGTAATAACTTTACCGTCTTCCTCATAATTAGTAGAATAATATATTTCTTCACTAGAGAATGGTGGATGATCTTCCGGATTACCCAAACGGGCATAAAGAATACTATCCAAACGATCAGTATAGTATTCATCCGGAAGATTCCAGTCACGCATGACATAGTCAACTAAATTTCCTTCGCTATCGAGCAGATAAGTAGAACCTAAAACACTTATTCCGGATAAATCTCCATCACTTAATGACCTCCAAAGTCTAACTATATTATTGTCCCATTCGTTGATAGGATGACTTTCGGCAGCTTCGATAGCAGCCTCTCTGGTAGTACCTCCCCAAGACTGGTGAGCGATAATGAGCCCCAATCCTTTGTTGCGATAAGACAAATAAGTATTCAAATTAGCATCTCCCGGTGTATTGATATCTATAAATGTCAATTTGTTCTTTTTCAATAACTCCAAAATCGTTGTAGTTCCTTGTTCCGGATACAGATATTCAACCGTTTCATCGTGCAACTGTAGATTAATGTCCGTCATATCTATACCACCACTAAGCTTGCCGTTATAATAAGGTTTCTGCTTAATGATATCCCAACCGAATGTTTTCCAACGAGGATGCGAACGGATACATTGAGGAACAACACCGGACATTGCATTGTCACGTAACACGATAGTCTGGGCATAATCCATAATGGTAGTAAAAGATTCCGGGAGGTTGTTTATCAATCCATTGTCCTCCAACTCCAGCCGGACGATATATCCATCCTGATTGTCGGTACTTAAGTTCACACCCGGCCATTGGTAGAAAGGCAGCGTGAAGTCCGTCCACTTACGCCCTCCCCAGTTGGGACCATCCGTAGCATTGTACAGGTCGATGAGTGCCTGACGTTGTTCTTCCCGTAATTCTACGATCTCTTCCTTCGAAGTGCTGAAGCTGTAGACATGCCCCGCTTGGAAACCATCTTGAGGAATGGTGCGAGGGAATCCGATTGCTCCTTCAGCTGCCTTGAGGCTGATTGTGATAACCGAGCCTCCTTCTTCTACAGGAACAATAGGAACATATAAAGAATAAGGACCTTCACTGAAATCATAATTGTCGACACCCGTTTCCATACCGTCACTGAGTTCGCCTGTAAATTGTTCTGCCCGAACGTCAAAACGAGTGTCATCGGTTACCGATATAGGTACTTGGGCAGATATGCGGATTAATGCCAAACGCGGATCAGTGACGAACGGTTCAATCGCTTCGCGGGTAACAGTCACTTTCAGGTAAGCAAAAGCGTGCTTGAATTGTAGGTGTACCTCACCGTTCCGGATTTCGCTATGTGCATACAGCAACGGGCGGATTCCGTCAGACCCCCATCGCATGACCGGATCCCTAAGAGGGAGTTTAAGATCGTACTGATCATTTCCATCGCGATGATAGTAAGCATAAACCTTGGTCCCTTCCACATTCTCCAATCCTTCGTTATAATAACGGAACTCTATCAAGCCGTTTTCATTGGTTTCATACGCATATTCCAGGTTACATTGGTCGCCCGCATAAATGCCGATACGATCCCCTTCCGTCCACGAAGCGTGAGTAACATTTCCGTCTTCCGTGAAGATGACACGGGTGGCAGGGTCTAAATCGTCGGCATATACCCGCACGACATCATCGCTTTGGGATGTTTCATACTGCTCGTCCTGACAGCCAGCCACCATACCCAACAGCAAACCGGCTATAAACCATAGTCTTGTTTTCATTCGATGTTTCCTCCTTGTTTTTAGTTAAAGATCTTCCGTCGGCATGTCTTCAATGCTAAAACTTCCCAAGAAACCTTGCTCTACAGCCACTCCTACACATTCTACCAAGGGCGATTCGTAAGCCCCGGCTTGCTCAAATTGTTTCTTTGTTTCCATATCGCTCATTTTTATTTATTTCCAATCAGTCACCAATACATCAGCAGAAACTTCGTATTCGTCAATATTTATTCGTTCATATATTTTGTCATAAGTGGATAAAATGAATGGTTCTGGTTTTTATCCGGACGGCAAAAAGCAGCCTCATTGCATCTTTTAACCTCTTACTACAAATATAACACAATTTTTTGGAATTTTTTGTCACCGAAAACAGTGACATTTTTTTGTTAAAATGGGGGTTTCAAGGGGGTAGAAAGATCTCTTCTCCAAGAGTCTGTGAAAGAATTATAAGAAGAAAGAAGCCTCCAACAAGCGTTTTCGCAAGCTCATTCTCCGACAAAAACAGCTCATTGCCTATGAAATTTTTCCGTACTCCCAATCAACAATATTAACCAAATCGGCCAATAGCTTACATTCAAGCAAAAAGCACCTGACATCTCGTCAGCTATATACTGCCAAAATTTCTTATATATTCGTGGGCCGATGAATATAAGTGCGTGAACCATTTTATATATATTCGTGGGCACTTGTACTTATATACCTTGGAAACCTTTCCGCTATCCGTTGAAAATGTCTATCTTTGCAAGCAATTACGCTGAATAATAACTCAAAAACAAGATAGACTATGGCATTAAAAGCAGGTATCGTGGGATTGCCCAACGTGGGAAAGTCCACTCTCTTCAACTGTCTGTCCAGCGCCAAGGCGCAGGCGGCTAATTTTCCTTTCTGTACCATCGACGCCCAAATGGGCCAAGTGTCCGTACCGGACGAGCGACTGACTAAACTGGCGGAATTGGTTCATCCGGGACGTATCGTACCCGCCGTGTGCGACATCGTAGATATTGCCGGACTGGTGAAAGGAGCCAGCAAGGGCGAGGGACTGGGCAATCAGTTCCTGGGCAACATACGCGAGTGTGATGCCATCATTCACGTATTGCGTTGCTTCGACAATGGCAACATTGTCCATGTGGACGGTTCGGTCAACCCCGTTCGCGATAAGGAAATCATCGACACCGAACTGCAACTGAAAGACCTCGAAACGGTGGAGAACCGCATCAAGCGTGTGGAGAAACAAGCCAAAGTAGGCGGTGACAAAACGGCCAAAACGGAATATGGTCTGCTACTACGCTACAAGGAGGCATTGGAACAAGGGCTCAGCGCCCGCACCGTGACACCGGAGAACGAAGATGAAGAGACTTGCGCCAAGCAGATGTTCCTGCTCACTACCAAACCCGTGCTCTACGTCTGCAACGTGGACGACACCAGTGCTGCTACCGGCAATGCTTACGTGGAACAGGTGCGCGAAGCCATCCAGGGCGAAAACGCCGAGCTTATCATTATCTCTGCCCAAACCGAAGCCGACATTGCCGAACTGGAAACCTACGAAGAGAAACAAATGTTCCTGGAAGACCTCGGCCTGAAGGAAAGCGGTTGCAACCGCCTCATCAAAGCTATTTATAAACTACTGAACCTGGAAACGTTCATCACTGCCGGCGAAATGGAAGTCAAGGCTTGGACGTACCGCAAGGGCTGGAAAGCTCCGCAATGTGCCGGTGTCATCCACACCGATTTCGAAAAAGGCTTCATCCGCGCCGAAGTCATCAAGTACGACGACTATATAAAATATGGTAGCGAAGCCGCCGTACGCGAAGCCGGTAAACTGGCCGTAGAGGGCAAGGACTACGTGGTGCAGGACGGGGACATCATGCACTTCCGGTTTAATGTGTAACTGCAAGAGCCTGTAAAATCGGATTATGCAAGAGAACAACGAAATCA
>CALUOT010000019.1 GCA_944322355.1 uncultured Bacteroides sp. | reverse complement strand
ACCAACAACATCACCCACGAACTGAAGACGCCCATCGCCGTGGCCTACGCCGCCAACGACGCCCTGCTGAACTTCGGCGCGGATGCCGACGAAGCCAAACGCAACCGCTACCTGCACGTCTGCCAGGAACAACTGAAGATTCTCGGCGGACTGGTGGAGCAGATTCTTTCCATGTCGATGGAGCGGCGCAAGACGTTCCGCCTGCATCCCACGACCTTTGCCGTGGGCGAAGCCATCGCCCCCCTCGTCGAACAGCACAGGCTGAAGGCCGACAAGCCCGTGCACATCACCTTGCACATCACGCCGAACGACCTGACCGTCACAGCCGACCGCACGCACTTCCGCAACATCGTGAGCAACCTGCTGGACAATGCCATCAAATACTCCGAGGAACGGGCTGAAGTGGAAATAGATTGTCACCGACAAGGCGGAACATTCGTCCTCGCTGTGCGGGACAAAGGCATCGGCATCGCCAAGGAGAAGCAGACGCATGTGTTCGACAAATTCTACCGAGTGCCCACAGGCAATCTGCACAACGTGAAGGGCTACGGCCTCGGTCTGTATTATGTCAAGACCATGGCGGAACGGCACGGCGGTACGGTGGAGGTGGAGAGCGAGCCGGGACAGGGAAGCAAATTCACGATTAAATTCACTCAAATTCCGCAAATAAAAAAGGATAGCTTCAGTTGAGTCTGATAAGGGGAAAGCATCAGAAGTATGGTAAATGATATAAGAATCAAATATTTAAATGAAACGCAGTTATGATCAAACAAACGACAAAGTACATTCTTTTTCTCTTTCTACTATCCGTCTTTTTGTCCTCGTGTAGTTTTCTGTTAGACTTTGCGAGTCATTACGACGACTGTTCTTATCCGGGATGTGAAAGAAAAGCCCGAAAAGGTTCGTCCTATTGCTCTCACCATGACGGTAATCTTACGAAAAACAGCATAGACAATTCTTTAAGAAATATCGGAAATCAGAATAAAAGAAACAGGTGAAATCCGCTTGTCCTATTGCAGGCGCAATGCGAAAACATATTAAATGAAGAATGAAGAACGATGAATGGATAAACGTTCTCCTGGTGGAGGACGAACAGACACTGGCCATGATTATCAAAGACACGTTGGAAGGACAAGGCTTCCGCATCCGGTTGGCCGGGGATGGTGAAGAAGGCCTGCGCCTCTTCTACGAGCAGAAGCCCGATGTATTGGTGGCCGACGTGATGATGCCCCGTATGGATGGCTTCGAGATGGTGCGCCGCATCCGCAAAGACGATGCACAGACACCCGTACTCTTCCTCACCGCCCGCTCGGCTATCAATGATGTGGTGGAAGGATTCGAGTTGGGAGGCAACGACTATCTGAAGAAGCCCTTCGGCATGCAGGAACTGATTGTGCGCATCAAGGCCTTGGCTGGACGCGTCCTAGGCACGGCTCAGCCTCCTCAGCCGCAAGACACATTTGAGATAGGCGATTATGTCTTTACTCCCCGCACCCAACAGTTGTTTTACCAAGGGACAACAACCCTACTCTCCTATCGGGAAAGTGAAATCCTGCGCCGCCTGTGTGTCCACCTTGACCAAGTGGTGGACATGCGCAGCATCCTGCTTGACCTATGGGGAGACGATACGTTCTTCAACCAACGCAGTCTGCATGTGTTCATCACCAAACTGCGGCACAAGCTTTCGCAAGATGAGCACATACGCATCGTCAACGTCCGGGGCATCGGCTATAAGCTCATCATCAACTGAAAGATAGCATCAAATAATGTGAAAGGATTTCCGTGTGTGCAGCGAAAGCCCTACCTTTGAGGGCAAAACCTGTAAAGCAATGAAACGTTTCTTACTTATACTCATCCTCACCCTCACCGGCAGAGCTGCTTGGGCGCAGAGCGAAAGCGGTGCAGACACCCTAAGTGTGCCGAAGGAATCTGCCACCCCGGCCGGTGAAGGAATGCTTCCCGACCAAGTCAAGAGCTATGATGGCTTCCTGCTCGACATGAACAGTCTGATGCCTCCCCCTGCACCCGATTGGGATTCCTATAAGTTGGTTGTCCCCGACGCCAGTAAGGATTATAGCAGCCTCTTCCGGCTGAATCCGGATGTCACCTACTCCTCGGGACTGAGTAACCTGTTTTCCCTCTCCGGATCCCCCTACTTCAGTCGCAATCCCTTTGGCATCCTGGGGTTCGGAAACACGACGGACAATCTGCAAATGGGTAGCTTCCGCTTGAAAAACGGGTGGCGGCTGAATACCTATGGCGAGTATGACAAAGACGGCTGGAGAGTACCCAATCCATCGGCTCTGCCTTGGGAGAAGAACAACTTCAAAGGAGCCTTTGAACTGAAATCGCAGGATGGTTCCTTTGGCATCCGTATCGAGGTGCAACGGGGACGAGAGCACCCTTTCCCCTAATCCGACGGAGAGATTTGCCTGTCCCAAGCAGGACGTAAGGGAAATTACCTTATCTTTGCAACCCATAAATAGCATAACCAGGGGAAAAAACCGTGAAGAAGAGACTGATACACCAGGCATCGTTGCGCTTCCGACGCTGGAGCCGTAAGGGCTTCGCCACCTTTGCCAGCATAGGTCGGAATGTGACCATTGGGCACTTGCCCAAGGGCGTGGCCGATTGTTCCCTGCGGAAACAAACCAACACGGTATCATCCCCCAATCCAAACCTATCTGACATGACCATTGAATCCTTGAAACAACGGGTATTGGCAGGCCATGACCTGTCGCCCGAAGAGGCGGTATGGCTCGCTCATGCAGCCGACCGCGAGGCACTCTACCGTGCCGCCCATGAGATTACCGTGTCCCGCGCCGGACGTGAATTCGACCTATGTTCCATCATCAATGCCAAGTCCGGGCGGTGTCCCGAGAACTGCCGATGGTGCGCACAGTCCTCACACTATCCCACACAGACCGACACCTATGACCTGCTTCCTGCTGAACAATGTCTGCAACATGCCCTTGCCAATGAGGCGCAAGACGTAAACCGATTCTCCCTCGTGACCAGCGGAAGAAAACCTTCGAAAAAACAGATTGAACAATTATGCACTACCGTACGCCATCTGCGTCGCCACTCGTCCATAGCCTTGTGTGCATCCTTGGGCCTGGCCGATGAGGAGGATTTGCAAGCTCTGTACGAGGCCGGGGTGACACGCTATCATTGCAATCTGGAGACGGCTCCCAGCCTGTTCCCCCAACTCTGCTCTACCCATACGCAAGAAGACAAGATACGCACCCTCGAAGCTGCCCGGCGGGTGGGCATGGAAGTGTGCAGCGGAGGCATCATCGGCATGGGGGAGACGATGGAGCAACGTATCGAGTTGGCCTTCACCTTGCGCCGGCTGAATATAGCTTCTATCCCGCTGAATCTGCTCAGCCCCATTCAGGGAACGCCGCTCGAGCACCAGGAGCCCCTGTCCGAGGAAGAGGTGCTGACCACCATCGCCCTGTTCCGTTTCATCAATCCCACGGCTTATTTGCGCTTTGCAGGCGGAAGGTCACAGCTAAGCCCGTCGGCTGTGAAGAAGGCTTTGTACGTAGGTATCAACTCCGCCATCGTAGGGGATTTGCTGACCACGCTCGGCTCGAAAGTGGCCGAGGACAAGCAGTTGGTGCGCGAAGCCGGATACCGACTGTGTGACTCGTCCTTCGACCGCGAACATCTATGGCATCCTTACACCTCCACCACCCACCCCCTACCGGTGTATAAGGTAAAGCAGGCACAGGGAGCCACTATAACCTTGGAGAGCGGAGAGACCTTGGTGGAAGGCATGTCGTCCTGGTGGTGTCAGGTGCATGGCTACAACCATCCGGTGCTGAACCGGGCCGTGGAAGAGCAACTGAAGCAGATGGCGCATGTCATGTTCGGCGGCTTAACCCATGAACCGGCCATTGAGTTGGGGCGTCTGCTGCTGCCCTTGGTACCTCCCTCCATGCAGAAGATATTCTATGCGGATTCGGGTTCGGTGGCCGTGGAAGTAGCCTTAAAGATGGCCGTGCAGTACTGGTATGGCAAAGGCAAGGCGCAGAAGACCAATTTCGTCACCATCCGTTCGGGCTATCATGGCGATACATGGAATGCCATGTCCGTATGTGATCCGGTGACGGGGATGCACTCGCTCTTCGGTAGTGCCCTGCCGGTGAGGTTCTTCGTACCGCAGCCACACTCGCGCTATGACGGCCCATGGGACCCTGAGGACATACTGCCGCTGCGGAAGGTCATCGAGGAACACCATCAGGAGTTGGCCGCGCTCATCCTCGAGCCTATTGTGCAGGGGGCAGGAGGCATGTGGTTTTACCATCCGCAGTACTTGCGCGAAGCCGTCAAGCTATGTCATGAATATGGCATCCTGCTCATCTTTGACGAGATTGCCACGGGCTTCGGACGCACCGGGAAGCTATTCGCCTGGGAGCATGCCGGCACCGAACCGGACATCCTATGCATCGGCAAAGCCTTGACGGGCGGATACATGACCCTCTCGGCCGTATTGGCATCCAATGAAGTGGCGGACACCATCAGCAATCACGCGCCGGGTTGCTTCATGCACGGGCCTACGTTTATGGGTAATCCCCTGGCCTGCGCCTGTGCTTGTGCTTCTATCCGGCTGCTTACCTCCCCCGAGTATGACTGGCAAGGGAAGGTGGAGCGCATCAGTCAGCAACTGCGTCGGGAGCTGCAACCTGCCAAGGAACTGCCGCAGGTGGCCGACGTGCGCGTACTGGGGGCCATAGGGGTGATAGAAACCCGTCAGCCTGTAGACATGGCCTGGATGCAACGGCGATTCGTCGAGGAAGGTATCTGGGTGCGGCCCTTCGGCAGGCTGGTCTACCTCATGCCGCCATTCATCATCGAACCGGAACAACTGACGAAGCTCACCGGTGGCTTGCTACGCATTGTCAGTCAGCTATAAGCCTATGCACATCTACCAACTGATGCAACAAGAACTTGACTTGTTGCAGGCCCAAGGTAACTTGCGGGCCCTGAACCGGATGCAACACGAAGGCAGATACATCGCTTCCGGGCAGGAGAAACTGCTGAACCTGGCCTCGAACGACTACTTGGGAATCGCCGCCGACATCGCTCTGAGGCAGGAATTCCTCGATACATTAGATGTCCGGCACTTCGTCCCCAGCGCTTCGGCCTCACGGCTGATGACGGGCAACTTCCCCGTCTTTGAGGAACTGGAGCACGAATTGGCCGGGCTTTACCACCGGGAGGCAGCCCTCCTCTTCGATTGCGGATACCATGCCAACACGGGCATCTTGCCCGCCATCGCCCGGAGGGATACCCTCATCCTCGCCGACAAACTGGTGCATGCCAGCCTGATTGACGGTATCAAGCTGGCAGGGGTACCCTACTATCGCTACCGACACAACGACATGCAGCACCTGGAGAAGCTGTTGCAACAACACGCCGGGGCGTATGACAACCTCATCATCGTCACCGAAAGCCTCTTTAGCATGGATGGCGACGAAGCACCCTTGGCCCGGCTCGTGTCCTTGAAGGAACGCTATCCCCACGTACTGCTCTACCTGGACGAGGCGCATGCCTTCGGCGTAAGGGGGGCGAGGGGGTTGGGATGCGCCGAGGAAGCAGACTGTATTCCGTCCATTGATTTCCTCGTCGGGACCCTGGGGAAGGCGGCCGCTTCCGCCGGGGCATTTGTGGTATGCAACCGCCTGAGCCGCGATTTCCTTATTAATAAGGTACGCCCGTTCATATATACTACGGCACTTCCGCCCGTGGTGGTCGCCTGGAGCCTCTTTGTGATTCGCCGGCTGGGCGGGATGGCAGACCGACGCCGTCGCCTCGCCTTCCTGTCCGAGAAGGTGCATCAGGCCCTCATCAGCCGCGGCAGGAAGGACCTCTCCACCAGCCACATCATCCCCCTCCTCGTGGGGGAAAGCGACCGCACCGTGACCCAAGCCGGGGAAATGCGCCGAAGGGGCATCCATGCCCTGCCGGTCCGTCCACCCACGGTGCCTGAGGGGTCGGCTCGCATCCGCATCTCCCTCCGGGCCGACCTTACGGATGAGGAGATAAACCATCTGATTGATAACCTATAAAACATCACACCTTTAGCACATGAAACAAGTAACCTTACTCCGACAAGGCTCGTCCCGGCTGCTGCTCTTCTTCGCTGGATGGGCCTGCGATCCTACGCCCTTCCGGCAATACCAGCCGGAGGGAATCGACTTTATGCTCTGTTATGACTACCGCGACCTCAGTTTTGATGCCTCGCTCCTGAGCAGCTATAGCGAGGTTCACGTCGTGGGCTGGTCCATGGGCGTATGGGCGGCATCACATATCCTGCCCGGCCTGGACGTTCCCATCCTCACGAGCGTGGCCATCAACGGCACGCCCTTTATCATCAGTCCGCACTATGGCATCCCACCTGAGGTGTATGACAACATGGCCCGGAAACTGAACGATAAGCGGCTCCACCTGTTCCTGCGCGACATGTGCGCCGATACCGAGGTGCTGCGGGGTTTCTTGGAAGTGTCGCCCCGTCGCCCCGTGAGCGAGCTTCGGGAGGAACTGATGCAGGTGCAGCATCTGAACGAAACCCTGCCCCAGCCCGAACCCGCCTGGACCGAGGCCGTAGTGGCGCGTGAGGACGTCATAGTGCCGGGCGCGAACCAGCTGAACTACTGGCAGGAACGGGCCGTGGTGCTCCGCAGCCTGCCCGGCGCCCATTATCAACCCGAGTTGTTCCGATATTACTTGCAGGACCGATGGATAAACAGCTGATAGCCGAACGATTCGCCCGCGCCCGTGCGACGTATAGCCGCGAAGCCCGGGTGCAACAGCAGGTGGCCGAGCGCATGAGCGCCCGTCTGACGGCGACCGTGCCCGGCCTGGCAGCCGACCGTGTGGTGGAGTTTGGCTGCGGAACCGGCCTTTACTCCCGAATCCTGTGGGACACCTATCGCCCCTCGATGCTTCACCTCAACGACCTTTGCCCCGAGATGGCCCTGTGCCTGGACGACCTGACGGGCCACGCGGGCGTCACTTTCGAGGCGGGCGATGCCGAGTCGTGCCCCATGCCCGACGGGCTGGACCTGCTCACCTCCTGCTCCACCCTGCAATGGTTCATCCGGCCCGATGCCTTCTTTCACCGTGCCCGTCGCCTGCTGAGGCCCGATGGCATACTGGCCGTGAGCACCTTCGGCGGCGACAATCTGCAGGAGATACGCAGCCTGACCGGGCAGGGACTCCCCTACCCGCCGCCCTCGCAGTTAGCCCGATGGCTGGAAAAAGCCGGATTCCGACTGCTCTTGGTCGACGAGGAGAAGGAAGTCCTCCACTTCCCCAGCCCCACCGACGTCCTGCGCCATCTACGCATGACAGGCGTCACGGGAACCACCAAGCACGTATGGAGCCGTGAAAGGTTCGTATCTTTTACTAACCGATACATAGAGCGATTCAGTACCCGTCAGGGAGTAATCTTGACTTACCAACCACTCTACTTAATCGCCATCAGTAAGTGAAAATACAACCCTTCCAACCCATGCCTAGAAAAGGTATATCCTTAGCCTACCAAAGGTATATCCTTTGCCTAAGGGGGGTCTGAACCCCGCTCAGAAGGCCTTCTGGGGCACATTGTCAAGATTTCGGAGGAGGTAAAAAACAGGAATGGATTCGGCCTGAAAAGAGAGCATCCGAAGCGATAAAAAATTGCGAACCGAGCCATAAACAGGCCGTAGAGAAAAGATACTGATTTGTAAACTAAAATAAACTAAGACGTATGGACAAGAACATTTACTTCGTAACTGGCATAGACACCGATGCCGGCAAAACCTATTGCACCGGCTGGCTGGCCAAGGAATGGGCCCGGACCGGGCGACGAATCATTACTCAGAAATTCATCCAAACGGGTAACGTGGGACGCAGCGAGGACATTGAGATGCACCGCCGAATCATGGGCATAGCCCCCCTACCCGAGGATGTGGAAGGACTTACCATACCGCAGATATTTCGCTACCCCGCTTCCCCGGACCTGGCCGCGCGGCTGGAGGGACGCGATGTGGACTTTGGGCAGATAGAACGGGCCACGGCCGAACTGGCACGTCGCTATGACGTGGTGCTGGTGGAAGGTGCCGGCGGACTGATGGTCCCCCTGCTGGGCACGTACCTCACCATCGACTACGTGGCCGAGCACCACTACCCCCTCATCCTCGTCACTTCGGGGAAGCTGGGCAGCATCAACCACACGCTGCTCAGCCTGGAGGCCATCCAGAGGCGCGGTCTGGTGCTGGACTACGTGCTCTACAACAGCTACCCCGTGCAGGAGGACACCACCATCAGCCGCGATACGTTCCGGTACCTGCAAAGCTACCTCGGCGAGCATTTCCCGCAGTGTCGCCTGCTGACGGTGCCCGTTATCGGGGAGTAATAAAAAAAACCTCACAGGGTTGCGGCGGAAAGGCAGGAAATGCGTACCTTTGCCTCCGTAACCCAATCTTACTCAGCTAGTATAGAAGATTTATATGGAAGCAATTTCAGTCGATTTCATCGGGCGTACGTGCTTGGTTTCAGCCTGTCTATGTTTCATCATCCAAGCCATCTATTACCTCACTCTCTATCCTCGCATCATCCGCCGCCAACGATCTGTAGCCTCCCATCCGCAGGACTTCAGCAGGGAACTGCCGCCGGTGTCCATCATCCTCTACTCCAGGGATGAGGTAGACCAGATGCACCGTAATCTGCCTCTGCTCCTGACGCAGGACTACCCCTGCTACGAGGTAATCGTGATAAACGACGGCCCCATCGGTAAAAGCGATGATTTCCTGACCCAACTGGAGCAGGAGCACAGGCACCTTTACCATAGTTTCATTCCCGATTCTTCCCGCTACATAAGCCGGAAGAAGTTGGCCTTGACCCTGGGTATGCGTGCAGCCAAGTATGACTGGCTCCTGATGACGGAGGTGGACTGTCGGCCTGTGAGCGACCAATGGCTGCGCCTGATGGCCCGCAACTTCACCCCACAGACGCAGGTGGTGCTGGGTTACAGCCGCCATGAGGATGCGAAGGGCCTGTTCCGCAGTCGGGTGGCATACGATAATCTGTTCGGCTCGATGCGCTACTTGGGCATGGCCTTGGCGGGTCACCCCTACATGGGCATCGGCCGTAACCTGGCCTATCGGAAGAGCTTGTTCCTGTCCCGGAAAGGCTTCTCCACCTACCTCACCCTGGAAAAAGGCGATGACGACCTCTTCATCAATCAGGTGGCAAACGGTCACAACACGCGGGTGGAGACCGATGCACAAGCGGTGATGCAGGCCTCCGTCGTAACGCGGAAGAAGGATTGGCGGGAGGAGAAAATCGGTTACACCGTGACTTCGGCCCTCTACCGTGGTAGCAGTAAGTATCTCCTCGGCTTCGAGACCATGACCCGGTTGCTGTTCCATCTGTCATGGATAGCCTGTGTAGTCCTCAGTCTCTTGCAACGGAATTGGGTCCTGGCAGGCATGGGAGCGGGACTCTTCCTGATGCGGTTTGCCCTTCAGGCCACCATCATCAACCGCACGGCCAAAGCCTTGGGCGAACAACGCCGCTACTGGCTCAGCCTTCCGGTGTATGATGTGCTTCAGCCGCTACAGTCCCTTCGCTGGAAACTGTACTGCCTCCTGCACGGCAAGCAAGAATTCTTGCGCAAATAAGTCAGTATGGATATAAGGAAAGGGTTATTCGTAACGCATGGAATCAGCCGGCCTAATCCGCGTTATCAAGTAGGAAGGCCCCACCAACATCAGCACGGAAGCCGCCATGGTGCCCAAGTTGAGCAGCAGGTAAGCCCAGAGGTTAAAGGCGACGGGGACGGTATCCATGTAGTACGTGGCCGGATCCAAGCGGAATATCCCGAAGCACCTTTGCAAGGCATAGAAGGCGAGTGCAATGACATTGCCCCACAGCATTCCCCGTCCGATGAGGAACACGGCAAACCACAGGAACAGGCTTCGGATGGTCCGGTTATTGGCCCCTAAGGACTTCAGGACGCCAATCATCGATGTCCGCTCTATGATGATGATGAGCAACCCCGCAATCATAGTGAAGCCCGCCACGCCCATCATCAGCACCAAGATTACCCAGATGTTGACGTCGAGTATACCTAGCCAGGCGAATATGGCGGGGTTGAGTTGCTCTATGTTCAGGACGCACAGGCGTTGCCCCGTAGGGTCTTCCCAGTTGGCCAAGTCAGTGCCCAGGCGCCAGGTTATGTCTTCCAGCCGGTCATATTCGGCCACGGTCAGTTCCAGCCCCGTACACTGATTGTCTTCCCATCGGTTCAGGCGGTTCACGGTATGCAGGTCGGTTATTAAAAAGAGGTTGTCATACTCCGAAAGGTCGGTTTGGTAGATGCCGACAATCTGCAACCGGCGTGCCCTGATGTTGTCCTGAATGAAGTATGCGTCTACTTTGTCGCCCAGCTTCAGTTGCAGTTTATCGGCCATCGTCCGCGACAGGAGCACTTGATTGGACGATGCCGTGTCGCTGAACTGTGGTATCTCTCCCTCTTTCAGGTGCCGGCGAAGGAACTCCGTGTCGTATTCCGATCCTATTCCCTTCAGCATCACGCCCTGGAAGGCATCGGATGTTTTCACCATTCCCGCCTTGGTGGAGTAGCGCTGCACCCGGATCACATCAGCATCGTCCTCCAAGCGTTGCCACAACTCCTTACCGACGGTGATGGGCCGGGACTCATAGGGCGTGGTTGCCTCCAGGTTACTTACTTGCAGGTGAGAAGCAAACCCGGCTATTTTGTCCCTTACCTCTTGCTTGAATCCGACAATGACGAACACGGCTATCATCATGACCGTTAAGCCGATGGCAATGCCCGTCATGGCAATAAGCACCGCAGGCCGGGACATCTGCTGGTCGGCCTCATGCCCATGATAGATGCGTCTGGCGATGAAGAAAGATAGGGACATAGCGGGTTATGCCTTACGGTTATACGCCTCCAAAGCCTTTTGCAGAATGAAGAGAGCCCGGGTGAGATCTTCTTTCTTGAGCACATAGGCAATACGAACCTCGTCACGTCCGGCGTCCGGAGTCGTATAGAAACCTGATGCAGGGGCCATGAAGACCGTCTCTCCCTCGTATTCAAAGTCGGACAAACACCAGGCACAAAACTTGTCGGAGTCGTCCACCGGCAGGCGTGCCACTGTATAGAAAGCCCCCATCGGTATGGGTGAATAGACGCCGGGGATGCGGTTCAGCCCGTCTATCAAGCATTTACGTCGCTCCACATATTCATCGTAAGTCTCGCGCAGGTAGTCCTCGCCCGCATCCAAGGATGCTTCAGCTGCAATCTGACCAATGAGAGGAGGGCTGAGCCGTGCTTGGCAAAACTTCATTACGGCATCACGTATCTCCTTGTTCTTCGTAATCAGCGCCCCGATGCGGATGCCACATTCCGAGTAACGCTTCGATACGGAGTCGATAAGCACCACATTCTGTTCGATGCCCTCTAAGTGACAGGCCGAGATATAGGGCGAACCTGTATAGATGAACTCTCTATACACTTCGTCGGAAAAGAGGAAGAGGTCGTACTTCTTCACCAGGTCGCGTATCTGATTCATCTCACGACGGGTATAGAGATAGCCCGTAGGGTTGTTGGGATTGCAAATAAGGATAGCCCGGGTGCGCTCGTTGATGAGCTCCTCGAACTTCTCTACCTTGGGTAGCGAGAAACCTTCCTCAATGGTGGTGGCAATGGTACGTATCTTCGCTCCTGCCGAGATGGCAAAGGCCATATAATTGGCATAAGCCGGTTCGGGGACAATGATTTCATCCCCCGGGTTCAGACAAGCCAGGAAGGAGAATAGTACAGCTTCCGACCCTCCCGACGTAATGATAATGTCATCGGCAGTCAGGCGGATATTATACTTCGCATAGTAACCCACCAGTTTCTCACGATAGCTGCGGTAACCGGCACTGGGACTATATTCCAGTATCTTACGGTCGATGTTATGGATAGCATCTATGGCTACTTGTGGCGTAGGTAGGTCTGGTTGCCCGATGTTCAAGTGATAGACATGTATCCCCCTCTGTTTGGCAGCATCGGCCAGTGGGGCAAGTTTCCGGATAGGAGACGCAGGCATTTCTGTGCCTCGGATAGATATTTTCGGCATGAATGATTCGTTCTAATATCAGTTAAACAATGTATTCAGGTGGCAAAAGTACATAATTATTTCAGAAAGCGAAGCCACAGGAGCATAAAAACTTTAAAAACCTTATCGATGTTAAAAAGGTTGTGGCAGAATGGAAATAAACACCTATCTTTGAAGTGACTTAAGAGTACTAACTTTAAACCATATCATGATCATCAATTTAATCACCTTTGCTTCGCATCTGCATAAGCAATCAACCATCTACAGTTCGCATGAGATCGTGCTGACCGAACTGGAGAAATACTTTACCATCCGCTTTGTCGACTATAAGGAAATGGGTACCTTGAAGCCCGAAGACTTCAGCCTGCTATTTATTGCATCGGGAGGTGTGGAGCGACTTGTCATACAGCATTTCGAACAGTTGCCTCGCCCTGCCGTCATGCTGGCCGATGGCATGCAGAACTCATTAGCTGCTGCATTGGAGATATCGTCCTGGCTGCGCGACAGAGGGATGAAGAGCGAAATACTGCACGGTGAACTGACGGAAATCGTCAAACGTATCTTCGTACTCTACAACAACTTCAAGGCACAACGTAAACTATACGGCTCGCGCATTGGCGTCATCGGGACACCTGCGCCGTGGCTCGTGGCAAGCAACGTGGATTATCTATTGGCCAAACGGCGATGGGGCATGGACTATGTGGACATACCGCTGGAACAAGTCATCAAGCGATACCGGTCCATCACCGACGATGAAGTGGGCGAAGCCACCGCCGAGTTGGCTTCACGCGCATTGGCCTGCCGCGATGCTCAGCCCGAAGACCTCATCAACGCCATGCGCCTGTACAAAGCCTTGAAGCAAATCGTCAGCGACCATCAACTCACCGCCCTCACCCTCAGCTGCTTCAAGCTGACTGAACAGGTGGGAACCACCGGATGCCTTGCCCTCGCTCTGCTCAACGACGAAGGCATCACAGCCGGATGCGAAGGCGACCTGCAAGCTATCTTCACCATGCTCGCCGTACACGCACTTACCGGCAAGCCCGCTTTTATGGCCAATCCCTCGCTCATCAACGCACGCACCAACGAGATAGTCTTGAGCCACTGCACCATTGGCCTGAAACAGACCGAACAGTTCATTCTGCGCACCCACTTCGAAACTGACGCCAGCATCGGCATACAAGGACTGCTTCCCACGGGCGACGTTACTCTCATCAAGTGTGGTGGCGAAAGCCTTGACGAGTACTACCTAACTACGGGAACGCTGACTGAGAACACCAATTACATCAATATGTGCCGCACCCAAGTACGCGTCCGCCTGCACACATCAGCCGACTACTTCCTGCGTAACCCCTTGGGCAACCATCACATCATGCTACAGGGAAACTACCAGACAGTGCTCGACGAATTCTTCCAAGTCAATGCCTGCAAACGCATCCTTTGATCGCTCTATGGGACACTATTCACCCAGAAACGGACATAAAAAACTGACGGCACGGGGTACAACTATACGCCCATTCGACTTATCTTTGTAAATGTGTATAGCACACAGGTTCTGTGAAACTATGATGTGTATTGCTTTGATTGATTGGTTGGTCGGCCATTAGCCTCGCCCTTGGCGGGACTTTTGGCCGTATACCGACCGCTCCTGTTATTTACAAGTCAAAACTACTTTGAAGTAGATCGACATGATGGCTTGATTTAAGCTTCGCAAGTGCTCAACGTATTAGTTGACAAGACTACAAGGCTGAAAACTTCCATCTGTCATTCTGACACTTTGACTTTCCCAATCGCTGAGAATCGCGTATTTCCGACCGAAGTACGTCCCGGTGGATTTCAAACGAAAGAAAAACGGCCTTTCCCGCTCATTTACAAGGAAATAAACCTAAATTTAACACTTGGAAACACGTGAAATAGAGCGGAAAACGACCTGTAGAAGCCCGAAATCCCCGCATTTCTTTCTGAATCTTGACAAATTTACCCGTAAAAACCGCTTAACTACCCATGGGTAGTTGTCCAATTACCCGTGGAAGGTTGCTTATTTACCCCCGGAAGAAGCAATGTGATGTCCCGGAAGAAGCAATGTTTTGCCCCAAAACATCGTATGTGACGCATTGGGAGACTTTATTTTACAGTCTTTAACACATGTTTTCCAGGAATGAAGAAACAGTAGAGTCAGCAAAACAAGTAAATTTATGACATTTTGAAAGATAATTCAAGGTTTTGCCATCAGTTACAATTAGGCATTTAGGTTTAGCAAATGCTGTTGAATGAAAACACATGATCCGGTCAAAAGTATGAGTCATTTAAGTTTTTTTGCTTTACATTCTCATTTTCACCTTATTCTATTATGCTATAAACTAACGTAAGTTCAACAACAGAATCGACCAGAAATGCATGCACTTCGACTAAAAATGATGCTACCACTTGTTTTGCATTCATAGAAGCCCTATCTTTGCGCAAATTATCATTAAATGTGCAATTAGATAAGGAATGGAAAGAGAGCAAAGCTTCATCGGTATGATAGAACAGAGCATTGTCCGCAACTGGAATATGAATGCACTGACCGATTACAAAGGAGCCACCCTACAATATAAAGACGTAGCCCGAAAGATAGAGAAATTTCACATCGTGCTGGAGAGTGCGGGCATCCGACCGGGCGATAAAATAGCCGTCTGCGGGCGCAACAGTGCCCATTGGGCGGTGACGTTCCTGGGCACCATCACATACGGGGCAGTTATTGTCCCCATCCTGCACGAATTCAAGGCAGACAACATCCACAACATCGTCAACCACTCCGAAGCCAAATTGCTCTTTGTAGGCGACCAAGTGTGGGAGAACTTGAACGAAGATATGATGCCCGAACTGGTAGGCATCGTACTGATGACAGATTTTACACCGGTAGTCTGTCGCGATGAACATCTGCTAGATGCCTTCGAGCATCGCAATGTCCTCTACGGTCAACGCTATCCCCGCAACTTCCGTCCCGAGCACGTACACTACCGCCGGGAACAATCGCCCGAAGAGTTGATCATCATTAACTATACATCGGGCACGACGGGCTATTCAAAGGGTGTCATGCTCCCCTACCGCAGTATCCTTTCCAACGTAAACTATTGTTTTGAGATGCGTCCCATCCATCCAGGTGACCGTATCGTGGCCATGCTTCCGCTGGGACATGTGTTCGGTATGACGTATGATTTTCTCTATGGCTTCTGCGCCGGGGCGCACCTGTACTTCCTCACCCGAATGCCCTCGCCGAAAATCATTGCCCAGTCATTTGCCGACATCAAGCCACGCATCATCTCGTCTGTGCCCCTCATCGTAGAGAAGATTATCAAGAAGAACATCTTGCCACGCGTGGACAACACCATCGGTAAGCTGCTTCTTCACGTTCCCATCGTCAACGACATGATTAAGGACTCGGCCCGGAAGGCTGCCATGGAGATATTCGGTGGACACTTCAACGACATCATCATCGGTGGCGCTCCATTCAATGCCGACGTCGAACGCTTCCTCAAACAGATAGGATTCCCCTATACCATTGCTTATGGTATGACCGAATGCGGTCCCATTATCTGCTCCAGCCGCTGGCAAGACCTGAAACTGGCTTCGTGTGGCAAAGCCGCTTCACGCATGGAAGTACGCATTGACTCCAGTGACCCGGCCAACCGGGCAGGCGAAATCATCTGCCGGGGCGAGAATATGATGCTGGGCTATTACAAAAATCCCGAAGCTACGGCACAAATCATCGATGCTAACGGCTGGCTACATACGGGTGACTTAGGTACCATGGATGGCAACGGAAACGTAACCGTACGTGGTCGGAGCAAGAACATGCTACTCACCTCCAGCGGACAGAACATTTATCCCGAGGAGATAGAAAGCAAGCTAAACAACATGCCTTACGTATCCGAATCGCTCATTGTATTGCAGAAAGAAAAGTTGGTGGCTCTCATCTATCCTGATTTTGAAGATGCCTTTGCCCACGGCTTGCAGCAGTCGGACATTGAAGAGGCCATGGAGGAGAATTGTGCGGAGTTGAATCAGCATCTCCCCTCCTATAGCCAAATTACCAAAGTGAAGATTCACTTCGAGGAATTCGAAAAGACAGCTAAGAAGAGCATTAAACGTTTCATTTATCAGGAGGCCAAAGGCTAAAAAAGTTTCTTCAAAGAGACCTCTCACACCAATGCCCTTCGTGCAGTTCCATCACCTGGTCGTAACCGGCACGCTTCAAAGCATGAAGTGCCTGTGTACGACCACTATCTATGCGATCGGGATAGTGGGCATCGGTGTTTACTTGTACTTGGATACCCAAGTCGTGTAAAAGAGGAAAGTAACGCTCATGGGGATAGAAGACACCTAAATCTGAATAAGCTTTGGTATTGATTTCCATTTGATATCCCCGTCGGGCAATCTCCTGAAAATAACCACATACCAGTTGGTCATACCAAGGCTCATCCAAGATGCCCGGACGACAATAAGAAGCATTATAATGGATCTTGTCAGCATGTCCCACAATGTCGAAGCCTCCCTGTTCAATCATGCGCAAAGAACGCTGATAATATTGCTGTACGGCTGACTTCACATCGCCGGAGAAATGGCAAGCAATCATTTGACGGAACTTATCGGCAGGTAAATCTGCATCGACCACTTGGCCTTGTTCATCACGCAACAGGTGGACAGAACCGATTCGATAATCCAATGGCAAGCGACGGAAATAGGCTGAAGCAGGATTATGTTCCTCGCTCAGGTAATCGATCTCCAAACCTATATAAAGTTCTATACGATTGGCATATTTCTGCTTTAACCGACGAAATTCATCGAAATAATCATCCATCCGATCCCCATCCATCGTCCAAGCCGTAGGAAAAGGCAAAGGGGCATGGGAAGAAAAACCGTATGACGTGAAACCACGACTCAAAGCAAAACGCACAAAAGTTTCCATCGACGCACGTCCGTCGCAATAAAGGGAATGACTATGATAATTGGTAAGAGTAATTGGCTTCATGGTAACTATCAAGATTCTAATTCGCTCAATTCGAGCCACCGCATCGTTTTTTCATCAATTAATGTATCTACCACAGGAAGGCGTTTGGATTTCTCGGTCAGTTCGTCCACGGTTAGTGAACCACTGCATAAAGCTTGTTCTAACTCTTTCTTTTCGTCTTCCAAAGCTGCAATCTCCAGCTCCAGACTTTCATATTCCTTTCGTTCCTTAAAAGTCATGCGGCGCTTTCCTTCGGCACGACGTTTCGGAGTCCGTTCTTCCGACATAGGTTTGGAAGCGGCCTGCTGTTCACGGTCATGACGCTCCTTAGCCTCCTTCCATTCTCGATATTGTGTATAGTTACCGGGAAAATCGCGAATATCTCCCCCACCATTGAAAACCAACAAATGATCGACTACTTTATCCATGAAATAACGATCATGACTCACCACAATGACACACCCGCCAAAATGTTGCAAATACTCCTCCAACACTTGCAGAGTAACAATATCCAAGTCATTGGTTGGCTCGTCCAACACAAGGAAGTTGGGGTTCCGCATCAGC
This sequence comes from uncultured Bacteroides sp., assembly GCA_944322355.1. GTDB lineage: Bacteria > Bacteroidota > Bacteroidia > Bacteroidales > Bacteroidaceae > Bacteroides. Next base: position 27,573 of record CALUOT010000019.1, on the reverse strand, counting down.
ACCGTACACAAATAAAGCCGCCTGCGCTCTCCTCCGCTCAACTTATACACATAGCTATATTGCGTTTCCGGTGTAAAAAGGAAGTGTTGCAGGAATTGAGAAGCCGTCAACTTGCGTCCGTCTCCCAGTTCAATGACCTCGGCCACGTTACGCACCACATCGATGACTTTCATCTGCTCGTCAAACTGAAGCCCCTCTTGGGCATAGTATCCAAAACGCACGGTTTCACCGATGTCAAGACTGCCACTATCCGGCTTTTCAATCCCCATCAGTAACTTGAGGAAAGTAGATTTACCTGTACCATTATCCCCTACTATACCCATCTTCTCATACCGGGCAAAGATGTAGGAGAAATCATCCAAAATCTTCATCGAACCAAAAGACTTACACAAATGGTCAGCTTCAAAAATCTTGTTGCCGATATAAGAGGCTTTGACATCCAACTTTACACCAGATTCACGGAAACGCTGCTTGGCCACTTTTTCTAGCTCATAGAAAGCTTCCTCCCGATAACGGGCTTTATGTCCCCGTGCTTGAGGCATTCGCCGCATCCACTCCAACTCTGTCCGATAGAGGTTGTTGGCTCGCTCCACTTCTACCGTCCGCGCATCGATGCGCTCCTGACGCTTCTCCAGGTAATAACTATAATTCCCTTTATATCGATACAAGGTCCGGTCGTCTATCTCCATGATTTCGGAGCATACCCGGTCAAGGAAATAGCGGTCATGAGTCACCATGAGCAAAGTGAGATTCGTACGACGCAGATACTCTTCCAGCCACTCGGTCATGTCCAAATCCAGATGATTGGTAGGTTCGTCGAGCATCAACAAATCGGGCTCGGTTATGAGGGCATTGGCCAACGCTACCCGTTTGAGCTGTCCTCCCGAAAGCTGCTCTACCCGTTGGTTGAAGTCACGTATCTTCAGTTGCGAAAGGATTTGCTTGGCTTTCTGCTCATAGTCCCACGCTTTCTCATGGTCCATACGCTCCAACAACTGCTCTAAGCCTGGGTTACCTTCGGTAGACATACAGCGTTCATACTCTTTAATCAGCTCTACGGTAGGATTGCCATGATGAAAACAGGCCTCGAGCACCGTCAAGCCGGCAGGATAACTGGGACTTTGCTCCAAATAGCCCACCCGCACATCCCGACGGAAAGAAAGCGTGCCTGCTTCATAACCTTCGCGGCCGGCCAGGATATTCAGCAAAGTGGACTTTCCACTGCCATTGCGGGCTATCAAACCTACCCGTTGTCCTTCAGCCAAGCCAAAGGATATATGCTCAAACAAGACCAAATCGCCAAACGACTTAGTCAGATTTTCCACTTGAAGAATCGGAGTCATGATACCTGTGTGATATGATTTTATAAATTAGAAGAAAGGACCGACAAGTAGGCTTGAGCCAAATCGACCGGCTCACCGGCCTTCACTTTACTCCACACCAACTTCATCGGGTCTACCCATCGGCCCGAATCGACATGCCACAAAATGGGAGCTTCCCGATTGCCATCAATCAGCGTGCGCCACTCCCATCCGTCTATCTCGTTAGCCAGGATGACACACAACACGATGCCTAGCGACAACCAGCCTTCCTTCTTTTTAGGCCCTATCAAACCCTCGTCCACCAGTTGCTGCATGTGGGGGATGTCTTCCTCGATGCCTTGAAAGTCTTTCTTCTGCACTTCCTTCACCGTCTTCTCCACCCACTCGTAGGCTTCGTCGATGCGGAAGATTTCCAGCAAACGGACGGGGATGATTTCTGCCGGATATTTCACATCGGCCTTGCGCGGTTCCAAGGTACGAATCACCTGCTCGGCTTCGGCCACGGATGCCCCCTTGCGAACCGTAAACGTACACTCGAAAGCCAAATCGTCCATGCCTACGATCCAGATGTGCGATGTATAGTAGGTACCTTCCTCCATGAACATCTCCCGGCTGTACGCGCAAGCACGCCCACCGACGTCAGTCCGTACGGCCGAAGGATTCTCCCGCAATTCTTGCTCCACCGAATCCTTGCCATACGTGGCATCCCCCCGATAAGCCGAGATGCGGAAATTGCCCGTCCACGTGTCCGGATTATAAAAGAGGAAAGAGCCCTCGGCGTCCTCAAACTCACTCCATGCCATCGGATACTCCATGGAGAACCAAGCGCCCGGCGCTATAAACTTCTTACTATGTCCCATATCCATGTCCTTTTTTTCAAAAACATACTTCGTCATTCATGCGCAAAGGTAACATTCCCCCTGTTTATTTGCAAACAATCCCTGTAAAAACAAGGCTTCTTTCTACTCTAACCGGTGATGTAATCAGAATGTAACATCTGTTTCATCCTACCGTAATAAAAAGCCCTCATTTTTGCAGCAACCAAAAATAAGCCTTACATTTGTAACACATTAAAAAGAAATAGAACAATGAAGACCTACCGAATATTAGTTGTAGACGATGAAGAAGACTTGTGCGAAATACTGAAGTTCAACCTCGAGAACGAAGGGTATACCGTAGATACGGCCAACTCTGCCGAAGAAGCCTTGCGAAAGGACATCGGCAGCTACAACCTGATGTTGCTCGATGTCATGATGGGAGAAATATCAGGATTCAAACTGGCCAACATGCTGAAGCAAGACCCTGCCACGGCTCAAGTACCGATCATTTTCATCACGGCACGCGACACGGAGAATGACACCATCACAGGCTTCAATCTGGGAGCCGATGATTACATCTCCAAGCCCTTCTCTCTGCGCGAAGTGGCTGCTCGCGTCAAAGCGGTGCTAAGAAGAACCAACGCCAATGACTTCGAACAATCGGTAGAGCAACTGACCTATAAGACCTTGACACTGGATATCGTCAAGAAAAAAGTTGTCATCAATGGAGAAGAAACGCCCCTCACCAAGAAAGAATTCGAAATTCTTCAGCTCCTGCTGCTAAACAAAGGACGCGTCTTCTCACGCGAAGACATCTTGAACAAAGTCTGGAGTGATGAAGTATATGTGCTGGATCGCACTATCGACGTGAATATCACACGTCTGAGAAAGAAAATAGGTGAATATGGCAAATGCATTGTAACACGTTTGGGATATGGGTATTGTTTTGAAGCCGACTAAGTGCAGTCACTTCCTTTCGTTCAGCCGGAGATTATTTCTCTCGGTCATTTTGTTATTTCTCATTTTTGCGGCAAGTGTCATCACTTACCAATACCAGCGTGAGAAGATGTATAAGATAGAACTTCTCAACCTGCAATTACAAGACTTTAACGAGGACTTGTCGAGAGAGTTGCACAATCTCCGCGAGGACGTGTGGTGCACATTCCTAAACAACTACATGGCCCGCTACTCCGACGAAGGCTTGCGTGTGACACTCATAGACTTACAAGGCAACATCCTGTATGATAACATCAAAGACAGCGTGGAGATGAACAACCATCTCGACAGGCCCGAAATACAACAAACACTCGTAAAAAAGCAGGGATACGATGTGAGACGAATCTCCCAATCGACCGGCAAGACGTATTTCTACTCAGCCACCCTTTGCGACAACTACATCATACGTTCGGCGCTTCCCTATAACCTCGATCTGATGAACCACTTGGCAGCCGACAAGCACTACATTTGGTTCATCCTGCTCGTTACTGTTGTACTGATATTCATTTACTATCAATTCACCTCCCGATTAGGAACTGCTATCACCCAATTGCGCCAATTTGCCAAGCGGGCTGACAAAAACGAACCGATAGAAACCGACTTGCAATCGGCTTTCCCGCATAATGAATTAGGCGAAATATCCCAACATATCATTCAGATATACCGACGCCTGCGAGAGACTAAAGAAGCTCTCTACATCGAACGCGAAAAATTGATTACCCATCTGCAAACCTCACGTGAAGGGTTGGGCGTATTCACTAAAGAAAAGAAAGAAATATTGGTCAACAACCTGTTTATCCAATATAGTAATCTGATTTCCGACTCCAATTTAGAGACGACCGAAGATATCTTTAGCATTCACGAATTTCAAAAAATAGCCGATTTTATCGGGAAGGTTCAAAAAGCTCCTTTCAACAAAGAAGAGAAGCGAATATCAATCAATATCAACAAAAATGGGCGAATATTCGTCATTGAATGCATCATCTTCCAAGATTTAAGTTTTGAAATCAGCATCAACGACATCACTCAAGAAGAAGAACAAATACAACTTAAAAGGCAATTGACCCAAAACATTGCCCATGAACTGAAAACCCCCGTAAGCAGCATTCAAGGCTATCTGGAGACCATTGTAGACAATGAAAATATCCCACCGGAGAAGATGAAAATCTTCCTCGAACGATGCTATGCCCAAAGTAACCGATTAACTCATTTACTACGAGATATCTCGGTGCTGACACGCATGGACGAAGCTGCCAACCTGATAGATATGGAAAAGGTGGACATCAGCGTGCTGGTAAACAACATTGTCAACGAATCGGCCTCTGAACTAGAAGCCAAGAACATCACTGTAATCAACTCGCTGAAACCACACATACAACTCCGTGGAAACTACACATTGCTCTATTCCATATTTAACAACCTGATGGACAATGCAATAGCCTATGCTGGCACCCATATCCACATCAACATCAACTGTTTTCGCGAAGACGAGAATTTTTACTATTTTAGCTTTGCAGATAACGGTGTTGGAGTAGCCCCTGAACACTTGAACCGTCTGTTCGAACGTTTCTACCGAGTGGACAAAGGCCGCTCGCGTAAATTGGGAGGCACTGGATTAGGATTGGCTATCGTAAAAAATGCTGTACTGATTCATGGTGGCACCATTTCGGCCAAAAACAATCCCGGAGGAGGTTTGGAGTTTGTCTTTACGTTAGCTAAGGAAAAATAAATCCTTATTCACCGACGTTTTTTCAATATTCTACCCGTTTCTCCGCTACAAATTCTTCCCACCAAGTGACTACAGCCAATAGATTGAAATACTGTAAAGCCAGGTTCTGGCGATACCAGAACCAACCACCGTTATTGGCAACCTGCCGGTCGTAATGATTCAGAAAACGAAGTACAGCCTCACGACTCAGGTAAGTATCGAAGATGGAAGAAGATAGAATGAACTCCTTCAAATGTGTCCGTTGGTGTGCATCAGCGAAAAACAAAGGCATCGGTGCGAAGCCTCCTTGTTTCTTTCGTTCGGTGACGGCTGCGGGAAGAAGAGGCTTGTAAGCCAATTTCAATAAATATTTGGATTGGGCTCGTCCGCGTGCCATGTCCCATACGCTCTTGCTCTGGCACTTCCATCCCACCGGAAGGCTCCCCAGAAAATCGTAAAGTGAACGATCCATGAAAGGAAAAACAAGATTTACTCCGAACAGGCGTGCCATGGAAGAGGCTTTATAAAGAATAAGACGGTTAATGACTATCTCGACATCGGACAACCAAGCGTGTTGATTATAAAGGTTGTCAAAACTGCTCACGTCGGGTATGGGAGATGCATACCGAGGAGCGTCTTCAGCCGGATGTTGCAACAAACGGCGCAAGGCCCCATCGGAGAAACCGAACCGTTCGCCTTCCAATAAATGAAGTATCTTGTCCAAATGAAAATGAATCCGATAGAACTTGTCGCTCTTCTCTCCCATTCCGTTCTGCAAAAAGCGATTAGCCATACGCATCAGAGGAAGAATCTGCATGCGGGAAGCCCCATAATACAAGGCAACTTCGCGCGATGACGTACCAAAATATTGATCGTTACCATCTCCTCCCAATACCACTTCGGGTTTCTGTTCCCCCACCAGACGCATGGCACAGTAATTGACCATCAGGCCACCTTCCACAAAAGGTTCACCCCAAAAGCGAATTATCTCCGGCAAAAAACGGATCTCACTACCATCTATTTCATATTCATGATGGCACGTACCAAACTCCTTAGACATTAACCGAGCCAAAGGAAGCTCGGTCCACGTATCGCCCTTGAAACCGATGGAATAAGAATCGATGGGACCGGAGTAGACCGAACGCAACGCCGCCAGATTAGACCCGGAATCGTATCCTCCACTGAGCAAAATGCCCACGTGTGAGTATGAGCCTATCCGACGACGGATAGCCTGCTGATGTAATTCCCTATACCCATGGACATAATCAGATAATTCCGGTTTATCCGATGGAAGCGTAGGCGAGACAAAAGAAGACTGTGCATAAAGGGAAGAACAGGTGAATGAACCGCCCGTAAAACATAAATGGCATCCTGCCTCCAAACGAGACACGCCCGTCCACACCGAACGACCGGACAATATCAGTCCCCGCTGCAAAGCAGCCGACAAACTGGCTCGGTCGGGCATAAGCTTTTGACCTGACTCTGAAAAATAGGACAACGAAGTGGAGAATGTGCCGTCCGCCCGATAGTAAACCGGCCAGTGGGTACCATGCGCATCGCGCACAATCCCCGATGAAGTCCGGGTGAAATAGACCCATGTAAAACAGCCATCCAAAGCAGCGAGCGCCTGCACAGGCGCGAGGGCGCCTGTTTGGTAGCCGGATTGAAACAACCCGGCTACCAAACAGGCATTACTCACGGAAGCATCGCCTTTCACCAGTACATCACGATTGTACAATGTTCCCCAAAAGAACAGACGAAGTTCATCGTCTTGGTAGACAGACTCCGGTGCATCGCCTTCCACGTGTATCGTACGCCAATCTTCTCCTGTCAGTTTACCGTAAATCATAACTACAATTATTTTATCAATCTATCGTCATTGGAAACTTCACTCTCCTATCCCATGCCGAGTATGAATGAACTGTCTGTTGGCTCCATGCAGACGAAAAAGGTTGAACAGCATGACCTGGAAGGCACGGGGAATATGCAGAAGAGCAATAAACAAACGACGAGTATAGTAAGAGGCCGGAATGGCAAGTAGCAAAGCTACCAGCAACAATCCAAGCAGCAGCCACCATTTGACAGCACAAAGAGGACAGAACAGGGTCAACCCTACGGCTCCCAAAACGAGAAAACCAACCAATAACAGCCGGGGAAGGATGAATTGCTGGAACAGCTTATCACAGAAATCCCACTTACGATCGCGAATAGCAGGCCCCATACAGTTGGCAAACACTGCCGCGTAATGGAACTGGGCAGAAAGCCAACGGCGACGCTGACGGGAGAAATCGGCCGTGCTCTGTATTTTCTCATCCCACACACAAGTCTCGGGCAGGTAATGAAAACTCTTCCTCCGATAAAGCAACCGAAGCTCTAACTCACGGTCAAATCCGCCCACAGAGCGCATGTCGGCCATCACGTTGCGAAACAATGTATACCGAAAAGCCATCCCGGAGCCTATCAAGGCGGCAGACATCCCCAGGTTGGCATGCCCCAAACGGAAAATGCTGTTGTTGATTTCCTCACTGACAGCATCGAGCAGTGCCATCGGGTTGTTCAGATTCTTAGCCTTCCGATGGGTCTGTACCACTTCAACCTTGGGATCAGCCATGTAATGGTTCAAATCCATCAGATAATCGGGAGGAATCAGATTATCGGCATCGAGCACCAAGGCCACCTCGTAATCGTCCCCCAGCGCCTGCATGGCAGCATTCAGCGCCTTCACCTTCGTACTCTGCTGAAAGTGTACCTCCAAGAATCTGATGGGCAGACGCGCCAAACGGGCATTGGTTTCGGACTTCATGTGATCGGACACCACCACGACCGTGTACGATGTCGAAGGATAAGTCTGTGCCAGACAGGCTTGCACACACTCCTCAATCACGGCATCTTCCCCGTAAGCAGGAATCAGCACCGCCATGCGCAAATGACGGTCGGAATGCGGACACACCACGGACTTGCTTCGCCGGGAAGCCACACTGTACACCAACAGGTAAAGCACATTAACAGTGAAACAGGCGAAGAGAAACCAATCGAGTATGTGGAGCAGCGTATCCATAATGCAAAGATAATATAAAAAAACAAGCCACCGAAACTTTCAGCGGTTTCGATGGCTGTTCCCTTTAAACACCTTTAAACAAAATGAAAAATATCCTGTCCGAGGCACGAGATTTCCCATTCGTGCCTACGGATTACCTTTACTTTCTGGCTTCTGCAATATAGCCCAAAGCTTCCTTGCATTTCTCCGTGATATAAGCCCAGTCTTCTGCAGCGACCTTGTCTTTCGGGAAGAGCTTAGAACCCATACCCACACAGAATACACCGGCCTTAATCCATGAGGTCAGATTCTCTTGAGTAGGTTCTACACCGCCTGTCACCATCAGTTTAGACCAAGGCATCGGCGCCAACATACCTTTTACTAACTTCGGGCCCAGTACGTCACCTGGGAAAATCTTGCACAAGTCGCAACCTACTTCCTGAGCAAAGCCCACTTCGGACACACTGCCACACCCCGGCGTGTAAGCCACCAAACGACGGTTGCACACCTTGGCAATCTCGGGGTTGAACAACGGACCTACCACAAAATTAGCACCTAACTGGATGTAGAGGGCTGCTGTGGCCGGGTCTACTACAGAACCTACACCCATAGCCATCTCAGGACATTCCTTAGCTGCAAACTTTACGACTTCTGCAAAGACTTCGTGAGCGAAGTCACCTCGGTTGGTGAACTCGAAAGCACGAACTCCACCTTCGTAGCAAGCTTTCACTACTTTTTTTGCCACTTCTGCATCTTTATGGTAGAACACAGGAACCATGCCGGTAGAACCTATCTTGTTCAGTACGGCTATCTTATCAAATTTTGCCACAACTATGATTATTTACAATTTAACAATTTACGATTTACTATTTACTATTTAATTATTTACTATTTAACTATTTACGATCTACGACAGACTTCTCCATCCTTTCGCGCATGGTAATAACAGACTTGACTATAATACGAAGTAATTCATCATTTTCTGCATAAAGACTTTCCAATAATTCAGGCTTTACAAGACGTAACTCCATTATTAATTCCAACCAATACATGGTTTCATCAAGTTCTTCCTCTACCATCTTCAGCTTATTCAAGAAATCTTTTTCAGATTTCCCTAAACAAGCAGCCCGATAATTAGCACCCGGAAATGTACCAGAACGAACTATCTGATTGCCAATCGCCCTACCTGCCGCTGTATTCGGAAGTTTATCTACTAACTTTACTATCCTGACAGCAAACGCTTTTAAACGCTCTTTCAGTTCTTCACGTTTCATCTATCAAAATAGTAAATCGTAAATAGATAAATAGTAAATAAATTTATCGCTGCACACGTCCGCTGGCATCGCCACCGGCCAATGCTTCTACTTCGGCTGCCGAAACCAGGTTAAAGTCACCATTGATGGTGTGCTTCAGGGCAGAAGCTGCCACAGCGAACTCCAAAGCTTCACCTTGGGTAGCCTTCGTCAACAGTCCGTGAATGATACCACCAGAGAACGAGTCGCCACCTCCTACGCGGTCTACAATGGGGTTGATGTCATAACGCTTGGATTCATAGAATTCCTCGCCGTTATAAATCATGGCTTTCCAGCCGTTGTGAGAAGCCGAGAACGACTCACGCAACGTCGAAATGACATACTTGAAACCAAATTCCTTGGCCATGGCCTTGAAGATGCCCTTGTAGCCTTCGGCATCCGTCTTACCACCTTCCACGTCAGCATCGGGTTTGAAGCCCAAGCAAAGTTCAGCATCTTCCTCATTACCGATACATACGTCTACATACTTCATCAAAGGTTTCATGATGGACTGTGCTTTCTCCTTGGTCCACAGTTTCTTGCGGAAGTTCAGGTCAACCGATACCGTCACGCCATGACGCTTGGCAGCTTCGCAAGCCAGACGGGTCAGTTCGGCAGCCTTGTCAGAGATGGCCGGCGTGATACCTGACCAGTGGAACCAATCGGCACCTTCCATGATAGCATCGAAATCGAAATCAGAAGGATCGGCTTCGGCTATGGAAGAATGGGCGCGATCATAAATCACCTTGCTGGGACGCATGGATGCGCCGGTCTCCAGATAGTAAATACCTACACGGTCGCCGCCACGGGCTATGAAATCAGTCTTTACACCATATTTGCGCAAGGCATTGACGGCCGACTGTCCAATCTCGTGCGTAGGCAACTTCGTTACAAAATAAGCATCATGTCCGTAATTGGCACAGCTAACAGCCACATTGGCTTCACCTCCACCGTATACTACGTCGAATGAATCAGACTGTACAAAACGAGTATTGCCTGGAGTGGACAATCTCAACATGATTTCACCAAGGGTTACGACTTTCTTTCCCATAATGTTCTTTTTTTATTTAATATTATATGAATAAATAATTTCCTATTTCAATTTATTATTTTCTCCGTCTCTAGACGGATAATCACTTGAAAACATGAAGAGTAATTCAACAGCAAATGAGTTCTTCATAGCTTTCGTGTGCGAGCACAAAGATACAACAATTTTTGGAATACAAAAAATTATCATATATTTGTGTCGAAAATATTAAGATTATTATTGTGTACGAGCACAGGAATGCCTGCAAACAAGTCTAACGGAATGGAAAGAATCAGAATCAAAGACATTGCCCGACTGGCCGGGGTATCGGTAGGAACCGTCGACCGCGTGTTGCACGGACGAAGCGGCGTGTCCGAAGCCAGTCGGAAACGGGTGGAGGACATACTGAAGCAACTGGACTACCAACCCAACATGTATGCCAGCGCTTTGGCCTCGAACAAGCGATACACATTTGCCTGCCTGCTTCCCCTGCACGAGGTGAGTGAATATTGGACCGATGTGGAAACCGGTATACACCATGCGGTAAATACGTATTCCGACTTTCACATCGACGTCCGTCTTTTCCACTATGACCCTTACGACTACCACTCTTTTGCCCAAGCGGCAGAAGAAGTATTGGCACAAAAGCCCGAAGGTGTCCTGTTGGCTCCTACCGCTCCCCAATACACTCGCCCGTTTACGGACGAGTTGAAACGACGCGATACACCTTATATATATATAGACTCTAACATCAAGGAACAACCGGCCTTGGCCTTTTTCGGACAAGATTCGCACCGAAGCGGATACTTTGCCGCCCGTATGCTGATGTTACTGGCCGGTGAAGAAGCGCGTGAGATTGCCATCTTCCGCAAAATCAACGAAGGAATTGTCGGTTCCAACCAGCAGGAACGCCGGGAAGTGGGTTTCAGAGAATACATGAAGCAGTACCATCCTGCCTGTCAGATTCATGAACTGGACTTGCACGCCAAACGCGACACCGAAGACAACCGGATGCTAGACGACTTCTTCGCCCAACATCCCCAGCTGAAGAATGGCATTACATTCAACTCAAAGGCATACATCATTGGCGAATACTTGCAGAAGAAGCAAAAAATGGATTTCAACCTGATGGGATATGACCTGCTGCAACGCAATGTAGACTGCCTGAAGCAAGGAAGCATTTTCTTCCTGATAGCCCAGCAACCGGTGTTGCAGGGATTCAACGGCATCAAGACGCTGTGTGAATACCTCATTCTTAAAAAGGAGGTACCGGGCGAATACTTCATGCCTATCGACCTGCTGACCAAGGAGAATATAGACTTCTATTACAACCGATAGGAGCCGACAACATGCGACACTAACTCATTTAAAGACACACGTATATGGAAACAAAGTACCTGAAAATCAATCCGGCAGACAATGTAGCCGTAGCGATTGCCGCCCTGTCGGCAGGTGAAAAGATTACGGTGGACGGACAGGAGATTACCCTGAACGAGGATATCCCGGCTGGACACAAGTTTGCGTTGAAAGACTTCGCCGAAGGCGAAGATGTAATCAAATACGGTTACCCCATCGGTCATGCCCGCCAGGCGCAAAAGCAGGGGGACTGGATGAACGAGCACAACATCCAGACCAATCTGGCCGGCCTGCTGGAGTACACTTACAATCCGGTGAAAGTAGACTTGAACATTCCCCACAAGCAACTGACTTTCCAAGGTTACCGCCGCAAGAATGGAGACGTGGGAGTACGTAACGAAATCTGGATTATCCCGACCGTAGGCTGTGTGAACGGCATCGTGGGCCAGTTGGCAGAAGGGCTCAAGAAAGAGACCGGTTGTCAGGGAGTGGATGACATCGTGGCCTATCCGCACAACTACGGTTGCTCGCAATTGGGCGATGACCATGAGAATACCAAAAAGATTCTGCGCGATATGGTGTTGCACCCCAATGCCGGTGCCGTGCTCGTCGTAAGCTTGGGTTGCGAGAACAACCAACCCGATGTATTCCGCGAATTTTTGGGTGAATACGACCCGGAGCGCGTGAAGTTCATGGTGACCCAGAAGGTGGACGATGAATATGAAGAAGGCATGAAGCTGCTGCGCGAACTGTATGCCAAAGCTTCGCAAGACGTACGTACAGAAGTTCCCCTCAGCGAACTGCGCGTCGGACTGAAGTGTGGCGGTTCTGACGGATTCTCCGGCATCACGGCCAATCCGTTACTCGGCATGTTCTCCGACTTCTTGGTGGCACAGGGCGGAACAACGGTATTGACCGAAGTACCTGAAATGTTTGGGGCGGAAACCATCCTGATGAACCGTTGCCGCAATCGGGAATTGTTCGACCAGACCGTGAAACTCATCAACGACTTCAAGGAATACTTCCTGAGCCACGGCGAACCCGTAGGCGAAAATCCCTCACCGGGTAACAAGGCCGGCGGCATCTCCACCCTGGAGGACAAAGCGCTGGGTTGCACCCAGAAGTGCGGCAAGAGCTATGTGGAAGGCGTAATGGCCTATGGCGAACGCCTGCAAGTGAAAGGACTGAACCTGCTCTCGGCACCGGGCAACGACCTGGTAGCTGCCACGGCATTAGCTTCCTGCGGTTGTCACATGGTGCTCTTCACCACCGGACGCGGCACGCCTTTCGGCACTTATGTCCCCACCATGAAGATTTCCACCAACTCGAACCTAGCCAAACACAAACCGGGCTGGATAGACTTCAACGCCGGTGTCATTGTGGAGAACGAACCGATGGAAAAAACGTGCGAACGCTTCATCGACTACATCATCCGCGTGGCCAGTGGCGAACTGGTAAACAATGAAAAGAAAGGATACAAGGAAATAGCCATCTTCAAGAATGGCGTAACGCTTTAAATACACAATCCATCCAAGAGGCTGTGTCCGGCTCCCAACAGGGCGCAGCCTCTTTTTTCATAACCTGACTGTAACTCATGCAAGAACCTATTCAACCGTCACGAGGAAGCTGGTGGGCACTCAGTCCGCTGGTCGTGTTCCTCTGTCTCTATCTGGTGACCTCCATCCTGATGAACGATTTCTACAAAGTGCCCATCACGGTAGCCTTCCTGTTTTCATCGGGCTATGCCATCGCCATCACACGCCGTCTGAAGCTGGACCAACGCATCTACCAGTTCTCCATCGGGGCAGGCAACAAAAACATCCTACTGATGATATGGATTTTCATTCTGGCCGGCGCTTTTGCGCAAAGTGCCAAGCAGATGGGTGCCATCGACGCCACGGTCAATCTGACCCTCCACATCCTGCCGGAAAATCTGCTGCTGGCCGGCATCTTTCTGGCTTCGTGTTTCATCTCCCTGTCCATCGGCACCAGTGTAGGCACCATCGTTGCCTTAGCTCCCGTCGCCGTGGGACTGGCGGAAAAGACTGGAATCGATGTAGCTTATATGACCGCCATCGTGGTGGGCGGCTCTTTCTTTGGCGATAATCTTTCGTTCATCTCCGATACCACCATCGCCGCCACCCGTACGCAAGACTGTTCGATGAAAGACAAATTTCGTGTCAATTCCCTCATTGTCGTCCCGGCCGCCTGCCTGGTGCTGGCCCTCTACGTCATTCAAGGGCTCTCCGTCCACACACCTCCACAAACCGACCCCATTGAATGGGTGAAAGTCCTCCCCTATCTCCTCGTACTAGGTACGGCAGTGGCCGGAATGAACGTCATGCTGGTGCTGATACTGGGCATTTTTTCCACCGGACTCATCGGCTTCTTCACCGGTATGTCTTTCTTCGACTGGTTCGGCACCATGGGAGCAGGCATCATCGGCATGGGCGAACTCATCATTATTACCCTATTGGCCGGCGGTATGCTCGAACTGATTCGCTATAACGGCGGCATTGACTTCATCCTCTACCACATAGGCAATCACATCAAAGGCAAACGGGGAGCCGAATTGAGCATTGCCGCCCTGGTGAGCATTGCCAACCTCTGCACGGCCAACAATACCATTGCCATCATCACTACCGGCCCCATCGCCCGCAACATTGCCCGTCATTTCCACTTGGACCGTCGCAAGACTGCCAGCATCCTCGACACCTTCTCCTGTTTCATTCAGGGACTTATCCCCTACGGGGCTCAGATGCTCATTGCTGCCGGACTGGCTTCCGTGTCGCCCCTCAGCATCATCGGGCACCTTTACTATCCCTTCTGCATGGGAATCTTCGCTCTACTGGCCATCTTACTGAGGTATCCGAGGAAATATTCGTAATATTTTTGGTCATTTCCGAAAATATACCTACCTTTGCGCCCGCTATTACGAGTTAGTAGCATAATTCAAATCATTTTAAATTAATAAACATTTATGGCAACAAGAATCAGATTGCAAAGACACGGACGTAAAGGTTATGCCTTCTACTCCATCGTAATTGCTAATTCAAGAGCACCACGTGATGGTAAATTCATTGAAAAAATCGGTACGTACAATCCGAACACAAATCCTGCCACAGTAGATTTGAAATTTGACCGTGCCCTGAAATGGGTGTTGAATGGTGCACAACCTACCGACACTGTTCGTAACATCCTTTCACGTGAAGGCGTTTACATGAAGAAACACCTTTTGGGCGGTGTAGCCAAGGGTGCCTTTGGTGAAGCTGAAGCAGAAGCAAAGTTCGAAGCTTGGAAGAACAACAAGCAGAAAGGCCTGGAAGCTCTGAAGACCAAACAAGAAGAAGCTAAGAAGGCTGAAGCCAAGACACGTTTGGAAGCAGAACAGAAAGTAAATGAAGCCAAGGCTAAAGCCGTGGCCGAAAAGAAAGCTGCTGAAGCGGCTGCCAAGGCAGAAGAAGCTGCCGCAGAGGCTCCTGCTGCTGAAGAAACTCCAGCTGCCGAATAAATACCGGAAGAAGGAAGACTTCGAAGATTGCAAAAAGTAAAAAAAGGGGGGACATCCATACGATGAACCCCCTTTTTTCATTCCCTAAAGGTGGGGTTTATGGGTCGTAAACTGGCTGTTTAGCATCGTAAAGTGGCTGTTTAGCACCCATAAACCACTGGGTTAGGGAGTCTAAACCATAGGCAAAGTAAATAAAAATCAACCTTGCGAATGGACAAGTATCCCGTCTTTTTATTATCTTTGCATCGGACTAAAATGGCAAGAAATCCTATGTTTACTATTCGCAAAGCAGATATTGCCGATTGCCGACTCATACACGATTTGGCATGGCAGGTATTCCCTATAACATACAAAAACATTCTGACACAGGAACAAACAGACTATATGATGGAATGGATGTATTCTGTCGATAACCTCCGCAAACAGATGGAAGAAGAAGGCCACGTCTATCTGCTGGCCTATGAAGAGTGTGAACCGGCCGGTTATGTCTCCGTACAGCCCGAAGGCGAAAATCTTTTTCATTTGCAGAAGATATACGTCCTCCCTTACTTTCAAAAAGCACATTGCGGCAGTTTCCTGTTTCGCAAGGCCATCCAATACATCAAAGAAGTACATCCCGCCCCTTGCCGTCTGGAACTGAACGTCAACCGCCAGAACCCGGCACTGGGTTTCTATCAACACATGGGCATGCACATCGATCGCGAAGGAGACTTCCCCATAGGCAACGGATACTACATGAACGATTACATCATGGCGATGGATATTTAATGGGACGTGTGGTCAGGTGCGTTTCCGGTAGCTCTTCACAGCCCATAGATTGAACGCCACAGCAAACGCCAACAACGCGAAGAATTGCGGTAGCAAGTCGGCAAACGCACTGCCACGCAGGTAAACGCCACGCGTCACCTCCACGAAGTAACGCAAGGGATTGAACCACGTCAGTATCTGTGCCCATAGAGGCATACTGCGGATGGGCGTGAACAAGCCGCTCATCAGGATGAACAGCAGCAGGAAGAAGAACATGACGAACATGGCCTGCTGCATGGTGGACGAATGGTTGGAGATAACCAAACCAAAGCCGGATACAACCAGCAGGAACACCAACGCAAAACCGTAAATGGTGAGGAAGTGGCCCGCAGGGACAAAGTCGTATATCAGCCAGGACAACAGGAAACACAGCGTCAGCACCACCAGTCCCACCACCCAGTAGGGTATTAGCTTGGCCAGGACAAAGGCAAACTTGGACACGGGCGTCACGTTTATCTGTTCGATGGTGCCAGTTTCCTTTTCACCTACTACATTCAGTGAAGGCAGGAAGCCGCACAGCAGCGTCATAAGCATCACCATCAGGGCGGGCAGGATGAAATGCTTGTAATTGAGTGTGGGATTGAATAGTGCCTGCGTCTCTACCCGTATGTGCGGCAAGGGAACAGTGCTGGTGGCAGTCTGCAACGTGCGCGAGTAGTCGGCTACGATGGACGTCAGATAGGACGAGGCCAGTCCTCCCTTGGTACCGTTCACGGCATTGGCAGCTATCAGTACCGCAGGCATCCCGCCCCGCACCACCTGCCGCTCAAAGTCATGGGGAATCTCCAGAATAACGTCTGCCTCACCGGCTTCTATGCAGCGCAGGGCTTCGGTATAGGTACCGGGATAGGACGTGACGTGGAAATTGTCCGACGCGGCAACCTTGTCCGACAACCTGCGGGACAGCGTACTATGGTCACCGTCCACCACAGACACACGAATGTCCTTCACCTCCAGGTTGGCTGCCCACGGCATCAGCAGCAACATCATGCAGGGGAATATCACAATCAGCTTCGGCAGGAACGAGTTCCGTGCCAGTTGCTTGAATTCTTTTTCTATCAGATACTTCAGCATAGCTTTTTGATTTTAGATTGTAGATTTAAGATTGTAGATTTTGGAATGGGATATTCCGATTAGTTTAAATCTAAACTCTAAAATCTTAAATCTTAACTTTTCATTTAACCCATTCTATCATTAAACTTCTTCAGACTGACCGTAATCAGCAACACCGCCATGAGCAGAAGCACACACACCTCGGTCAGCACATACTGCATGTCCACACCCATAATCATCAGCTTGCGCACGGCAGAAATATACCAGCGTGCAGGCACACACAGGGAAATGCCTTGCAGCAACGGAGCCATACTCTCCACGGGAAATATCATGCCCGACAGCAACATGGTGGGCATCAGCAACACCAGCCCTGATACGAGCATGGCTGCCACTTGCGTATGGGTCAATGTGGAAATAAGCAGTCCCAAAGCCAACGACACGCAGATGAACAGCAGCGAAACAGCCATAAGCCCCACCAGACTACCCGCCACGGGAACCCCCAATACAAACACCGACAACAGCAGGATGGTCAGCAGATTGACGCACGACAGGGTGAAGTAAGGCACCGCTTTGGCCAGGATGATGTGCAGCGGCTTCATGGGCGAAACCAGCAGGACTTCCATCGTACCGGTTTCCTTCTCGCGCACGATGGAAATGGATGTCATCATCGCACAAAGCAGCATCAGTATCAGCCCCATCACACCAGGTACAAAGTTATAAGCACTCTGCATCCGCGGATTGTAAAGCAACCTGAGATGCGGGGTTATGGATGAAACACGCACATCCGGAGGTAACAGTTCGCGACTGGCTTCGGCAATGATACTGGCGGCATAACCGGATTGCAAAGTGGCCATGTTGGGGTCGGTGGCATCGGCCATCAGTTGCACGGACGAACTGCCCGTATAAAGTCCGCCCGCAAAGTCCGGACCGAATACCAAAGCCATGTCTATTTCACCCCGTCGAAAGGCGGCTTCGGCCTCCTGCGGTGAAGGCAGGCGACACGTCACATCAAAGTATTCCGACGCATCGATACGATCGGTGATGCGACGGGTCAGCACATCGGGCGAAGGACACACGACAGCCGTACGCACGTTGCGCACATCATTGGTGATGGCGAAACCGAACAGCACAATCTGCACCACAGGCATCCCCAGCAGGATGAGCATCGTGCGGCGATCGCGGAAGATGTGATAAAACTCCTTGCGGACAAACGAGAGAAACTGTTTCATAGGCTTTATTCTCTTTGCGACTGACGGGCCAGGTGACGGAACACCTCGTCCATTGTCCGTACTCCATACTGTTGCTTCAAGCGGTCGGGTGTGTCCAGTGCCCGAATTTGGCCGTCCACCATGATGGAGAGACGGTCACAGTACTCCGCTTCGTCCATGAAATGAGTCGTGACGAACACGGTGATGCCACGGTCGGCCGCCCGATAGATAAGTTCCCAAAAGCGGCGACGGGCAGCCGGGTCTACTCCACCCGTAGGCTCATCCAAGAAGACAATGGCAGGACGGTGGAAGATGGACACGCTGAAAGCCAATCGCTGCTTGCGGCCCAGGGGAAGGCTGCGCACCAGCGTATTGCGTTCTTCGGAAAGTCCGATGTCAGCCAGAAGGGCATCCGTGCGGGGGGCTATATCGCGTTCGGGCACGCCATAAATGCCGGCAAACAGGCGGATGTTCTCCCACACACGCAGGTCTTCATACAAGGAAAAGCGCTGGCTCATGTAACCGATGTGCCGCTTCACGTCCTCCGCCTGCGTAGCCACATCATAACCTGCCACCGTGGCCCGCCCTTCCGTGGGGCGACTCAGTCCGGTCAGCATCTTCATGGCCGTGGTCTTGCCCGCTCCGTTGGCACCCAGGAATCCGAATATCTCGCCCCGATGTACCCGGAAGGAGATGTGGTCCACTGCCGTAAAGGTACCGAAACGCTTGGTCAGCCCGTCCACTTCGATGACGGTCTCGGGGCGGGAGTCCGTATGGGCATGGTGCAGTCCTCCGGGACAGAGGATGGCGGAGAAACGTTGCAGGATGACGTCCGGCGTGTCGATGCCGCGCACCTCTCCATGGTCGATGAAGGCGATGCGGTCGCATTGCCGGGCTTCGTCGACAATCGGCGTGGACACCAGGATGGTGATGCCCTGCCTGCGAAGGCGGTGGAGCATCTGCCACAGCTCACGACGGGATACGGGATCAACACCCGTGGTCGGCTCGTCCAGCAGCAGCACGTCCGGCTTATGGATGAGCGCACAGCACAGGGCCAGTTTCTGCTTCATGCCGCCGGACAGGGCGCCCGCCCGCCGTGTGCGGAAAGGTTCTATCTGGCCGTAGATGTCCTGGATGAGGGCACGGTTCTCGCGCACGGAGGTACCGAACACCGTAGCGAAGAGGTTGAGGTTTTCCTCGACGGTCAGGTCGGGATAGAGCGAGAAGCGTCCGGGCATGTATCCCAAGCGACGTCGTAGGGCATGGTAGTCCCTCACCCCGTCCAAGCCGCAGACGGTGGCCTGCCCGCTGTCGGGGGTGAGCAGGGTGGCCAGTATGCGGAACAAGGTGGTCTTCCCTGCCCCGTCGGGTCCTATCAGCCCGAACAGTTCGCCGGGTTTCACCGCGAAGCTGACGTCGCGCAGGGCTTCCACGCCCTTATACCTCTTATATAGATGAGCTACGTTTATCATGACCGTCTATGTTTCGTCCGGCAGATAGATGCCACCGTACATGCCCAGCTTCAGCATGCCGTCGTTGGGCACGGCTATCTTCACTGCGTAGACTTGGTTGGCTCGTTCGTCGTCGGTGAGGATGGTCTTGGGAGTGAACTCGGCGGTATCCGATATCCAGGTCACGGTGCCGGTATATTCGCGGTGTTCCCCATCGCCATAGTCGGCATGGACGGTGAGCGTCTGCCCCAGTGAGATGCGCGACAGTTGGTGGCTGGTGACATAAGCACGCAGGTAGACTTTATCCAAGTCCGCCATCTTGAAGAGCGGCGTGCCGGGCACGGCCAACTCGCCTTCTTCGGCATACTTGGCCAATACGGTCCCGCTGAGCGGCGCCCGGATGCGGCATTTGGACAGCTGGTCTTCCACCTGGGCCACTTCTACCGCCACCGATGAGAATTGCCAGGTCAGGCTCTCGTCGCTGTTCGTCAACGTGGACTGCTGGGCGGCCAACTGCCGGTTCAGCACTTCGAGCAGGGTGGTCGCGTCGTCCAGGTCTTTCCGGTTGGCGGCTCCTGCTTCTACCAGGCGGGTCAGACGGCGGCACTCGCGGTCGGCCTGCCGTATCTGTTCCTGCGTGGCGGCTATCTGGGTACGAATGTCGGGGCGTTGGCGGTCCACGGACTTCATGCCTGCCTGCAGCTGTAGCTTGCGCAGATGCAATTGCACGGTGTCAATGCAACCCACCTGCTGCCCGGCCTCCAGGCGGTCGCCTTCCTCGATGGCCAGGGACAGCAGGCGGCCTTGTGTTTCGGCAGAAACCAATACTTCGGTGGACTCGAAGGTACCTGTGGCATCATAGTCGGGCAGTCCGCCGGAGCAAGACAGCAGCGACAACGCACACAGGACAGTCGGTAAAAGGTGTTTCTTCTTCATCGTTCGGTATGCTTATCGGTTCAACATATATTTCAGTTGCCATACGGCCATCAGCAGTTGTACTTCGTGTTGTGCCTTGGTGCTGCGTGCCAGGCTTTCACGGGTAATCTCCGTCAGCAGGTCCGTCACGCTGAGGGTCCCGTTAGCCAGCTTGGCTTCGGCGGCCAGACGGATGTTGTGGCGCAGGCGGATGATTTCGTCGTCGTCCGCCATCTGCTGGCGCAAGGCACGTACCTGCGCATCTTGCTCGGTCGCCTCCAGACGAGTGTTGAACAGAAACACGTCGCGGTCTACGTCCACTTGCCGACGATGGGTCTGCAAGGAACGGCGGCTGTTCTTCAGCGTGTACAGGCTGCCGAAGTTCCAGGTGAAGCGCACGCCGGCCATGTACCACGCCCCGAAGTCGTCTTCGAACAGGTCCAGCCCGGGATTGCCATAAGCCCCCTGCACGAAGACGCCGAAGCGGGGCAGGTAGCCGGTGCGAAGCGAAGATTCCTGCACATCCAGCCGACGCGACCGGGCATCGTACCAATGCAGTTCCGGGCGCAGGTTGTCGGGCAGGAGTCCTGTGCCCCACCCTTCGTCGTCCGCCGGCTTCCGCAAGCGGGTCTCTGCCGGGAGGCTGCGGCCGGTGAAGGCGCCCAGCATCCGCAGGTATGCCTCACGGGTAGCCTCCAGCGTCGCCCGCTGCTGACGGGTGTCCAGCTGCTCCACGCGGACGGCGTCCAGGTCGCTCTGGTTGGCCACGCCCTGTTCCTTATACGTGGCAATCTGCCGGTACGTCCGTTGCAGGTCCTCTTGGAGCAGGGTGTTCTGATGCAGCTGTTCTTCCAGCAACAGGATGCCGAAGTAGAGCTGGTTGACGCGTTCCGTCACGGCATACATGTCCACCTGCTGGCGGGCTGTCTCCACATCGGCTTCGGCTTCAGTCTGCCGCTTGCGCCAGCGGATGTCCCCGCCGTCCCACAGCGTCTGGCTCACCTCCACCGCCACTTGGTACTGGTCCTTGGGCAGGCCGATGCGACCCACATCAGGAATATCGAAAGGCAGTTGCGTGGCCTCGCTCTGGTAGGTGGCCTTTCCCGTCAGGGTGATTTGGGGCAGATAGCCCTTGGCGGCATTGCTCAGGTCATAGTCTCGTGCCTGCCCAATGAGGCCGTAGCGGCGCACCAAGGGATAGTTCGCCTGCGCCAGCCGATGGCACTCGTCCAGCGTGAGCGGCAGGCTGTCGGCCGGCACGGGCGCCTGCGCCGCGAGGCCCGAAGCAAGCAGCAGGAGGCAGAGAGGTAAAAGAATCTTGCATTTCATACACATCACATCGTTCGTTATACACGAGCAAAGATAACCGATATATACCAGAAGTCCTCCATCCGATACGTGGAAAATATGTCCTTATCCTACGATTGGTCGAAGAAAGAGGCTCCCTATGTCGGATTATTCTTACCTTTGCCTCTGCATTTACCTTATTATATACGCCATGAAAGGAAAACCTATCGAACTGCTTTACGAAGAAATACGCTCGCGCCACGCCATCACCACCGAAGCGGGCTACCGATTCGTCAACCAGGACATCGGGCTCATCTACAGCGCGGCCCACTACAAGGACCAGCTGCCCGTACGCACCGGACAGCCCTACCGCCTGCGCGAGTACCGCATCGCCCGCATCCTGCGGGGGTCGCTGGTCTACGTCATCAACCTCAGCGAGTACGAAGTGCGCGGGGGCGACCTCCTCATCTGCCTGCCGGGCGACATCATCGAGCTGCGCAACCTCAGCCCCGACTGCGACTTCCAGATGATAGCCCCCTCGGAGAAGCTGATGCCCCTGCTGCCCATGACGCGCGAACTGGAGCTGACACAAGGCGTGTGCATCCGCCCCACCGAGGAACTGTGGCAGCACATCGGGCGGCACTACGAGCTGCTGTGGCAGTCGCTCACCGCCATGCCCTACTGCCGCGACACGGTGCGCCACCTGCTCTCCGCCCTGCTCTTCACCCTGAAATCCCTCTACCGGTCCCAGCAGGACACCGACACCTCGCACGCCGGACACCAGGACGCCCTGTTCCACCGATTCCTGACCTTGGTGGGCCGGCACGCCCGACGCGAGCGCACCGTGGGCTTCTACGCCTCGCACCTCTACCTCAGCCCCAACTACCTGAGCACCCTTGTGCGCGAAGCCAGCGGGCAGACGGTGATGGAGTGGATAAACCGGGCCGTCACGCTAGAGGCCAAGGTACTGCTGAAGCAGAGCGACCTGCTGGCCTACCAGATAGCCGACGAGCTGAACTTCCCCACGCCGACGGCCTTCGCCAAATTCTTCCGGCGGATGACCGGCATGACACCCACGGAATATCGGGAGAAGACCTGAAGCGACGCCAGCCGACGTCGGCAGGTGTCCGGGAAGGACCTGCGCATGTCTATGCTTCAGAGATGCGCAGGTTCGAACCGCAGAGATGCGCATGTCCGAACTGCAGAGATGCGCATGTCCGAACCGCAGAGATGCGCATGTCCGAACCGCAGAGATGCGCATGTCCTCCGTCCACCCACGGGCACGAAAAAGGCGGAACCTCCGGGGAAGCTCCGCCACTGAACTGGGACGCGACCGATGCCGGTCCGTTATTTGTATTCCGCCCACGATTTAATCTGCAGGTCGTCTACCGACATGGTGCAGAAAGCGTTGATGAAGGCGCTGGCCAAACGGGCATTGGTGATAAGCGGGATGTTCAAGTCGATAGCCGCGCGGCGTATCTTATAGCCGTTGGTCAATTCACCTGCTGTCAGGTTCTTCGGAATATTTACCACCATGTCTATCTCCTTGCGGTGCAACATGTCGAGCGCCTGGGGCTGACCTTCTTCGCTGGGCCAGTAGACGCGGGTGTTCTCCACGCCATTCTCGGTGAGGAACTTGGATGAACCACCCGTGGCAAAGAGCTTATAACCTTTCTTCTGGAGCATGCGGGCAGCTTGGAGCATTTCAACCTTTTGCTTAGGACCGCCGGTGGAGAGGAGGATGTTCTTTTCCGGTATGCGTTGGCCTACGGACAGCATCGCTTTGAGGATAGCACAGTTGGTGTCGTCACCCAGACAGCCTACCTCACCGGTAGAAGCCATGTCTACACCCAACACGGGGTCGGCTTTCTGCAAGCGGTTGAAGCTGAACTGGCTGGCCTTGATACCCACATAGTCGAGGTCGAACAGGTTCTTGTCCGGCTTCTCCACAGGAATGCCCAACATGATTTTGGTGGCCAGTTCGATAAGATTGATCTTCAACACCTTGCTCACGAAGGGGAAAGAGCGCGAAGCGCGCAGGTTGCACTCAATGACCTTGATGTCATTGTCCCTTGCCAGGAATTGTATGTTGAAGGGACCGGATATTTTCAATTCCCTAGCAATCTCGCGGCTGATGCGCTTGATGCGGCGCACGGTCTCTACGTAAAGCTTCTGAGGCGGGAACTGAATGGTGGCGTCTCCTGAGTGTACTCCGGCAAACTCGATATGCTCGCTGATGGCGTAGGCTATGATTTCTCCGTCGCGTGCCACGGCATCCATTTCCACTTCCTTAGCATGTTCGATGAATTGGCTCACTACCACCGGATGTTTCTGGCTGACGTTAGCCGCCAGTTGCAGGAAGCGTTCCAATTCCTCCTGGTTGGAGCAGACGTTCATGGCGGCACCGCTCAGTACATACGAAGGACGCACCAAGACGGGGAAACCTACTTTCTGTACAAAGGCGTTGATGTCTTCCATGCTTGTCAGTGCGCTCCATTCGGGCTGGTCCACGCCGATGCGGTCCAGCATGGCAGAGAATTTGTCGCGGTCTTCAGCGTTGTCAATGCTCTTGGCCGAGGTACCGAGGATGGGTACATGTTGCTCGTCCAAGCGCATAGCTAAGTTATTGGGGATCTGCCCTCCGGTAGAAACAATGACTCCATGCGGGTTCTCCAGGTCGAGAATATCCATGACACGCTCGAACGTCAGTTCGTCGAAGTAGAGGCGGTCGCACATGTCGTAGTCAGTCGATACCGTCTCAGGGTTATAGTTAATCATCACGCTGCGGTAACCTTGCTTGCGGATGGTGTTCAATGCCTGCACGCCGCACCAGTCGAACTCTACCGAGGAGCCGATGCGGTAAGCGCCCGAACCAAGCACGACAATAGATTTGTGGTCGCCCAGGTAATGTACGTCGTTCTCCGTGCCACTGTATGTCAAGTACAGGTAGTTGGTCTGGGCAGGATACTCGGCAGCCAAGGTGTCTATCTGCTTCACCACAGGCACGATGCCGCGTTGCTTACGATGCTGTCGCATGGTGACGATGGCATCTTCCATCTCGCCTTCCATGCCGATGGCTCGTGCCACCTGGAAGTCGGAGAAGCCCTGACGTTTTGCTTTATATAATAAGGTATCGGGCAGGTCGGTCAGTTGCTTGTGGTTGGCGCCCCAGGCGTGAAGTTCTTTCGAGGTCTGCATGATGTTCATCAGCTTCTCGAGGAACCAACGGTCAATCTTGGTCAGCTCGTGCACCTGGTCGACGGTGTAACCGGCGCGGAATGCCTTGGAGATGACGAAGATGCGCTTGTCTGTCGGCTCGCGCAACGCTTTATCAATGTCGGGGATGACCAGTTCTTTGTTCTCCACGAAGCCGTGCATGCCCTGTCCTATCATGCGGAGGCCCTTCTGGATGGCTTCCTCAAAGGTGCGGCCGATGGCCATGACTTCACCCACGGACTTCATGGAAGAGCCCAGTTCTTTGTCCACGCCGTGGAACTTACCCAAGTCCCAACGGGGTATCTTGCAGACCACGTAGTCCAACGCAGGCTCAAAGAAAGCGCTCGTAGTCTTGGTAACGGAGTTCTTCAGTTCGAAGAGGCCATATCCTAATCCTAACTTCGCGGCCACGAAAGCCAAGGGATAGCCTGTCGCTTTTGAAGCCAAGGCAGACGAACGGCTGAGTCTCGCGTTGACTTCGATGACGCGGTAGTCTTCCGACTGCGGGTCGTAGGCATACTGCACGTTGCACTCGCCCACGATGCCGATGTGACGGATGATGCGGATGGCCAGCTCGCGCAGCTTGTGGTAGTCGGTGTTGGAGAGCGTCTGGCTGGGTGCGATGACGATGGACTCACCGGTGTGGATGCCCAACGGGTCGAAGTTCTCCATGTTGCAGACGGTGATGCAGTTGTCGTAGCGGTCGCGCACCACTTCGTATTCCACCTCTTTCCAACCGCGCAGGCTCTTCTCCACAAGTACCTGGGGCGAGAAGGAGAAGGCTTTTTCAACCAGCACGTTCAGTTGCTCCTCGTTGTCGCAGAAGCCGCTGCCCAAGCCTCCGAGGGCGTAGGCGGCACGGACAATGACGGGATAGCCCAATGCTGCAGCGGCACGGCGGGCGTCTTCGGCGTTTTCTACCGCCTCGCTCTTGATGGTCTTCACGTCAATCTCGTTCAGACGTTCAACGAACAGCTCGCGGTCTTCCGTATCGATGATGGCCTGCACCGGCGTGCCCAACACACGGACGCCGTACTTCTCCAGTACACCGCTTTTGTAGAGTGACACGCCGCAGTTCAGTGCCGTCTGTCCGCCGAAGGCCAGCATAATGCCTTCCGGGCGCTCCTTCTGGATGACCTTCTCCACGAAGTAAGGCGTGACGGGGAGGAAGTAGATTTGGTCGGCCACGCCCTCTGACGTCTGCACGGTGGCGATGTTGGGGTTGATGAGCACGGTCTCGATGCCCTCTTCCTTCAGGGCCTTGAGAGCCTGCGAACCGGAGTAGTCGAACTCGCCCGCCTCGCCAATCTTCAGTGCGCCCGAACCGAGGAGCAACACTTTCTTTATGTCTGTTGGTTTCATTGTCTTGTCTTTTGTTTTTGTTATGATTACGGTGCAAATAATTTACAATCTTACGACAGGCTCCTTTGGTAGCTACCTTGGCAACCTTTTAGTAGCTACCTTGACAACCATTTAGTAGCTACCGAGACACCGTTTTAGTAGCTACCAAGTCAAGGTGTTTTAAACACTACTGATAATCAATGAGTTATAAAACGGTTCTTTATTGTTATTTTTCTTTACAGTTTAGAGCAGTTTAACAAACTCATCAAAGAGGAACTCTGTGTCCGTCGGCCCTGAGGCTGCTTCGGGATGGAACTGCGCGGAGAACCAAGGATTCGTCTTGTGGCGTATGCCTTCGTTCGAGCCGTCGTTCATGTTCACAAAGAGCGGTTCCCAATCGGCGCCCAGCGTATTGTTGTCCACCGCATAGCCGTGGTTCTGGCTGGTGATGAAGCAGCGCTCCGTTCCTACCATGCGTACAGGTTGGTTGTGGCTTCGGTGTCCGTATTTCAATTTATAGATTTTCGCCCCTCCGGCCTTGCTAAGGAGTTGGTTACCCATGCAGATGCCGAAGATGGGGAGCTTCTCGTTGGCCATAGCCCGCCGGATGTTCTGCACGGCGGCATCGCACGTGTCCGGGTCTCCGGGACCGTTGGAAATGAAGAGACCATCGAACTCCAAGCCGTTGAAGTCGTAGTCCCAAGGCACACGGATGACCTCTACGCCCCTCTTGATAAGACAGCGGAGAATGTTCGCCTTGACGCCGCAGTCAACAAGAACCACCTTCTTCCCTGCCCCTTCGTTGTAACGGATGACGCTCTTGCAGGACACTTTGTCTACATAGTTCACGCCAGAGTATTGCGCGGTGGGTATGTTGTCCGATTCATCATCGAAGACAATCTTGCCCATCATCACGCCATGCTCGCGCAAAGCCTTGGTCAGTGCTCGCGTGTCGATGCCGGTGACGCCGGGTATGTGCTCGCGCTTGAGCCAGTCGCCCAGGCTCTCTACAGCGTTCCAATGGCTGTAGTTCTCGCTGTAGTCGCTTACGATGATGGCCTCGGCATGAATCTTCTCGCTTTCCATGAAGTGAGGCAGCCCATTCTCAGCGAAGGTGAAGGGCGGCACACCATAGTTGCCCACCAGGGGATAGGTCAATGTCATCAGCTGCCCGGCATAGCTTGGGTCGGTCAGGCTTTCGGGGTATCCCGTCATCGCCGTGTTGAAG
>CALUOT010000018.1 GCA_944322355.1 uncultured Bacteroides sp. | reverse complement strand
TCAAGTTTGATGGCTTCTTGCAGATAGCGTGTCGTCCAGTGATTGGTAATGCTCTGCACCATATACCAATAGCGTGCTCGAATGTCCTTGACCTGCTTTATCAGTACAAGATTGTGTGTCCAATCCAGATGTTTGATGGGGAGGGTAAAATTATATTCATTCAATTGCGAAATCACTGATTTCGCAATTGGAGAAACTGTCCATTTTACCATCGTAAGTTCCTGATTGTACTCATTAAAGAATTGCACCATATATTGCATATTACGTACAGTGAATCCTTTTATTTCAGAATAATCGTTTTTTAAATCCTCTGCCAGCCGTTGCAAGGTTTTTTTGCCCCAACCATCTACATCTTGGCTTTGCTGCAACATACCTCCAATATCCCAATACATTCGGAGCATTTCTTCGTTGGCGGCATAAATTGCCCGTTGTTGGGCAACCAATACTCGTTGCTTGATTTTACGAAGCAGTGCCGCATAACCACGGAAGTTATCTGCCAAGTTATCAATTATTTGTTTGTCTGTGTTTTTAACCATAATCTTCTTTGATATATTTACAAAATTACGTTTTTTTATTCGATTATACATCAAATTCTTACAATATTAATTAGCTCTACTCTCTTGTGGACTAGCTTCTCATGGTTACGCTCGGTAATAAATGGCTTCTGGTAATCCAAAAGGAATGTTAATTTCAGAAGATACAGACAGATTTATACTTGAATAGGAACAGACTTTGCAAGAATTTCTTTAATTTTGCCATGTCTGCATCCATGCTGAAAGCCCTATTGGGCAGAGGTGGGGCGGACACATATACATAAAAGGCGTAACTGTACGCTTTGGTTTTGACGCAGTAAGAATCTCGCAAATTCAACGGTAAGTCAAAAACAAAGCAACGGGAACGCCCTAGGTGGTGTACTATATACGTTCCTAAAGTCAAATGGCATTCTCCTGTCATTCTTTGGGTACATTATTTATATTACATCGGCGTGGGGCTTTCAGCGTTGCTCGTTTCGGCTTACCGGGCAATGCGAGAGCCTTTACTGCGTGGAACGAGTGACAGACTGGCTCCACGTTTTTTTGTGTATATAGGTGACCATGAAAAATGAAAATTTTCTGCCAGGAGTCGGTGGAAACAAGAGAGCGATATTTATGTTTAATTGTGTATCTCTCCCTCAATGGTTGGATGATTATATATTCAATCAACAGAAAGCCAATTATTGTCCTTTCAATTCAGACATGACTGTTATTGATTGGGATAAAAATAATGTGTTGAACTACTTGGGTACTTATTTCCCTCGTAGTTATACGGAGGCATATTGTATTTTCAGTGAATACTTCAAGCAGCACTTACAAGAATGGCAGAATCGAGAAAGTATATCCGTTTTTGATTTTGGATGCGGAACAGGTGGGGAAATAATAGGTCTGTTAGAGGCTATTGGTAAATGTTTGCCTTGTACAAAACAAGTCAGAATAATAGCTTTTGACGGCAATCAGGATGCGCTTCGTCTTTTTGAGGACATTATCCAAAGCTATTCTGAACAAGCGCAGTTGAATATTCAATATCAGGTAATTCCTGTAAGGATTGATGATTTTTACGATTTGACCATTCTGGATACACTTCTTACGGATAAGTACGATATAATTATGTCATTCAAATCCATTTGCGAGTTTGTGACGAAAGAAAGGTTTGAGAAACAAAATGCGTATGAACATATTGTCCGATTTTTGCTATCCAAATTGAATGATGATGGTATCGTTGTTTTGGTTGATGTGACTTCATACAATAATGTGTCGCAAAAATGGTTGCCTTGTATGATGGATAAAGGATTGAAAGCGGCAGGTTGTAATGTGGTAAGTAAAAATGATGGTTATAATCAGGCTTTTTTTATTTCGCATTCTGAACGAATACGTGATATAAGTAAGGTGGCGTGGAGAATTGTACAAAAATAGAAATAGTATGAAAAAAGACTGGATGGTAAAAGAATCTGAATTGGACGAATATCAGATTAAGGCATTAATGGCTACGCTAGATAAATCTTGCATTGTCATGGGATGTGCAGGTAGTGGAAAATCTGTTCTTGCTTTGATAAAAGCCCAGCGTATACAAAAAGAACGTGGAGATAATTATCAAATCATAGTTTATACTAAAGCTTTGTGTAATTATATGAACTCAGGGAGAAAAGAATTAGGACTTCACAACAAGTTTTTGTATCATGAAGAATGGAAATGGAAAAAGATACCCAAAGTATATGCAAATGGTGCAATGTACATGGTATACGCCCGTGATGAAAATGGCGAAAAAATTCCGAATAAGCCAACTTCAGATTATGTGATAGTAGATGAAATACAAGATTTCACAGAGGAAGAAATATTAGAGTTTATAGGTGCTACTCAAAAGTGTTTCTTTTTCTTTGGAGATTCTGCCCAATCAATTTATGCTCAGAAGAAGGATACAATGTCTGTTGACGAAATAGGCTATCTTTTACCGAGAGGCGAGAAACCCAAAGATTGGCCTTTATTTTATAATTATCGGTTGCCAATCGGAATTGCAAGATTTGTTCAATATATAGGTGAAGATTTACCTCCATTTGATGAGACAGTTTATAAGAGTCAAGAAAAGTCTGTCCCTTATATATTAAAGTACAATGATTTATTAGAGCAAATAAATGCGATCAAAGACATTATTAAAAGAAAAGACTTGTCGGATGTTGCTATATTATTACCTCAAAATGAAATAGTTAAAGAAGCAAGCATAGCATTACAATCTGTAGGGATAAACATAGAAATGAAATATAATGATAATGTAGATTATCGTAACAATAAAGATTCCTTAAATTTTTCAACCACTAATCCAAAGGTAATGACTTATCATAGCGCTAAAGGATTACAATTCGAAACAATTTTTTTGCCGTGTATAGAATCGTTTGTTGATGAAGGAGATTTGCGTAAAGCTCTTTATGTTGCGATGACACGTACGTATAAAGATTTATATATAATGTATAATAACTTATTGCCGTCACCTTTATTAAATATACCTCAAGATTTATATAAGACATCAGAAATAGAAGAAATAGAAGATATTTAATTATGAGAAAATTATATATACCGACTTCAACTCTCAATTTTAATAATATATTGTCAAGTGAGAGTATTTCTCCCAAGGCGTTTTATGCACAAAGGGGATTTGGATATTCACGCTGGACTAAAATTCCTGAAAATAATATAGATACTGCAATTCTCCTTTATGAAAAACCATTTCGTTTTGTACGTCCTGCAAGTGATATGGAAGACCACCCTATGCTTGTAGAAATATGTACAGATGAAGATTTTCCAAACATGAAAAATGGAATGTTTTATGCAGACCATACTATTTATTTGTCACCTTGGCGGACAAAATTCATATTTTTTTCGGAACAGGACAGATATAGAGCCTTGTCAATGTCAGATAATAGTCTTGAAACTAAGTTGATAAGTGTCTATCAAAGTCGTATGGTTGTAGAAGACTATCAGTATATGAATCTTTTGCTGGATAATAATGATTCCCTCCATATAGGCTTGAATGTAAAAGAAATGGAATTGGATTATCGTATAAATAAAATGAAAGGCTTATTATACGGTTATTATATAGGAAGCATACTCTCTGAATCTCCAGAAGCGACAAGAAAATATAATATTTTGCAAGAATTGCAGGATATATTTTCAGCTGTAGTATCTTCCGAATCGCAAGACTTGACAAGTTATCAAAATACACGATTAAGTGTTTTATTTGGAGAGTTTCAGAAAACAATTCCTGTGATTTCATATTTGCAATCAAAGTTGGCAAATCCACAAGAAATAGAAGAGGTTATAAATCAGTGTGTACGGTTTGGTACAACTTTTCCTGACATAATTAATAAAAGAGTCATAATGGATGCTTTGGAACATCCTTCACAAGAAGATAACATTGCATTAAATTGGTTAAATAAAGAATGGGATAAATTAGAGTCGCAAATTCGTAAAGAAAGCAGACTATTATCAGTCTTTTCTGAAGAAATTATTGTAACAGATTGTTTATTAAACAAAATCGTA
The DNA here is from genome assembly GCA_944322355.1 of uncultured Bacteroides sp. Taxonomy (GTDB): domain Bacteria; phylum Bacteroidota; class Bacteroidia; order Bacteroidales; family Bacteroidaceae; genus Bacteroides. The sequence continues at coordinate 42,043 of CALUOT010000018.1, read as the reverse complement.
AATAACTTTGTCTCGGATTCAATAGAGAATGAAGTGATGAAAGCGTGGATAAATACAGTTTTGCTTTTAAAGACATATAATGGTAAAACTAATTTGTTTAAGAAAGAACTTTCGGATGCAGTTACAATAAAAGCGAAAGAAGTGTATGGTGAACAATGGGATAATAGCAGTAGTAAGCAAACATTAAATCAAATGCGTCGGTATGTTCAAGGGCAAGACTCGTCTTTCGAATGGAATAATTATTTGATTTCATCTATTGCTGCGGTTATAGCAAAAGGAGATGATTGGAATAAACTTCTTGCTTTTATGCGAAGTAAAGGAATGTCTGATTATCGTTTAGCCTTTGCCTTTTATGGTGAATTAAATGGATTTGCTAATTTGACAAGAGATTTTACAGATAACTTATTTGAACTTGATGACAAACAGTATGTTGCGAATGTATATACAGAATTGTATGGGCAATTATTGGGGATATCTCCAAAATTGCAAAATGAGAATAGTAATGAAGAGAAAATAGTACCAATTCGTTCTTTTGAGGAAAGAATTTTGGAAAGCTGGAGCCGGATAAAAAAAGGATTAAGTAAGCAGAAAGAGCTTGAGGTAGAACTAAAACGTGTTTTAGAGCAATATAAAGACTATCAAGATACATCTGTTTTCATGAAAAAATTAGATTCAAAGATATGGAACCGGAAAAATAAGCCATGGAAAAAATTATGTAAAGAATTATACCCAAATTACAAACCTAATTTAGAAAAACTAAAAAGAAAGACGCAAAAAGAAGAAGATAGAACTTTATTTGATAAAGAGCAGTGTTATGATTTACCTAATTTGGAATGTTTGCAATCATTTCCGTCAAAAGCAAAAGAGCGTTTAAAAGAAAACTGGAATTATACGGCTAATGATAAAATATATATGAGTGATAATCACATTGATCATTTTATCAATCTTTGCAAGCAAGATGGTAAAGGAAAATATAAGCTGCATCAAGAGTTAAAAGGATTATTTACTGATGATATTGCAAATTTGGTTGAAGAAGCCTTAAAAAGGAAACGTAATGATAGATAAACAAATTATAACCACCGATTCCGGTAAACAAGTAGAAGCAATCATTCCGGTAATTATTTCCGCTAGCCGCTCTACGGACATACCTGCCTTTTATGCCAAATGGTTCTTCAACCGTTTAAAGAAAGGGTATTGCGTGTGGTACAATCCGTTCAACCGTCAGAAAATGTACGTCTCGTTTGCACGCTGCAAAGTCATTGTCTTTTGGACGAAGAATCCCCAACCTATATTACCTTACTTGCATGAGTTGGACGAGCGAGGCATCCATTATTATTTCCAAGTGACATTGAATGATTATGTGAATGAAGGGTTTGAACCAAACGTGCCAAGTGTGGAAGAAAGAATTAAAACTTTTCGGGAATTATCGGAAAGAATCGGGCATGAACGGGTCATTTGGCGTTTTGATCCTTTGATTCTGACTCCTGCCATCACACCGCGTACGTTACTCAACCGCATCTGGAAAATCGGCAATCAATTGAAAGGCTATACGGATAAACTCGTATTTAGCTTTGTGGACATAAAAGCTTATCGCAAAGTACAAAATAATTTGGTGAAGGAAACAATGTGTTTCACTAAAGAGAATGTAGAAATGGCTGAAATGGACGAAATGCAGCGTCGGGAGATTGTGGAAGGCTTGACGAAACTTCGAGATATTTGGGCTTCTGAGGGATGGAACCTCCAGTTAGCGACTTGTGCTGAAGAAATGGATTTGGATGTATATAATATTGAGCATAACCGTTGCATAGACGGAGAGTTGATGGAACGGGTGTTCGGTGAAGATAGGGAATTGGTCTATTATCTGCATACGGGCAAACTTCCTGAACCGGATTTGTTTGGTGAAATTCCTTCTATTCCTGCGGATAGAAAGAACCTAAAAGATAAGGGCCAACGCAAAATCTGCGGTTGCATGGTGAGCAAAGACATCGGTATGTATGATACTTGCCGGCATTTCTGTGTGTATTGCTATGCCAATACGAGTAAGGAATGCGTTTTACGGAATAAAGAAAGGCATTCGGATGAGAGTGAAAGTTTAATAGATTGATAGTACAACGTATTCAACAATTATGCCTGTACAATTCAAAGAGCACTTAATCTATAAAGGTGAAGACTATTATTATAATCCCCAATCGTCATCTCCACAATCTGACCGTGAGGATATCTTCTTTACTTTCAGATGTTCCCAATATAGAGGGAAGTGGATTATTGAAGACCAATCATTTACTTTCAAGTTTGCCCAATATAGAGGAAAATGGATTATTGAAGACAATAAACTTTACTTGGTAAGTTTACAAGCGTTTATTGATGGCCGAGAAGTAGGCTTAGATTATCTATTCTCAGGAGAAGACAAAATTTTTGCGGATTGGATTACCGGAGAAATATGTCTGTCTTATTATAAAATGGTGGAAAATGTGCATCAAAAGAATGACTCATCGCCTGACAAAAAGTTGTTGCTCAAAATCAGAGCGGGAATGATTATGGAAGGATGGGAAATAGATCTCATTCATTCTACGAAAAGTCCATTCGGAGTGCAAGAACACTGCAAGAAAAAAATCTGTAGAGTGATTTTCACCTGTCGACCAAGTTGGCTGGAATTAGTAAAGTCAAAAATGTATGATGAACTTTTTTCAGAAGAATAATCGTTCGCATAAGCAATATGGAATATAGAGAAGAAAAACAGAACAACCTTAGTCGCATTACGGATGAATACATAAAGTTTGTCGATTTTTTCAATACCGACGCAATGGATAATCTGAATGTATTTTTACGTAAGCTTCCAGACCTGACATTAGATGAAAATTATGTGCTGGATGATTACCGTTCACGTGAACATACGAATTCAGTGTTACGACTTTACGCTAGATCCAGGAAGTTACCACGCCCTTCAGATAGAGCTTTCAAATATGGATGTGTAATGGTAAAAACACTGAGAATGGCTAACCTTTCCATACCTTTCTATAAGACACGCCTTAAACCACGGAATCCTTTTAGACACATTACGTTACCTTATACCCCTGAAGCTATTTGGCAGGCATTTTTATTAAGCCAGACTTTCCGGTTAACAGGAATGCGTTGGCATGGAGGATATGAAGGAAGAACTTTTGTGCTTCTTGATAAAGACATTGCGAATATACATCTTGGTATATTCAACTTGCATGAAAAAAGTGAACATATACAGGAAGAAATAAAAAGCATTTGGTCTCCGGACTTAAATGTTTCGGTGACACTACGTGATGGCTTTGCTTCTATTTCCCATTGCTGGTTTGATGACTGGAAAGGGCTGGTGCAGATGAGGTGGAAAGTAAAATATAGCTTTCGGAAGAAACAAATAACTAAAATAAAAGAAGTGGATAAAAAAGTTCTGGTGGAATATCATTGTGGAATATGGTATTAGGGATGGAGAAACAAGAATTATCAGATAAGGTATATGGGGTAATCTTTGGGCAGGCTATAGGAGATGCTTTAGGGCTGGGTACGGAATTTATCTCCCATGAGGAAATCCCACTACCCTAATGGCTTAAGTGCTTATAATCAGATTATCCAAGATTGTTCTATTGGGTATACTTTAAAGATAACATGATCATCTGCCTTTTTGGCAGATATATACTGACAAAATTTCTTATATATTCGTGGACCGATGAATATAAGTGCGTGGGCCATTTCATATATATTCGTGAGCCTTCGCACTTATATGCCTGACTATACCTAAATTTACTTTTTTTGCGTGCAATTATTTCGGGGGCATGCTCAGGCTACAGGACTTTATTCCTTTATAAAAATATGAAGAAGGATGAGTATGTTTATGGGTGTAAACGTATCAGTAGATGTAAACTTGTTACGGTCACAATAATAAAGAATAGATATGAAGAAGTTTTTATCATTGATTGTATTGCTTTTCATGAGTAGTTGGCAACTTGTTGCCGAGAATTATCCTAAAACACTCCTTGCAGGCGATTATCCGGATCCCACTATCCTTCGGGATGGGAGGGATTTCTACATGACTCATTCACCTTTTTATTATGCTCCGGGATTTTTGATTTGGCATTCCACTGATTTGGTGAATTGGGAACCGATATGCCGTGCCTTGCCCCAATGGGAAGGTTCTGCTATGGCTCCAGATTTGGTGAAGCACGATGGCAAATTTTATATTTATTTTCCTGCTGCAGGAACCAATTGGGTGACATGGGCTTCCGATATACGTGGCCCGTGGAGTGAACCGATAGATTTGAAGGTAGGCGGTATAGATCCCGGGCATGTGGCGGACAAAGACGGAAAGCGCTATCTTTATCTCAATGAGGGTAAGGTGATCCAACTGACTGCGGATGGTCTCTCTACTGTGGGTGAAGTCAAGAAAGTATATGATGGTTGGAGCTATCCTCAGAACTGGGAGACGGAAGGTATGTATTTGGAATCGCCCAAATTGTGTTATCATGATGGGTATTATTACCTGACCTCTGCTCAAGGTGGAACAGCCGGGCCTGCCACCAGCCACATGGTCGTAACTGCCCGTTCGCGTAGTGTGCTTGGACCTTGGGAGAATGCACCGACTAATCCTTTGGTACATACGTATAGTGTCAGAGATAATTGGTGGTCCAAAGGACATGGCACTCTCATTGATGATGCAGATGGAAATTGGTGGGTGGTATATCATGCTTATGCGAATGGTTATCATACGCTGGGAAGGCAGACGCTGATTGAACCTGTTGAATGGACTTCTGATGGTTGGTGTCGTTTACAGACAGAACGGGCACCTTTACCTCAGACATCCAACAAGGGGCATTGTATGACACTGAGTGACAATTTCTCCGATAATGAATTGGGATTGCAATGGACGTTTTGGAAAGAATATGCTCCTCAGTCTGTCCGTATCACTGATCAGGCTTTGCATTTGGCTGCAAAAGGCAAAACACCTGCCGATGCCCGTTTGCTTCTTGTTACAGCAGAACATAAGAATTATGAAACCCAAGTGGACGTGACCGTAGAACGGGGAAATACGGCCGGGCTTTTACTTTATTACAGTGAGAAAGCATTTGCCGGGTTGGTATCAGATGGGAAAACATTTACCCTTTATCGCCATGCCGGACAAGTGGAACAACACCCCAATACGATTGGTCGGCGGTTTACGGTCCGTCTGCATAATCAAGGAAATAAGCTTAGCATAGCTGTGAGTGGTGACAAACGGACCTGGACTACTTTGGCCGAAAATGTGGACGTTTCTTTGATGCATCATAACACCTATTTGGGCTTTTATGCTTTGCGCATAGCTTTGGCCAGTATGGGACGGAATGAAGCTGTTTTCCGAGATTTCCGATATCGGGATGCTATTCCGACCGAGAAAGATATGGATGCCTATCTGATGGTATTTCATAAAGACGAAACTCATGGGCTTTATATGGCTATCAGCCGCGATGGATATACATTTACGGCTTTGAACGATGGAAATCCTGTGATAGCAGGAGATACCATTGCTTATCAACGGGGTATTCGTGATCCACACATTTATCGCGGTCCGGATGGGGCTTTTTATCTGGCCATGACAGATCTGCACGTTTTTGCACAACGTGATGGGTACCGTGAGACTCAATGGGAACGACCGGGCAATGCCTATGGCTGGGGAAACAACAAGGGACTGGTATTGATGAAGTCTTGGGATTTGATTCATTGGAGTCGGGCTAATATTCGTTTTGACCAACTTACGGCAGGATTGAGTGAGATAGGTTGTGCTTGGGCTCCCGAGACTACTTATGACGAGCGTGCAGGTAAATTGATGATATACTATACGATGCGTTTCCGGAATGAACCCAATCGGCTGTATTATGTTTATGTGAATGATGATTTTAACCGAGTGGAGAGCCTGCCTCAATTATTATATGAGTACCCTAATGAGCATGTTTCGGCTATCGATGGCGATATCACCCGTGTGGGGGATAAATACCATTTCTTTTATGTGGCTCATGAGGGGACAGGAGGTATTAAGCAAGCTACATCCAACCGTATCAATGGAGACTATCAGTTTGATCCGCGTTGGTATGACTTCGAACCCAAAGCTTGTGAGGCTCCTAATGTCTGGAAACGCATTGGGGAGGAAAAATGGGTGCTTATGTATGATGTGTTCAGTGTAAATCCACATAATTTTGGTTTTGCAGAAACCACCGATTTTACCCGTTTCACGAACTTGGGTCGTTTTAATGAGGGGGTGATGAAAACAACCAACTTCAGTTCACCCAAGCATGGTGCGGTTATTCATCTGACGGCAGAAGAGGCCGATCGTCTGGAGCGTTATTGGCAGGAACATAAGCGGCCTTATGTATCGCAAGCAAGTATTCGGAAGAATCCGGTTCTTCCTGGGAGTTACGCAGATCCGGAGATCCTGTATTCGGAACAGACAGGCAAGTATTATATTTATCCTACTTGCGATGGTATTTCCGGATGGGGTAGTACACAGTTTAAAGCATTTTCTTCTACAGACTTGAAAACCTGGCAAGAAGAAGGGGTTGTACTTGACCTGAAAAATGTAGCTTGGGCCAAGAAGAATGCTTGGGCACCTTGTATTATGGAGAAAAAACAAACGGATGGAAGTTATAAATACTATTTTTACTATACGGCAGAACAGCAAATAGGCGTAGCTGTATCCGACCATCCAACGGGACCTTTTGTCGATAGCGGGAAACCTCTTGTTGGAAAAGCACTACCCGAAGGTGTGAAGCGTGGACAAAATATTGATCCCGATGTATTTACCGATCCGGTCAGTGGTAAAACTTATCTGTATTGGGGCAATGCTTTTCTGGCTGTATGCGAATTGAATGATGATATGGTTTCCGTCAAGTCAGGTACGACCCAATTACTCATTGCAGATGACACTTATTATAGCGAAGCTCCCCATGTTTTTTATCGTAACAAACAGTATTATGTTACTTGGTCGAAGAATGATACCCGCAGTCCGGATTACGAAGTACGTTATGTGCGTGTCCATTCACCTATAGATGCTTTGGAGCCGTCAAAAAGTCGGGTGATAGTTTGTAAGCGGCCTGAAAAGGGTATATTCGGCACTGGGCACCAATCTGTTTTGCAACTACCGGGTACTGATGAGTGGCGTATTGTTTATCATCGTTTTCGTTTCCCGGATGCGATTACGTTGGGGCTTGCGGCCGGTTACAATCGCGAAGTTTGTATCGATTCACTTTCGTTTGATAAGGATGGGAATATAGATATAGTAGAACCAAGTTTATAAACCATTAAATGTTATCGTAAAAATGAAAAGCAATATGAGCTTGAGAAATATGCTTGTTTTTGCCTTGTTGAGCTTAGGGGCTTGGCCGGTTCAAGGGCAAACTTTCAAGGAATGGCAAGCCCCAGAGGTCAATGCCGTGAATCGGGAGCCTATGCATACCGACTTTTTTGCCTATGAAACGGAAGCATTGGCGAAAGACGGATGTAAAGAGGAATCTGAGAATTATTTATCGTTAAACGGTCTGTGGAAATTTAATTGGGTATCCAATTCTGATGCGCGTCCTGTCGATTTTTATCGGACGGACTTTAACGACCGGGGATGGGATAACTTTCCTGTTCCCGGTGTATGGGAATTGAATGGCTATGGAACGCCAGTCTATTCCGGTGTGGGTTTTGCTTGGAAATCGCATGAGGGGCGCACCTTTCAGACTCCTCCCATAGTACCCGTGGAGGGTAATCACATCGGTTCCTATCGTCGTTTCATCGTTGTTCCTGAAACTTGGAAAGGGAAAGACATCTTCGTGCATTTCGGTGCGGTGTCTTCCAATCTTTATCTTTGGGTCAATGGCCGATATGTAGGATATAGTGAGGACAGTAAATTGGAGGCCGAATTTAATCTGACTCCTTACCTGAAATTAGGGCAGGAGAATTTGATCGCTTTCCAAGTGTTTCGCTGGTGCGATGGTAGCTATTTGGAAGATCAGGACTTCTTCCGCTACAGTGGCGTTTCGCGTGATTGTTATCTGTATGCCCGTAACCGTATACGCATTGATGACATTCGCGTAACACCCGATTTGGATACCGATTATCGGAATGGTAGTTTGGCCATTCGCCTGGATTTGAAAGGTAAGGGAAAGGTGCGTTTGCAGTTGTTGGATGCAGACGGAAAGGAAGTACGTTCGGGACAATTGGTCGGTAGTGGACGTTTGGAAACTACCTGGCGCGTAGAGAATCCCCATAAATGGTCTGCCGAGACTCCATATTTATATACCTTGTATGCTATTTTGGAAGAAAAAGGACAGATTAGTGAGATAGTTCCTGTAAAGGTGGGTTTCCGTAAAATAGAAATCAGCAACGCTCAGCTTTTGGTTAATGGCCAACCTATTCTTGTCAAAGGAGTGAATCGTCATGAATTAGACCCGGATGACGGTTCGGCTGTTTCGCGCGAACGTATGGAGCAGGACATACGCCTGATGAAACAACTCAATGTGAATGCAGTCCGCACTTGTCACTATCCCAACGACCCTTATTGGTATGAACTCTGCGATAAATATGGTCTTTACATGGTAGCTGAGGCCAATTTGGAAAGTCATGGTATGGGATTTAAGGAAACCACGCTTGCCAAAGAACCTTCTTATCTGAAAGCACACTTGGAACGGAACCAGCGGCATGTGCAGCGTAACTTTAATCATCCTTGCATCTTACTTTGGTCCATGGGCAATGAGTGTGGCAATGGTTCCAACTTCGAGGCTTGCTATCAATGGATCAAGCAGGAAGACCCCAGTCGTTTTATCCATTTTGAGCAAGCTTACGATACCGGGAGCACAACCGATGTCTATTGTCCCATGTATCCTGTCTACAGTCGTTGCATCGCTTATTGCGAAGACGACACGAAGCAAAAGCCATTTATTATGTGCGAGTATGCACACGCCATGGGGAATGCTTTGGGCGATTTTAATATATATTGGCAGCTTATTCGTAAATATCCGAAGTTTCAAGGTGGATTCATCTGGGACTGGGTAGACGAGTCGCCTCGTTGGAAACGGGAGGACGGTAAATGGTTCTACGCTTATGATGGGGACTTTGACGATTATGCTACGGGTGATAACAATTTCTCGGGTAACGGTTTGGTAAATCCTGATCGTATGCCTAATCCGCACAGTAACGAAATACGCTATTTTTATCAGAATATCTGGACCAAGGCCGGAGACTTGCAGAAAGGGGAAATCCTGGTTCACAACGAGAATTTCTTTCGTGACCTTTCGGCTTATACTTTGCAGTGGGAATTGTGTAAGAATGGCGTACCCATGCGTAGCGGAACGGTAGAACATCTGGATTGTCCTCCTCAGCAAACCGCTACGTTGAAAATAGATTGGGGGCAGATTGATGATTCGGGTGAATGGTTACTCAACGTGCGATATGTACTGAAAAATCGGGAAGGCGTACTGGCTTCCCAGCATGTAGTGGCACACGACCAGATGGTGCTGAGACCTTACGAGGCTCCTTCAATGGAATTGGAGAATGTTACTCCGAACTATGTGAAACCCGTTCAGCCGGAAGTGAATGACCGCAATTTGGTTTATCTCATCGTCACCGGACAAGATTTCCTGATACGTTTCAACAAAACGACCGGTTTCATGGAGCGATATGTGGTGGACGGAACGGATTTCATTCAACAAGGGGCTGCTCTTACGCCCAATTTCTGGCGTGCTCCTACCGATAATGATTACGGGGCTAAACTTCAGCAAAAGTATGCCGCTTGGAAGAATCCGGATATGCGTCTTAAAGCTTTGACGCATGAGGTACGTGAGGGTATGGCTGTGGTATCGGCTTCATACGATATACGGAATGTTTCGGCTCGACTTCTCTTAACTTATACCATCAATAATCAAGGAGTAGTAAAAGTGTCCCAAAAGCTGGAAGCCTCGAAAGAAGCCCGTGTGTCGGAAATGTTCCGCTTTGGAATGCAGCTACCCATGCCCCAAGATTTCGAGTACCTTACTTATTATGGGCGAGGCCCGATAGAAAACTACAGTAACCGCAATCATGGAACGCCTATCGGCCTTTACCGGCAGACGGTGAGTGAACAATTTTTCCCCTACATTCGTCCGCAGGAAACTGGTACGAAGACCGATTTGCGTTGGTGGCAACTCACAAAGGCCGGTGGACGGGGATTGAAGTTTGTTGCTGAAGCGCCTTTCTCTGCATCGGCTCTGCATTATGCCATAGAGACGCTGGATGATGGTCCGTATAAGCGGCAATCGCATTCATGTAACTTGGAAGAAGATGATGTGACCAATGTGCTTATCGACAAAGTGCAGATGGGGTTGGCCTGCATTGACAGTTGGAGTGCCGTGCCCGAACCGCAGTTCCGTATACCCTATGGTGATTATGAATTTACGTTCATCATGATGCCGGTGGTTCATGCTTACTCTAATGATTATTGAAATGGGGGATTTGTGGTACTATATCCTTACAAATATTGGAATGGGAAAAGAATCGTAAACATAAGGTTACTACCCTAAGGGTCGAATGTTAGTAACATAGAGGGGTAATGTTAGTAACATTCGGCCCGAATGTTACTAACCTTCCAAGCCCCCTTTCAGAAAACCTTCTGGAGGGGGTGTCGGATAGGTTGATTGATTTGGTTAAGAATCTAAACAGAATGAGTGATGGGAGCTAATTTGCTACTACTTATTATTGTATTGGGGTTATGGATTGCTGGGCGGCGTTATAGGTTCCGGTGTACCCAAATAGCCGGTCGGTTTATGAGCCCATGAAATCATGATTACTTTTAGTTGTCGTCCTAATTCACTGGGTGTAAAGTGTATGTTTTGCTTTAGTTGCACTTCTATATTCCGATAGGTAGAAACCGGGATATAGGCGTATGGGTTTAGGTACAAGAAAGAAAAATATACTTCACTAATTTTCCCCGTGTTTGAGTCTATATACATTGTTATAGTCAGTTTCTTGTCACCAAAACCTAATGCTTCTTTTTGGGTAAAAGCTTTATTTATTATATTGTTGGCTTCATCCAGCATTTCGGGGTTAGGTTCAATGACAGGGATATTATTCTTATCACTTAGCAAAGAACCGTCATCAAATATCTTGCCTGTGGTTTTATAAACGACATCTTCATAAGAGTATCTGTTCTCCCGATTGCCAAGCATAACCAATCCTCCGTATTGTACATTGCATTGGTATTCATAGCCTTCTCCTTTGAGTACTTGAGTCTCTTTGTAATAATTCGTTTGTGCTTGCAATGAATGCACACAGACTAACAGCAGACTTAAAAAAGAAATAATTGTTTTCATCGGGATACCCATCTTTTGTTTCGGCTGCAAGATAAGAAAAAAACGTGAATGTCTTTCTTGATATGGAGGTTTTTCATCCAATTTTAGAGCATTCACGTATCTTTTTTTGGCGCTTTGTACGAATCTTTAGTAGCTTATGGATTGATAGGCGGCTCTATAGGTTCCGGTGTACCCAAATAGCCGGTTGGTGTTTGACTCCAAGACAACATGATAACTTTTAGCTGTTTCCCAGTTTCAGTAGGGGTGAAATACAACGATTCTTTTAATTTACATTCAATCTCCCGATACCTTTCAACTGGTATAAATTCAAATCCCGAGAGTATGATGAAGTCAAAGCAAACCTCAATAACCTTTCCGCTATTGGGGTCAATGTACATGGTTGTCGATAGTACATGTTGCTTGAGTCCGATAGCTTCTTCACGGGTGAAAGCTTCATCAACAATATCTTCCGCAGCGCGTAGCATTTCAGGAGCCGGTTCAATTACCCATAAGTTTCGTCCTCCTTCAATAGGGTAATCAAACGTTTCACCGGTTGCTTTGTATACTACATCATCTTCCGTATATTGATTCTCTTTGTTGTAGAGTCTGACCCAATAATTATACTTCACATCACATTGATATTCGTAACCATTCCTTGTGATGGTTTTAGTTTCTTTGTAATAATTGGTTTGGGCAAATAATAGTTCTATTCCTACAAAAAAATATCCTAATAAACACCATATTGTTTTCATTATTTACATCCTTTCGTTAATTTATTGAGGTTTTGAAATATTTCTACGCCATTATTTTCGATATTAAAGCTATAACTATTGTACGTTTCATTTTTTCGAAATGCTTTTAAAACATATTCAGTGATGATGATATTTAGCATACTTTCCAAAGATTTTTCTTTTATGTTGCCAGATTCATCTAATACACTGTGAAGAAATTTCATTGATGCTCCTCTTGGACTACTTTCGAATTTGCTTCTATATTCTTCATCACTCCATGTCGGTTTTTGTAAATAGATGAACTGTGCGTAATGTGCTTCAATTTCTCTGTTTAATAAGGAGGTTTCGAAAGAATACGGCATTTCTTGCATCGTTTGATAAAGATGAAACAGTTCATGGAAGAATACATCCGAGGTCAAATATTCCACATTAAGCGTGAAGACTCCTTGAGTCCAGTCGTATCCAGGGTTGGAACTATCTACTATTTGTATGGAAATCTTATCGCCGTCTAAGGCGTTGCTTATTCCATTGTATAATTGCTGTCCCATGCAATCATCAGTTATTTCTTCTAATATCAAATCCAAAACCTTCCAGTTGCTTTCCATAAAATTATTATTTTCGAAGATATCTTTAGCTTGGAAAGAAGTATTCTCATTACTGCCACTATTTCCACTTGCTCCGCCTCCGATAACTTCACCGGGTAAGGTCCCTGCTCCTGTCCCTCCATGACCGCCCGTATTAGAAGAGGCGTCTATCCAATAAACTCGATCAATACAATTCCTATATTTGTAGATCCATCCTGTCAATTCGGTATGTGCATATACGTCCCAGCACGAAGAGATTGTAATCCACTCGCGGGTTTGTGCTACTGCTTGCAAAGCCACTCCTAAATCATTGTCCATCCCAAACACGTAGTAAGTCAGTAAGTCAAAGAGGAATTTCCAATCGCTGTTATCTGGATTGTCTTCGTACCGGAAGGGCGCGTATGAAATTTGTTCTTCCGTAATGCCAAATACCCATACTTTGGAAATCTTTTTGGAATCGTTGCTACTCCATACGGGGATGAAATAACAACTTTCTTCTTCACCTTCGTTGATAAAGGCAAAATTCCACAAAGGCATTCCGTAGTCTTCTTTGAAATCAGCGACAAAAGGAGCGATGGAATCCACCGTCTGCAAGGCAGGCACAATGTAACTGAGATGGAGTGTATCCGAATAAGCAAAAAAGTCGGTAGGGATATCGGCTGCTGTCAATGTGCGTGTTAAAGGGATTCCCTGAAAAACGGTTTCCTGTTCGTGTTCGCATGATGTACTTAACCCCGTTATCAGTATAAAGAAAGGGGCTAAAACACCATATAAGACTCTTGTAGTGTTCATAGTGTTGCTTTTAAAAGGTTACAAATTTTATTTTCGGTTGCAAGATAAGAAAAAAATCTCAGATTTCCTTTTGATGAGTAGCTCTTTTATTTTATAGAGCAATCTTTAATGAAAAAGTATGTTAATCTCGTGGAGTAAGATGAATGGGTAGCTCGTATCTATGGAAAACGGAAATCATTTTAATCGGTAATTAAAGAATAGATATGAGAAGAATACGAAAAATTGTATGGGGAGGTTTGTTCCTGTGGATGGGTTGCGTGGCTCATACGGGAGCACAAAACAAGTTGGTGACTTATCCTGCTCCGGAAGGAGTGGAACTGAAACAGGACTTTGTGGTACAGGTAAGGGAACCGGGGAAAGCATGGAAACCGGTGGATACGTATGCCGTGAAGGTCGATGAAGTGAGAGATACGAAGCATCATGTTGAGAAGGCTTCGCTGGCTTATTTCGATTTTGAGGGAGAAGTGGAGGTTAGGGTGAAAAGCCGCAAGGGGCTGATTGATACGGCCCGTATCCGTCCGCTTTCTTATGAAATAGTTCCGCAGGTGGAGGACAGTACCTTGATTTTCAAGCTCGACCGTCCTCGCAATCTTTCGGTAGAAGTGAATGGGGACATTTTTCATAACCTGCATCTGTTTGCCAATCCCATCGATCGGAATAATCCTTTAGAAGGCACGTCTTGGAAGAAGTTGAAGAAACGCAAGGACTTGATCTGCTTTCCTCCAGGCATTCATCGCTTGCCGGGAGACACGCTCAATGTACCTTCGGGCACAACGGTTTATGTGGCCGGTGGAGCGGTTGTCTATGGTTGCATCCGGGCGGTGAATGCTCGCGATGTGAAAATCCTGGGACGAGGACGGGTACATCCCGAAGGCCGGGGAGCAGGGCTCAGCATTATCAACTCGAAAAATGTATTGGTCGAGGGACTGATTTCTACGCAGTGCCCCACGGGAGGTTCGGATAGTGTGACCATACGCAATGTAAAAGTCATCAGTTCCTATGGTTGGGGCGATGGGCTGAATGTCTTTGCCAGCAATAATGTACTCTTTGACGGGGTCTTTTGTCGGACATCCGATGATTGCACCACCGTCTATGGCACCCGGATGGGCTTTGTAGGGGGCTGCCGTAACATCACCATGCAAAACTCTACCTTATGGGCTGATGTGGCTCATCCCATCTTTATCGGGATTCATGGCAATGTAGAGCATCCTGAAGTCTTGGAGAATCTGAACTATATCAATATCGATATATTGGACCATAAAGAGAAACAACTCAATTATCAGGGCTGCATGGCCATCAATGCGGGCGACAACAACCTGATTCGTCATGTTCGCTTTGAGAATATCCGTGTAGAAGATTTCCGTCAAGGGCAATTGCTCAATTTGCGTATATTTTATAATGAGAAGTATTGCAAGGCTCCCGGGCGAGGCATCGAAGATGTGTTGTTCAAGGACATTGTGTATACGGGAGAGAACGCAGAAGTATCCCAGATTATCGGGTATGACCAAGAACGTCAGGTGAAAGACATACGTTTCGAGAATCTGGTGATAAACGGTCAGCGGATTTCAGACGATATGCCCGGCAAACCAGCCTGGTATAAGACGGGAGACATGGCTCGCATTTTTGTTGGAGAACATGTCGAAAACGTAGAGTTTGTGGGAAAAGAAAGGGCGGAAGAAGTTTTTTTCTCCAATGAAAAGTGAGGATTTTTGATTTTTTCTTTCTAATTTTACGCATCATAAGCGCAAATTAGAATGTCATTTATAACCTTTGTAAAAAAAAATGTATTCGTATTAATTCTGTTGCTTGCGAATGTGGGAAGTCTTCCTGCATTCGCAGAAGAATACCTCATTTCCGTACGAGGAAATGAAGAACTGAATTGCAAGTTTGAGGATAACCGGGTTAATGCCATTTATAAAGACTCTGACGGCTTTGTTTGGATTGGTACGGGGACTACGGTGGAGCGTGTAGGAGGCCGCCACTCGTTAGCTTATCATTTTTGGGAAGAAAAAACCAGAGATAATTATTCTCCTTTCTTGGTCAACACGTTGTTGGAAGTTCGGAAACACGAGCTCTGGGTAGGAACTATTCAGGGGGTGTGGCGTACGAATCATGAGGAACACAAAATGGAGAGGTTGTTTGCCGATAAAATCAACTTCTCGGTACAGGCTTTGGCGAAAGATGAAGCAGGCCATGTGTATATAGCTACCGTCAATGGGCTCTATATTTACGATGGTGAGAGTTTACGACGTATTGTGGTTGATGAAAAGAATGCTCTTTCCACCCGTAACTTGATTTTGGACGTGGCGATAGTAGATTCGGAAAACGTCTGGTTACTGACGGCTGACGGGCTGGTGCTTTGCAATAGCCAGTCGGGAGCTTTGAAGTTCTATTTATGCCCCTCGGCGCTTCATGGACACATGTCTTGTCTTACTCAGTTGGGCAATGTGCTGTATCTGGGAACCAATACGGGAGAGGTTTATTCGTTCGATTGTCAGAAGCGTCGTTATAAATTAGGATGGAAAGGTCCGCAGGTGCCTGTGGCGGCTTTGGATGCCAAGAATGGGATGTTAGGAGTAGCTACCCGGGGAGAGGGGATTTTCTTATTGTCAGCTTCCAGCGGGGAAGTGCTTTATAAAGCCACTCACAATGGAGAGACCGGTCAAGGGCTGTTGTCTAATATGATTTCTTCCATCCTGCTTTCGGACAACGAAATCTGGTGCGGCACGGATTATTACCAAGGTATGAATCTTCTGAGGAAAGAAGATGAAGTTATTCAGAAGTATGATAAAAACAAGCCTTGTTGGCGGAACATGTATATCCGTAGTTTCTTGCGGACTCCTTCACATACTTTCATCGGCACACGCGAAGGCTTTTATTATGTGGATGAGGCCACGGGCTCTTGTACGTTGATAAATAAAGCCAAAAGTGGAGGAAAATGTTTACGTTCCAATCTGATTTTCTCTTTTTTCGAATGCGGAGATGAGGTATGGGTAGGTACCTGTGGCGGAGGGTTGGCGGTGTTCAATCCCCGGAAAGGCACTTTCCGCGAGACACCTTTGACGCGAGTCTGCGTTTCCAATGACATTTTCATGTGTGAGGATGATCCGGAGAAGGACTGGGTGTGGCTGGCGGCTTCCGACGGGTTGTATGCTTATAACAAACAGACTGAGGAAATCCGTGAGTATAATGCGTCGAACAGCGGGATGCCGGGAAACATTGTCTATGGATTCTTTCGCGATTCAAAGGGATGTTTCTGGTTGGGGACGGACAAAGGATTGGCACTCTTCCATCCCGAAACCGGACAATGTACCCAGGAAGGTTTGCCTGCCGTTTGTTGCGACAGGGCGGTTCGTTCCATTTACGAAGGGCGGGACGGTACGTTATTCGTTTGCATGTTGGACAATCGGGTCATCATTTCGGACGGAGCTTTACAACAGGTGCGTCCTTTAGAGCTGTTTTCCGGTCATACGGTGATGCAGGATGACGAGGGACGCTACTGGCTGGGAGGCGATGATGGCTTGTTGCGGATGGACGAGAACTTGCAACATTATCAGTTGGTGGGTTTGTTGGATGGCTTGTCCGTGAGTCCGGGCATGCCGATCGTGAAGGACAAGCAAGGAGATTTGTGGATAGGTACTTCTAAGGGGCTTTATGTGGTGAATCCGCACCGGGAGCCTCTGGTGCCGGAAGTGCGGATTACGGATATGTGGGTGAATGGCATGCAGCGTGCCGATGTGTATAGTATGCAACCGGATAGCGTGTTGACACTCGATGCCGCTGAAAACACCGTGACCTTCCAGTTCCTTTCGTTGAGGTATCGGGAAGCCGGACAGAATCGTTATCAGTATAAGCTGGAAGGGAAGGAACCGACTTGGATCGATTTAAATGGAGAAGACCGCGTGACGTTCTTCAATCTTCCTGCGGGCGAATATACGTTCCGCGTGCGGAGCTTCCTGAACGAAGAGTCGGAAGATGCTGTGACTTTCCGCATCGCTTCGCGTCCTTTGTGGCCGGTGTATGCCGGGATAGGTGGAGGTGTATTGGTCGTTTTCATCTGCTGGACTTTCTTCCGACGTAGGAAACAGGCATCCGCTTTCGTTCCTTCGGTAGAAGTGCCTCCCGTGGAGTTGCCTCAGGAATCCGTTTCCGAAGAGAAGCCTGTGGAAGAAACTCCTGTTCCCCCGATTGCGGACAGTTACGGCAAGCTAAGTCCGGAGGAAGCCGAAGAGGTGATTGCCGCGCTTCGGAAGTATATGCACGAAGAAGAAGCCTACCTGAATGTGGATTTGAAACAATCGGATGTCGCTATTGCTATCGGCTATCCTACCTATTTGCTGTCGGCCGTATTTACGCATTACCTGAGGACGGGATATTATGATTTTGTGAACGGCTATCGGGTAGACCGGTTTAAGCAAGCCGTGGCCGAGGGGCTTCATAAGAAATACACGTTGGTCACCTTGGCCGAGAAATGTGGTTTCAAGTCGAAAGCTTCCTTCTTCCGGGCTTTCAAGAAGTTCGTCGGTTCTACGCCGAGCGAATACATCCAGCAACACGAAGACTTGTAAGAGGCATCGACCAGATGCTTTTCTAAGTGTTTTATAATCAGTTGTTTAATACTTTATTGCAATTTAATTTTAATACAGTACTACTTTAGTGCTACTAAAGTAACGCTTTAGTCGGACTAAAGCATCACTTTAGTCGTACTAAAGCATTGCTTTGTTCGTACTAAACTGTGTCTCCTGTCTGGCGCAAAGCCACCGACCAGGGGAAGACATGCTTCGCCCGGAGCATGGGAAAAGCGGGTATCACTCGTTTGTGATACTTGGTAAATGCTTGTCAATCAGTGTATCACTGTTTTTCTGGTATCGTGCTTATGTTTGATACAGATTAAGGATTGTTTTCTATTTTTAGTTTTCTCTCTTTCTCTATCTTTGCGATGTTCTTCTTACCGGAAGAACTTGTTAACGTAGTAGAAACCGAAATGATAGTAAACCATGAAAGACCTTGAAAACATATCCAATCGTCTTGTTTCCGATGCGTATCAGCTCCATCTTCAGGGAGTGCGTCGTTACATCTTTCATCGAGTAGAGGACTGGGAAACCGCCCAGGATCTGGCTCAGGATGTTTTTGTACGCTTGTTGACCTATAAGTCGATGTTATGTGAAGAGACAGTCAAGAGTTTTATTTTTACCATTGCTTCCAATCTGGTTACAGACTATCTGCGTCGTTTTCGTCTGAAGCAGGAATACTCCTCTTATATATATGATGCGCAGGAAGCGTATGCGGAAGACACCGACAGCCCTATCCAAGTGAAAGAATTGCTGAGTCTGGAGCGGTATAAGCTGAATCAGCTTCCGCCCCGGCGGAGGAAAATCTATATGATGAACCGTTTCCGGGAAATGACTGCTTCGGAGATTGCTTCAGAGTTATTCCTATCGGTTCGCACGGTGGAGAATTGTTTGTACGCCGGGCGCAAGGAAGTCCGGGAGTACATCAGGCATTGCATTTGACAATTTACGATTTACGGTTGGGCGATTATCGAGTTAATAACATAAAATCTAATTTCTAATTGTTTGTTTATGAAAAATGAATTACGAAGAAAGCCCCTGTGGCAAAGACTGATGGGGGCGATGGCAGTAGTTTGCTTATGTTTGGTAGGAAGCTCGTGCGATGATTCCGAAGGACGAATTTCGGTGGATAACACGGCTCCGGAACCGGTGACTGGCGTGCAGGCCGTGGCAGGACCGGGTGAAGTGACATTGACTTGGACCAATCCGACAAGTCCCAGTTTTATGTATACCAAGGTGGTCTATACCGATTCGAAAGGTGAGGAACAGTATGTGATGGTGGCCAAGGACAAAGAACCGACTGCTACTGTAAAGGGATTTGCCAACACCGACACTCAGACTTTCCTGCTGTACGCTTGCGCCGTGAAAGGCAACAATGCCGGTGCGGTGGAAATCACTGCGGCTCCGAATACGCCGGCATTTTTGGAAGTAGTGAATACCATTACCTTGGAACCGGTGTTGGGAGGTACATTGGTGAACTACAAGAATGACTTTGCTACGGAAGTTGTCATTGCTTTGGAATACCATCAGGCCGATGATGCCAGCAAGTCCGGTAGCGCCCGGTTCAATGTTCCTGCCAATTCGGAAGGTTCGCAACTGGTTATGCTGGTAGATGCGGAGAACGAATTTTTGGAAGGTGAATGTGTGATTTCGGTAACCGCTCAAGATGAATATGAAAATGCATCGGAGCCTATCCAGCAGCATGTAACTCCGCTGCCCGCCGTGAAGATTGACCGTACGCTGTGGTCGTTCCCCGGTTATAACGAAAACTCCAATGACGGTACCATCGGATACAGTTCGCAAGAAGCGCAAGGCGAGGGCGATAAGGACGGATTGAAGAACGGACGTGTGATGTCTATGATTGACAGCAGCCTGAATACTTACTGGCACGCTTCGTGGAAGGTAGCTACCAATTATCCGCATTGGTTCATTTTGGACATGGGGCGTGAAGTAACGATAGCCAGCGTAGAGTTTACCCGTCGCCAGGGAGATGCCCGTGGGCAGACAGGACAACATATTTATACTTGTACGGAAGCAGGAGCTAGCGATCCGACTAACCCCGACAGTTGGGCATGGGTAGACCACGGTTCATTCCCATTTGATACGAACAGCGATGCGCCGCAGGCTTGTGGATTGTCTTCCACACCCAAAGCCCGTTACATCAAAGTCTATTTCGGAACCGAACACAAGGGTACAGGTTCGCAAGCCATGTTGGCCGACTTGAACGTTTACGGAGCTGAATAATAAAGTCTAATACAAAAACTGATACAAAATAGTTTATATCATGAGAAAGAAAATTATAGCTGCAGCTGTGTTGTGTATGGCAGCCTTCTATCCCGCCTATCAGGTTCATGCGGCGGTTGAAGTGGTGCAGGGCGTGCAGCAAAACGGTAAGACCGTAACAGGAACAGTGGTTGACAACAACGGCGAACCCATCATCGGTGCTAATGTCATGGTGAAAGGTACGATGAATGGCGTGATTACAGACATCGATGGAAAATTTGTGTTATCCAACGCCAAAGGTACACTGCATATCTCTTTCGTGGGATACAAGACTGTGGAAGTACCCCTCACGAATCAAACGAATTATCAGATTGTTCTTCAGGAAGACACCGAGTTGCTGGACGAAGTGGTGGTAGTAGGTTATGGTACGCAGAAGAAAGCTTCGCTGACTAGTGCCATCACGCAGGTGCGGGGTGAAGAAGCTTTCAGCAACAAGGGTATCACGAACGCTACGGTGGCCTTGCAGGGTGAAGTGCCGGGCTTGGTCATTACCCGTTCGTCCAGCCGACCCGGTAGTGAGAATGCTTCGATGAAGATTCGTGGTGATGTGTCTATCAACGGTGATGGAAATCCGTTGGTCATTATCGATGGTATGTCCGGTTCGTTGGACGATTTGAATGCTATGAATGCCAACGACATTGAAAACATTTCTGTCCTAAAGGATGCTTCGGCCGCTATTTACGGTGCCCGTTCGGCTTCCGGTGTAGTATTGGTCACTACCAAAAGAGGTAAGGAGGGCAAGGCGCAAATATCGTACAGTGGTGCCATCAGCCGCTCCGTTACCGGTATAGAACCTCCTTTCGCTACCAACAGTGAGTGGTTGGACATGTTCTACGAGGCGCAGTACTATGATGCCGCTGCTACCAATCCGAGCTTGACAACCCCGGAAGATATACATAAGAATATCAATTGGTGGATATTCAATTCGTTTGGAGGTCCCACATTAGATACTTCCGACGTTGATCCTTCGACAGGGAATCCAATGGTATATAAGGGAGAAGCTCTTTTCAACGCTTTAAGAGCCGGGAAGGTGTTGACCTTGCAGAATGGTGACAAAGTGGAACGTTGGGATCCCAATAATTATATGCAGGACTACTTATACGGTTCGTCTACTTCGCATCGTCATGCAGTAACCATTTCGGGCGCTGATAAGAAGTTCGGTTACTATGCTTCGTTGAGCTATTCGGATGCCAATTCACAGTTGAAGGTAGCTGAAGATGGGGAAAAGAAATACGGTGCCCGTCTGAATATGGACTACAAAGCCTACGATTTCTTGAAGTTCGAAACCGGTATGTCGTATGAAAAGCGTGACATCACCACGCCTTCGACGGATGTAGGTGCCGGTTGGTATGACCCTTGGTTCTGGCCGGTGTATAATGAGAACGGTGATGCTTATGATACTTTTAGCGGTAACCGTAACCCGATTGGGGGGTTGACGCAAGGCGGGCAGGTAAAGAACTCGTTCACGAACTTCCGTGCCAATGGTAAAGTGACGCTCGATTTGGACAAATGGGTGAAAGGTTTGTCATTCTCGGCTACCGGAAACTATAAACTGGCGCAACGCAGCACGCAGACAGTTAAAAACGAAGTGCAGTATTACGATTGGGTGGGTACGCCTACCGGCAACAAGCAAGGTCCCGGTTCCTTGGAGGAAAAGATGGAGAAATGGGAGAATGTGACATTGGGCGGTTATGCTAACTATGCACGTACTTTCGCCGAGGTACATAGTGTTTCTGCGATGTTGGGTATGACGGCCGAACAGGAAACGTACAAGAAAGTAACTGCTTCCCGTAGTAATGGTCCGCTCTATCCCGGTTCGGGCTTGACTGACTTGGATGTCTGGATTGACGGTGCCAGCAAGGCGGCCAGTGGCGGTCAGAATTCTTGGGGATTCGTTTCCTACTTGGGACGTGCAAACTACATTTACGATGACAAGTATTCGGTAGAAGTATTGGCTCGTCGCGATGGTTCGTCCAAGTTGTCCAAAGAACAACGTTGGAAGAACTTCTATTCAGTTTCCGGTTTCTGGAGAATATCCCGCGAGAAATTCTTAAGTGGCTTGGACTGGCTGAGCGACTTGAAGGTGCGCTATAATTATGGTAAGACCGGTAATGTGAACGGTATTGATAACTACGAGCGTTTCTCGGTCATCAAGACAGGTACAACATTGTTTGGTACGACGGCTACGCAGCACACATCGCTGTGGATAGACGGTATGCGTTCGGACCAACGTACGTGGGAAACTATCCACAGCCACAATGCAGGTGTCGATTTCGCCGTGTTGGACAGCCGCTTGAGAGGTTCGTTCGATTACTTTGTGAAGACGAACAACGGAATGTTCATCGATGTGGTTTATCCTTCCATATTGGGTGCCTCGGCTCCAAAGACCAATAACGGTAAACTCCGCACCAAAGGTTGGGAATTGGCGCTGAACTGGAACGACCAGATAGGACAAGTGAGATATAACATTGGCGCATCTTTGGCCGATGCCTCCACCGAACTGTTGGAGTTGACCAATAACGAAAACGAACCTAATGCGGGTAAAAACGAAAACCGCTTGGTCGGTAAGCCTTTGGATGCCCTTTATGTGTATCAGACCGACGGGATCTTCCAAAGTCAGGAAGAAGTGGACGCTTACTACGAAATGTATTATTGGAATGCCGACCGCACAGGGCCTAAGGCGAATAACATTCTGCCGGCTCCAGCCGAAACCGGTACCAACCGTTTGCGTCCGGGTGCCCGCCGTTACGTTGACCGCAATGGAGATGGTGCCATTACGACGGACGACCTTTACTATGCCGGTGACATGTCTCCGCGCTTGACATTCGGTATTAAGTTGGGGCTGGAGTGGAAAGGTATTGATGTGTCGGCCTTTTTCCAAGGGGTTGGCAAGCAGAACATCCTGCGTACAGGTAATGTGTATGCTCCTTGGGTCACTAACTATACAGGACAGCTGAACACTTGGTTAGGTAAGACCTGGACGCCGGAAAACACGGATGCGGAATATACCATCATGTCACGCGACAATGCCTTTAACCGTTTCAACTACCAGAATGTGGATGCCAGCGTGCAGGACAACAAGTATATCCGTCTGAAATCATTGGTGGTAGGTTACTCGTTGCCCAAGCAGTGGATTGCTAAAGCCGGTTTGAGTAAAGTCAGACTTTATTTCTCAGGCGACGACTTGTGGGAATGGACCAAGGTGAAAGACGGTTACGACCCCGAAAACGGTGAAGCCTCCAACAATACCTTCCCTTTCAGCCGTTTGTTGACATTCGGTGTGGACGTTACATTCTAAATAATTAGGAACTTTATAAAAATAAACAATTTATGAAAGCAATATTTACTAAGATATTTTGGGTTTCGGCACTCACGCTCTCGATGACGGCTTGCAGTGATTTCCTGGAGAAGGAACCTCTGTCGCAGGGTACGGAAGCCATCGTCTTCAAGACTCCGGAACATTTTGAGCAAGCAGCCAATGCGCTCTACAACGTAGAAGCGTGGAAGAACTATGACAATAGTGCAATTTCAGGTGATCGTTTAGATAAAAATACGGACATATCCGGTTTAGGTAGCAACGGAGGTAGCTCGGCTCCGGAAAGCAATTACCAATGGAACAAGCCTTATGAGCATATCCGTACTTGCAACATCTTGTTGCAGAAGGCCGAAGAATATGATGGTGCCCAGGAAGACATAGCTCAGTCAGTAGGTACGGCCTATTTCTTCCGTGCCTGGCAGCATTTCTACTTGCTACGCATCTTTGGTGGAGTGCCCATTGTGGACCATGTGCTGGACGTGAACGATGAAATCATCTATGGTCCGCGTAAGAGTCGTTATGAGGTAGCAGCCTTTATCATTTCCGATTTGGAAAAAGCCATTCCGCTTTTGCCACAAGAGAAGAATATTCCGGCTGACTCTAAAGGAAAGGTCAGCCAGGAAGCTGCCAAGTCTTTTTTGGCCCGTGTATTGCTCTATGAAGCTACTTGGGAGAAATATGTTCCTACCATTGGCTATGACTTGGATGGAGATGGTTCCAGCAGTGGTGCTGGTTCAGTTAAACCGGAAGGCTATTATTCGATAGAAACCATGTTGAGTGAGGCGAAACGCCTTTCGGGAGAGGTTATTGATGAAGCTGAAACCGGAACCTTTGAATTGTGGAACGAGTGCGACAGCTTGAGCTACTTCTACCTGTTCAATATTGACGACGGTGCGGGAAATATCCCTAATTTTATGGGAGCCGGTAAGAATACAAATAAGGAGTTCATCTTCTTTAAGAAGTACGATTACGAGTTAGGGCGTGGCGGCATCAACCTTTCACATTCTGCTGTAACTTGGCAGTTGACAGACATTAGTAGCAGTTTCGGTGAATCTTTCCTTTGCCGGAATGGATTGCCGATCCGCATCAGTTATACAGGTAATATAGCTGACGCGCAGGATAATCCTCAGTTCGAGGGATATGATACGTTCGTGGGTGAATTCCGTAATCGGGATTACCGTTTCATCGGTTGTTGTATGTCCATACCGGATCGTACCTTTTGGAGCAGCCGTACGGAGGATGGACGCCAGTTGACGGAGACTGGGAAACCTTATCCGGATCCGGTGTTCCCTCGGAACAATGAGGTCTATGATTCCAGCGACCCGGCTTATAGCAGTAGTTGTGCCGTTTTCAGACCAACACTTCGTAATAATGCTACGGCAGGTTCTTATGGAAGTCGTAAGTTTTTGATTGAAGGAGCCAATAGACCCACTAACACTGAGTCGGCCGACTATCCGCTGATTCGTCTGGCTGAGGTTCATCTGATTTATGCCGAAGCTACTTGTGAACTGAACGGCGGAAGCATCTCTGATGAAGATTTGAATAAATCTATCAATAAGAACCGTGCCCGTGCCCGTGTAGCTCCGCTGACCAATGCCTTGATTGCCAACGTTTGGGATGCCGGTTACTTTGACCATGCTACCGGTCATACCATCTGCAAGAAGATGAATATGCTGGACGAAATCCGTCGTGAACGTGCTTGCGAACTTTTTGGTGAAGGTTTCCGCCTGGACGACTTGAAACGTTGGGGTATCGCTCATATTAATCTGACCGGACAGAAGTTGGGACACAAGATTCTGGGTACCGCTTATGAAACGCAGACCGCCAATGACGCTACTTACTTTGGTGAACCTTGTTACTATCCGGAGAGATATCCGCTGCTGTACGGTATCTATGAAGGTACAGGTCCGGATGATCCCGACTACGGTCGTAGCATTGCCACACTGGCAGGTAACCTGCTTTTCAGCCAGCGTGATTACCTTTCTCCGATACCGCAGGAGCAGATGCGCTTGAATCCGGAATTGAAGCAGAATCCGGGATGGTAACGGACTGTTTGTCCTTGATTCCCTTTGAATAAGAAACGTGCCAGGATGTGGAACAGTTGCATCTTGGCACGATTCTTTTATGTAGATAACATTATGTTTCAGAAACACTTAAGTGTATAGGTCAGAAATACTTAAGTGTTTGGGGGTATAACACTTAACTGTTTGCAGGGTAAACACTTAAGTCTTTCTGAAGGGTATACTTAAGTATTATTTCAGGGATGTTTCTGAAGGCCTAATACAATCCTAAAAAGTGCAGGATGGTAGGTGCTAACAGGGCTGTCAGTATGCCGTTCAAGGTAAGACCCAAACTGGCGTATGCTCCGTACTTGCCGCTTACTTCCATGGCCCGGGAAGTCCCGACGGCATGGGAGGCTGTACCCATGGATAATCCTTGGGCTATCGGGCTGCCTACATGGCCTACCTGTAATACCTTAAAACCGCAAATGGCTCCAAACAGACCTACTACGATGACTACGGCGGCTGTCAGGGAAGGTATGCCGCCTACGGCATTGGATACTTCCATGGCTATCGGGGTAGTGACGGACTTGGGAGCCAAAGACATGATGACTTCAGGCGAGGCACCCATTACTTGGGCAATAACCACTACCGCCACCAGTCCGATAATGCAACCGGCCAACTGAGATATAAGAATAGGCATCCATTGTTTTTTGATCATCTTTAATTGTAAGTATAAGGGGACACCTAATGCCACAACGGCAGGTTTCAACCAAAACTCAACTAATGAACCGGCTTCAGAATAGGTTTCGTAGGAAACTCCGGTGCATTGCAGGAAACAGATCAGTAAAGCGATGGCCAACAGAATCGGGTTCAGTACCAGCCATCCGGTTTTCTTTTGAATCACTTTGGCAAGGAAGTAGAAGCCGAAAGTAATAGCCAACAGGAAAAATTTATTTTCGAAAAAATCCATATTTACGAACTATTTGATGAACCCAACCGGTTACGATTAATACTAAAATGGTGCTGACCAGTGTCGCTACGACGATGGGCCAGAATTGTGCCCGGATAATGTCGAAATAGAGCATTAATGCTACGCCGGACGGAACGAAAAAGAATCCGAGATTGGCCACCAGGAAGTTGGTCAGTCCTTGTACCCATTCCAATTTGATCCAACCCATTTGTAGGAAGGAAGTGAGTAAAAGCATTCCGATGATGCTGGAAGGAAGTTTGATTCCTGTCAGGTAGACGATGAGTTCACCCAAAGCCAGACATCCGAATAAAATCGAACATTGTCTAATCATACTTAAAAAACTTTACCTATTTGAAAACGGCTGCAAAGGTACATATAAAGACTAAACAGTAGTCTCAAACCGGCTTTTTTATTTTTTCTGTTGTCAAACATATGAAATCATCTTCTTTTGTTTGAAAAAAAAGCAGTTTTTGCAAACTTGATATAGCAAAATTGTGTATTTTTGCATCGTGGCTAATACATATTACCGACATAATTATATACACTATATATCATGCAAAGACTAATTAATGAAATTTTGGAACGTGCCAAGGCTGATCGCCAACGCATCGTACTTCCTGAAGGTACGGAAGAACGTACTTTAAAAGCTGCCAATCAAATTTTGACAGATGGAATTGCTGACCTGATTATTTTGGGTAATCCTGATGAAATCCAAGCTTGTGCCAAGGAATGGGGGTTGGGAAATATTTCGAAAGCTACGATTGTAGATCCGGAAAATCATCCGAAGAAAGAAGAATATGCTCAACTGTTGTGCGAATTGCGCAAAAAGAAGGGTATGACGATTGAAGAAGCCCGTAAATTGGTGCTTGACCCGTTGTATTTGGGCTGTCTGATGATTAAGAATGGGGATGCGGATGGTCAGTTGGCCGGTGCTCGCAACACGACGGGCAATGTACTTCGTCCGGCCTTGCAGATTATCAAGACTGCTCCGGGCATTACTTGTGTATCCGGTGCCATGTTGCTGTTGACTCATGCTCCCGAATATGGTAAGAATGGTATTTTGGTGATGGGTGATGTGGCTGTTACGCCGGTTCCTGATGCCAATCAGTTGGCTCAGATTGCTATATGTACGGCTCGTACGGCTCGTGCCGTAGCCGGTCTCGATCCGAAAGTGGCTATGTTGAGTTTCTCAACGAAAGGCTCTGCCAAGCATGAGGTGGTAGACAAAGTGGTTGAGGCATTGAAAATAGCAAAGGAAATGGCTCCGGATATTGCCATTGACGGAGAATTGCAGGCTGATGCAGCTTTGGTTCCTGAAGTAGGTGCAAGCAAGGCACCGGGTTCGTCGATTGCCGGACATGCCAATGTTTTGGTCGTACCAAACTTGGAAGTAGGTAACATTTCTTATAAGTTGGTTCAACGTTTGGGACATGCCGATGCCGTAGGTCCGATTCTTCAAGGTATTGCCCGTCCGGTGAACGACTTGTCACGCGGATGTTCCATCGAGGATGTGTATCGTATGATTGCCATTACGGCTAATCAGGCTATTGCAGCTAAGGCTAATAAATAATAATTGATAAAGTAAATACGTATGAAAGTATTGGTTTTGAACTGTGGCAGCTCTTCTATCAAATACAAGTTGTTTGACATGGAGCATAAAGCCGTTATTGCGCAAGGCGGTATTGAAAAAATCGGTTTGCCTGGTTCGTTCTTGAAGTTGACTTTGCCGAACGGTGAAAAGAAGATACTTGAAAAAGATATACCGGAACATACGGTGGGTGTGGAATTCATTTTGCACACGTTGGTTTCACCGGAGTATGGTGCCATTCAGTCTATGGATGAAATCGGTGCTGTGGGACATCGTATGGTACATGGAGGCGAAAAGTTCAGCGAGTCTGTATTATTGACTCCGGAAGTGTTGGAGGCCTTTACAGCTTGCAACGATTTGGCTCCTTTGCATAATCCGGCTAACTTGAAGGGTGTACATGCCATTGATGCCATTCTGCCGAATGTGCCTCAAGTAGGTGTGTTTGATACCGCTTTCCATCAGACGATGCCCGATTATGCTTATATGTATGCCATTCCTTATGAACTTTATGAAAAGTATGGTATACGTCGTTATGGCTTCCATGGAACTTCTCATCGCTATGTATCCAAGCGTGTTTGCGAATTTTTGGGTATTCAACCTGAAGGAACCAAGATTATCACTTGCCACATCGGCAATGGAGGATCCATTTCAGCCATTAAGGATGGCAAATGCGTAGATACCAGCATGGGATTGACACCTTTGGAAGGCTTGATGATGGGTACACGTAGTGGAGATATTGATGCAGGTGCTGTGACCTTCATTATGGAGAAAGAACAGTTGGATGCCAATGGCGTTTCTAATCTGCTGAATAAGAAAAGCGGTGTGATGGGAGTCTTTGGAAAATCCAGCGACATGCGCGATTTGGAGAACGCCGTAAATGAAGGAGATGCAAAGGCTATTTTGGCTGAGAATATGTATTTCTACCGCATTAAGAAGTATATCGGTGCCTATGCAGCTGCCTTGGGTGGGGCTGATGTGATTGTCTTCACCGGTGGTGTGGGCGAAAATCAAGCCAGTGCCCGTTGGGGAGCTTGCTCCGGACTGGAATTTATGGGAGTCAAGCTGGATGCAGAAAAGAATAAAGTTCGTGGAGAAGAAGCCATTATCTCGGCTGATGATTCCAAGGTGAAAGTCGTGGTGATTCCTACGGATGAGGAATTGATGATTGCATCCGATACCATGGCTATTTTGAATAAGTAAAAACATACTCTTACAACTTTTATAAGAAGTCCCGTGGCAGGTTTGGCTGTAGCGGGACTTCTTTTTTTAACGGATTTGTCATTGGGTGTGAAGAATGAAATGTTTACCTTTGTTCACTATTCTCATTATTTAAAAAGATATATGGTATGAAACGATTGACGTATTTATTACTTTTCGTCTTAGTGGCGGGTATGGCTTGTGCCCAGCAGGCGAAATATGTATTTTTCTTTATTGGTGATGGTATGGGAGTGAATCAGGTAAACGCAACCGAGATGTATTTGGCTGAAAAAGAGGGACGGACCGGCGTTCAGAACTTATTGTTTGGTTCTTTTCCGGTGGCAGGCATGGCTACTTCTTTTTCGGCTTCCAACTCCATAACTGATTCGGCCGCCGGGGGAACAGCCTTGGCAACCGGTTCGAAGACCTATAACGGTGCCATCGGGGTGGATGTGGATAAGCAGGTGCTTCAAAGCGTGGCCTATCGCGCCAAGAACAGTGGTAAAAAGGTGGGTATAGCCACCAGTGTGAGTGTGGATCATGCTACTCCGGCAGCTTTCTATGCCCATCAGGTAAATCGTAATATGTATTATGAGATAGCTTGCGAACTTCCTCAAAGTGATTTTGACTTTTTTGCCGGTGCAGGCTTTTTGAAACCGACAACGAAGTACGACGGGCAGGAAGCATCGCCGGTCTATGGCATCATGGAAGATGCCGGTTATACCCTTGCCAGAGGTTTGGACGAGTATAAACAAAAGGCTTCCTCCTCCGATAAACTGGTACTGATTCAGGACGAAAATGGTGCATCCGACTGTCTTCCTTATGCTCTTGACCGTAAGGAAAGTGACTTGACTTTGGCTCAGATTACGGAAAGTGCCATTGATTTCTTGATGAAGGACAATAAGAAAGGTTTTTTCCTGATGGTGGAAGGTGGTAAGATCGATTGGGCTTGCCATAATAATGATCCGGCTACGGTCTTTACGGAAACTGTCGATTTGGATCAGGCCATTCGGGTGGCTTATGAGTTCTATAAGAAACATCCGAAGGAGACGTTGATTGTCGTGTCTGCGGATCATGAGACCGGTGGTTTGGGTTTGGGTACCGGTACGTATACGCTGAGCCTGAAATCCTTGGTTCACCAGCAGCAATCCTTGGATAACTTGTCCCGTCAGATTACGGATTTGCGTCGCCAAGAAACTTCCTGGGAGCAAGTTAAGAGCCTGTTATCCGAGAAGATGGGTTTCTGGACCCGGTTACCTTTGACTTGGGAACAGGAAAAAATGTTGCGTGATGCTTATGAGACTTCTTTCGTGAAGCATAAGGTGGTTTTCAAAGAAACGCTTTATTCCAAGACCGAGCCGCTGGCGGTAGCTGCCAATAGTGTGATGAACGAGATAGCCCATTTGGGTTGGACCAGTGGTAGTCATACAGCAGAGTATGTTCCGGTATACGCTGTGGGTGCCGGTTCAGAGCTTTTCATGGGCAAGATGGATAATACGGACATTCCCAAACGGATTGCCAAGGCCGGTGGGTATAAGTAACGATCCAATTGAAAACGGATATCTTTTATTTGAATAGCTGACAATATGGCAGTTTTATGCTGCCAAAATTTCTTATATATTCGTGGGCCATTTCATATAAGTGCGTGAGCCATTTTATATATATTCGTGAGCCCACGCACTTATATTTAAATTATCTAAGTATATGAAAAGGTTTATAGTGGTAGTAGCTTCTATCTTGTGGGCATTCCCGTCGGTTCAGGCGCAGGAGTTTCGGTTGCAACCCACTCCGCAAGAATATGTATTCCGGAATGATTCAGTATTAGTGCCACAGTATTACCAATTGCATGCAGGTAGTTCGGTAAGTGGTCAACCGGTCTTGTTGTTACTTGACTCGTTGATGTCGGGTAAGACATCTAAGGCTGACTTTGAGCTTTGGGTCGGAACCCAAGCAGACAAGTGTATGAGGAAATATGCGAAACGGATTCCGAATAAGGCGGATGGTTATTATCTGCAAATAGAAAAAGAGCGGATAGTTATAGCCGGTGCCGATGAGCGGGGAGCTTATTATGGAGTACAGACTTTGGCTCAGCTTCTCACACGGAATAAATTGCCTTTGGTAGAAATAACGGATTATCCGGATGTACCTTATCGGGGTGTGGTGGAAGGATTCTATGGTACACCTTGGAGTCATGAAGCCCGTATGGATCAGTTGGATTTTTATGGGCAGAATAAGATGAATGTGTATATCTATGGTCCGAAAGATGATCCATATCACCGGACTCCTTCTTGGCGTAAACCCTATCCAATAGAAGAAGGAGAGCGAATCAAGCAGTTAGTTGAACGGGCCAAACAAAATGAAGTCATTTTTTATTGGGCTATTCATCCGGGAGGAGATATTCATTGGAATGAAGAAGACCGTTCGGCTCTTTTGCAGAAGTTCGAAAGCATGTATCAGTTGGGAGTGCGTGGCTTTGCGGTTTTCTTTGATGACATTTCGGGTGAGGGGACAAAAGCCGATAAGCAGGTGGAGTTGTTGAACTACATTGATGAATACTTTGTGAAGGCTAAGGAAGATGTGGCTCCGCTGATTATGTGTCCGACGCAATATAATAATGAATGGGTGAAAATTGAGGATGGGTATATAACGACTCTCGGTGAGAAGCTGAATAAGGATATCCGTGTGATGTGGACCGGTAAGCAGGTGGTGACTACAATTGATAAGCCGACGTTGGACTTTATCAATCCTTTGCTGAAACGTAAGGTTTATCTTTGGTGGAACTTTCCGGTTTCCGATTACGTGACCGATCATTTGTTATTAGGCCCTGTTTATGGTAACGGATTGGATATCAAAGATGAAGTGTCGGCTTTTGTGTCAAATCCCATGGAACATGCCGAAGCCTCAAAGATTGCGTTGTATGGTGTGGCCGATTATACGTGGAACATGGAGAGTTATGATAGTGAAGTTTCTTGGAAATATGCCTTAAATGCTTTGATGCCTACTTATGCAGACTATTTGGAAACTTTTGCCGCTCATAATTCCGATCCGGGGCCGTCGGGCTTGAAATTCAGGCGGGATGAATCGGTTGCTATTCAATCTGCTCTTTCTGAGTTGTTGAAGAATTATCTGGAGAAAGGTGAAATAACTTCTTCGGCTTATCTGCAAGTAGATAAGGAGTGTGAAAAAATAATGAGGGCGGCTGATGTTTTGTTGGCTTCTGGTGATGAGAATCCGGTTCTCTTGAAAGAAATTCATCCTTGGCTTCTTCAGTTTAAGTTAGTAGGGCAGTATGGGAAAGAGGTATTGAATATGATGCATTTGCTATCACAGCAAGAGGCGTTTGCGCAAAGTTATGACCATGCTCGTGCTTTGCAAATTCTGATGTGTCAGGTCGATGCTTCTTATAATCAGTCGGCTGTTCGTCCGGGTGTAAAGACGGGGAGCAAACATCTGATGCCCGCTTTGGATGCTTTGTTCGAAATCGCTGCGACGCGATATAATGAACAATACGGCGCTAAGCTAAGTACACAAGTTTATTCGCTTAATAAGGAGAAGGAAAAATAAAAGTTTGGAGAAGGCGGTGGCTCTTCTTCGACAAGGCCTTACCTTCTTGAGGAGGAACCATCGTTCACATTAGTTGAGAATGTATGTCACATTCGTATGTGAAAGGTTGTCTCATCCTAATGTGAACGACGGTCTCTTTAAAGGAAACGGAAGTACAATTACATGCGTTCCGGTACTTCAATGCCCAGTAAGCCCATGCCTAGACGGACTACCTTGGATACTTCACGCGACAAAGCCAGACGGAACAGCTTGACGTCGGGGTTCTCTTCGCGTAGGATGCTGAAGTCATGGTAGAATTGATTGTACTCTTTCACCAAGTCGTAGCAATAGTTGGCTATGATGGACGGGCTGTAGTCTTCACCGGCTTGTTTTACGATAGAAGCAAAGTCGGCTATCATTTGAATCAGGCCTTCTTCCTTGGTGCTCAGCTCAATGCCGGCGTGCAGTTGCTCGGGGATAGCGATGCCTGCTTCTGCTGCCTTACGGAGTACGGAGCGAATGCGGGCATAGGTGTATTGGATGAAAGGTCCCGTATTGCCATTGAAGTCGATAGATTCTTTGGGATTGAAAGTCATGTTCTTGCGGGCGTCTACTTTCAAGATGAAGTATTTCAAGGCACCCAGTCCTACGATGCGGGCTATGTCGTCAGCTTCGGCTTGTGTCAGTCCGTCCAGTTTACCCAATTCTCCACTGGTCTCCTTAGCAGTTTCTATCATTTCAGCCATCAAGTCGTCAGCATCCACTACGGTACCTTCGCGGCTTTTCATCTTTCCTTCGGGCAGTTCGACCATGCCGTAGGAAAAATGTACTAGGCTCTTTCCCCATTCGAAGCCCAGTCGGTCGAGCAAAATGGAAAGTACTTGGAAATGGTAGTTTTGTTCATTACCCACTACGTAAATCATCTTGTCGATAGGATAGTCGGCAAAGCGCTGTTCGGCCGTACCAATGTCTTGGGTCATATAGACCGAAGTACCATCGGCGCGTAACAACAATTTATGGTCAAGTCCTTCGGAAGTGAGGTCGGCCCATACGGAGCCATCTTCCTTGCGGTAGAAGAGTCCTTTCTCTAGCCCTTCAAGCACCTTCTTCTTACCTTCGAGATAGGTATTCGACTCATAATAAATCTTGTCGAACGTCACTCCCATCAACTTGTAAGTCTCGTCGAAACCGGCATATACCCAGTCGTTCATCTTCTTCCACAAGGCACGTACTTCGGGGTCGCCTGCTTCCCATTTCACCAGCATCTCGCGAGCTTCTTTCATCAGGGGAGCTTCGGCTTCCGCTTTGGCTTTGGCTTCTTCTTCATTCAGACCTTCGGCCTGATAGCGGGGCATTAGCTCTTTTACTTCTGCTTTATAGTGTTTGTCGAAAGCCACGTAATAGTCGCCTATCAGATGGTCGCCTTTCTTGCCGGATGATTCCGGAGTTTCGCCATTACCATACTTTAACCAAGCCAGCATGGATTTGCAGATGTGTATGCCGCGGTCGTTTACGATGTTTGTTTTTACGACACGATTACCATTGGCAGCCATAATGTTGGCCAAGGCATTACCCAGGAGGTTATTGCGCACGTGTCCCAAGTGAAGCGGTTTGTTGGTGTTGGGCGATGAATATTCTATCATGACCAAGGGCGATTGCTCGGTGGCATAGGTCAGTCCGTAGTGTTCGTCGGCCTGAATGACGTTTAGCAATTCAATCCATGCGGATGAGGCGATGGTCAGGTTCAGGAATCCTTTGATAACGTTGAACTTGGCCACTAATGTCGGTTCATTGGTTTGCAGATACTCTCCGATTTCCTGTGCCGTTTGTTCGGGACCTTTCTTTGACATGCGCAGGAAAGGAAAAACGACCAAGGTCAGGTGTCCTTCAAACTCTTTTTTGGTTTTCTGTAGTTGCACTTGTGCGGCAGGTACTTCCTGTCCGTATAGCGCTTTCAGTCCGTTAATGACGGACGCTGCCAGTTTTTGTTGTATATCCATAATGTTAAAAACGTTTTCTGTGCGTGCAAAGATACGAAGTATTTCTCACAAAAGCATAATGCTTCCCATCCGACATGTGCCGTATCTCACTTTTTTATATTATCTTTGCCCGCAAGTTGAATGAATAGTGATTATATATGAATAACATACCGACAGTAACTAAAAACCTGCTGATAATAAATGTACTGATGTTCCTCGGTACAATTGTGGCCGATAGTTATGGGATAGATTTGGCCGATTATTTGGGATTGCATTTTATTTTATCCGAAAGATTCAATGCAGCCCAGTTGATTACTTACATGTTCATGCATGCGGGCTTTGCACATATTTTCTTCAATATGTTTGCCGTTTGGATGTTCGGGCGTATCTTGGAGCAGGTATGGGGGCCGAAACGTTTTCTGTTTTATTATTTAATATGTGGTATCGGTGCCGGATTGATACAAGAGGTGGTGACAGCTATCCGTTATTTCACCATCGAATCGGGTATGGGGCCGGAGGCCATACAAGCCGTTTTTGATCAGGGAGCCAAGGCGTTGCAGTCGAATATGAATTTTGTCGACCCTACGATGGCAAGCCTGAATCTGGTTCTGAATTCTTCGACCGTAGGCGCATCGGGAGCCGTATATGCTATTTTGTTGGGTTTTGGTATGTTGTTTCCCAACCAGCCGATGTTTATTTTTCCTTTGCCGATGCCTATCAAGGCGAAATATTTTGTGATCGGTTATGCGGTCATTGAACTTTATTCAGGTTTGGCCAATACGGCCGGCGATAATGTGGCTCACTTTGCCCACTTGGGAGGTATGATTTTCGGTTTTATCCTGATTATGTATTGGAAAAATAAAAACAGAGGAAATGGTTACTATTATAACTGAACTGAAAAATAAATTTCAGCGGGGTAATACTTGCATCCAATTAATATATATTAATGCGGCCGTATTTGTCGTGATTATGCTGGCGCGCGTATTGTTTATGCTTTTCAATCAAAATCTGGACGGTGCGCTTTGCTGGTTAGAATTGCCCGCTTCTTTCGGCCGTTTCGCTTGGCAACCATGGACCTTGCTCACCTATATGTTTATGCATGCAGGGCTGTTGCATATTTTGTTCAATATGCTTTGGTTGTATTGGTTTGGCATGCTGTTTTTGCAATTTTTTTCGGCTAAACACTTACGTGGGATTTATTTGATGGGAGGAATTGGAGGCGGTCTGCTTTATATGATAGCCTATAATGTATTCCCTTATTTCACCCCGATGGTCGAACATTCCTGGTTGCTGGGGGCATCGGCATCCGTATTGGCCATTGTAGCTGCCACTGCTTATCGGGCGCCTAACTATAGTATTCAGCTCCTTTTCTTTGGGGCGGTGCGATTGAAATATCTGGCATTGATTGTCATCGGGCTCGATTTGCTTTTCATTACTTCAGATAATGCAGGTGGGCATATCGCTCATTTAGGTGGTGCCTTGACGGGTTTGGGATTTGCAGTTGGATTAAGTAAGGGGACTGATCTTACGTTATGGATTAATAAGTTGTGGGATGCCATTGTTTCACTTTTCATAGCTCGTCCCCGTAAGCCTAAAATGAAAGTTCATTATGGGGGAAGCGATCGACAGAAGGATTATGATTACAATGCTCGCAAGAAAAGCCAGTCGGAAGAAATAGATCGCATACTCGACAAATTGAAAAAGTCTGGCTATGAAAGCTTAACCAATGATGAGAAAAAAAGTCTGTTCGATGCCAGCAAACGATAATCAATCCTTATGAAAATTATCCGGAGTTTTACCGTTCTCCTCTTGGGAAGTATCAATGCGCTGTTTGCCATCTTATTGCTATTGGTGGCTTATAGCCCATACATACAGCCGACGGTGCATCCGGTGCGTTCATGCCTGGGCTTGTCTTTTCCTATCTTTCTGTTGGCTAATGTTTTTTTTCTGCTTTTCTGGCTGGTAGTGCGCCAGTATAAAGTGGCATTGCTTCCTTTATGTTGTATGTTGCTTTGTTATGGTCAGATACGTACTTATCTGCCTATCAATTTCCGTTTTGACCCACTTCCTGAAAATTGTTTGAAGGTCTTGTCATATAATGTGATGAGCTTTGGCGGTTGTACTAAGAAAGACGGGAAGAATCCGATATTGACTTACTTGCAACAAAGCGAGGCGGACATCTTGTGTCTGCAAGAATTTGCCACGAATTCCTCGAGGAGGTTTCTCACCCAAGCTGATATTGACCGGGAGCTGAAAGCTTATCCCTATAAGCACATTGATAAATTAGGCAATTCTTCGGAAAGCTTTAACCGAGTGGCTTGTTATTCTAAATATCCTATTCTTTCGGCTCGAAAGTTACGATATGCCAGTAGTAGTAATGGTTCGGTTGCTTATGAATTGAAAATAGGTTCAGATACGGTTCTATTGATTAATAACCATCTGGAATCCAATAAACTGACAGCTGAAGACAAGAAAGTATATGAAGGCATGTGGGCCGATCCTGGAAAAGACAAAGTGAAGAGTGGTTCCAAGTTGCTCATCAGGAAATTGGCCGAAGCTTCAGCTATACGGGCCGTACAAGCCGATAGTGTGGCTCGATTTGTTCAGAGGAGCAGACATGCGTTCATCATTGTATGCGGTGATTTTAATGACACGCCGATATCCTATACACATCGGGTCGTTGGTCAGAACCTGTATGATGCTTTCACACAATCGGGACAAGGACTGGGAATTTCATACAATCAGAATAAGTTTTATTTTCGAATAGACCATATTTTAGTGAGTAAGAACTTGCGAACTTACCATTGTTCGGTAGACAATCGCATGAAGGATTCTGACCACTATCCGATCTGGTGTTATATCACTAAAAAAGAATGACTGATCCTGTACACCACTTCGAAATAGAAAAAAATGGCAATAAGAAGTAATAGATTGTGAAAAAAGAACTATATTTGCAGCCTTGTAAAAGTGCAGAAATTAATTAATAAACTAATCATAATAAATTAAAAGTAACATGCAAAACAAAGGATTTGTAAAGGCTTTTGCAGTTTTACTCACCTTGGTATGCTTGTTCTACTTGTCTTTCTCTTTTGTGACTCGTCACTATACGAATAAAGCAAAAGAGTTTGCTAAAGGAGACCCGAAAGTGGAACAAGACTATCTGGATTCGTTGGCCAACGAAAAAGTGTGGTTATGGAACTGGAGCCTGAAAGATTGTCGTGAGATGGAAATCGGTTTGGGTCTGGACCTGAAAGGTGGTATGAACGTCATCCTTGAAGTTTCAGTACCGGATGTCATCAAAGCATTGGCCGATAATAAGCCGGATGCAGCTTTCAATCAAGCCCTGGCAAATGCTGCGCAACAGGCTAAAACAAGCCAAGATGACATTATTACCTTATTCGTCAGAGAGTATCACAAATTGGCTCCAGAAGCCACATTGGCTCAACTGTTCGCTACACAGCAGTTGAAAGACAAAGTAAACCAAAAATCGACAGATGCTCAAGTGGAAGCAGTGCTTCGCTCAGAAGTAAAGGCTGCCGTTGAGAACTCATACAACGTATTGCGTACCCGTATCGACCGCTTTGGTGTGGTTCAGCCGAATATCCAAAGTCTGGAAGACAAAATGGGTCGTATCATGGTTGAACTTCCGGGTATTAAAGAACCTGAACGTGTCAGAAAATTGTTACAAGGATCGGCTAATTTGGAATTCTGGGAAACTTACAGTTCCAAAGACATTGCTCCCTATATGCAGTTGGCTGATGCTAAGTTGCGTAGCATCTTAGCGTTGGATGC
Source organism: uncultured Bacteroides sp. (assembly GCA_944322355.1). GTDB lineage: Bacteria > Bacteroidota > Bacteroidia > Bacteroidales > Bacteroidaceae > Bacteroides. The sequence goes on along the minus strand of CALUOT010000018.1, from coordinate 3,391 downwards.
AGACACGGCTTCCGTGAAAGAGGAAGTGGTAGAAGCTCCTAAAACAGCCACCAGTACAACCGATAGTTTGGCTGCTGCTTTGAAGGGGACTGCTACTAGCCAAGATGCCGGTTTAGCTCAATATAAGAAAGAACATCCATTGTTTGCTTTGATGCAAGTGAATACAGCTGGTGGTCCGGTAGTGGCTTATGTTAACTATAAGGATACGGCTGAAGTGAACAAATATTTGGCTATGCCGGAAGTGGCAGCCCAGTTCCCCAAGGACTTACGCCTGAAGTGGGGCGTTTCGGCTGTATCGTTCGATCCGAAAGCTCAAACCTTTGAGTTGTATGCTATCCGTTCAACAGAACGTAATGGCAAAGCACCTTTGGAGGGCGACGTAATTATGAATGCGACTGACGAATTTGACCAATACGGACATCCTGCTGTGGGTATGACGATGAATACTGACGGGTCACGTCGTTGGGCACAGCTGACCAAGCAAAACGTAGGTCGTAGCATTGCTATCGTTTTGGATAACTATGTATATTCTGCTCCGAACGTTATGAATGAAATTACCGGAGGACGTTCGCAAATCACCGGGAACTTCACTCCTGAAGAAGCAAAGGACTTGGCTAACGTATTGAATTCAGGTAAAATGCCGGCTCCTGCTCACATCGTACAGGAAGATATCGTAGGTCCGTCACTGGGACAAGAATCTATCAATGCTGGTATCGTTTCGTGTATCGTTGCCTTTATTCTGTTGATGGTATACGTTTGCTCTATGTATGGCTTCACGGCCGGTATGGTAGCTAATGGAGCCTTGTTGCTCAACTTCTTCTTTACTTTGGGTATCCTTTCTTCTTTCCAGGCTGCACTAACCATGTCTGGTATCGCCGGTTTGGTATTGTCATTGGGTATGGCAGTGGATGCCAATGTGTTGATTTTTGAGCGTACGAAGGAAGAACTTCGTTTGGGCAAGAAAGTAAAAGATGCCTTGAAGGACGGTTATTCCAATGCCTTCTCTGCTATCTTCGACTCTAACTTCACGTCTATTATTACCGGTGTCATTTTGTTCTATTTCGGTACGGGGCCTATTCGTGGATTTGCTACCACGCTGATTATCGGTATCGCTATATCGTTCTTTACCGCTGTGTTTATGACCCGTTTGGTATTTGAACACTTTATGAATAAGGATAAGTGGTTGAACCTCACGTTTGAGACTGCTCTTTCCAGAGGAGTACTTCAAGATACACACTATGATTTCATGAAGCGCAATAAGACGTGGCTCTCCATAGGCTTGGGAATAGTCATTGTATGTCTGGCATTCCTTTCCGTACGTGGATTGAGCCAGAGCATTGACTTTACGGGAGGTCGCAATTATCAGGTTCGTTTTGAACAAGAGGTTGAGCCAGAGCAAATACGTGAACTGATGGAAGGCCAGTTCGACGATGCCAATGTGACGGTCATTGCTGTAGGTACGGATGGTAAGACGGTCCGCATCAGTACGAACTACCGTATTGACGAGGAAGGCAGCAATGTCGACTCTGAAATCGAAGCCAAACTGTATGAATTGCTGAAGCCGTTGCTCACCAAGAACATTTCGCTGGAGACTTTCATCGACCGCGACAACCATACGGGTGGTAGCATCATCAGCTCGCAGAAGGTAGGTCCGAGCATTGCTGATGACTTGAAGGTGGCTGCCGTATGGGCTGTTATCTTTGCCGTGCTGGGTATCGGCCTCTACATCCTGTTCCGTTTCCGCAACATTGCGTACAGTGTGGGCTCTATTGCGGCATTGACGTTCGACACCATATTGATATTGGGCGTCTACTCCATGTTCTGGGGTATCCTGCCTTTCTCTATGGAGATAGACCAGACGTTTATAGGTGCCATCCTGACGGCTATCGGTTATTCAATCAACGATAAGGTGGTAATTTTTGACCGCGTGCGTGAGTACTTCCACCTCTATCCTAAGCGCAGTACGTTCCGTTTGTTCAATGATTCCTTGAACTCTACGTTGACGCGTACCTTGTTCACCGGTTCGTCTACGCTGATTGTGTTGGTCGTTATCTTCATCCTGGGCGGTGAGAGCATCCGCAGCTTCTCCTTCGCCATGATTCTGGGTGTGGTATTCGGTACCTTCTCTTCGTTGTTCATCGCTTCTCCTATCGCTTACAAGCTGATGAAGAAGAACGAGGGCGGGGAAGTAGAAGCCGCTAAGAAATAAACTCTTGTTTGAGGTTTGAACTTGTGGAAAGCGAAGAGGATGCGTCCTTAGGGATGTATCCTCTTTCTTTTGGTGGCATAAACAGCTGTGCCGGGCTAATTTATGTAATTTAATGCTCGCATTCGGCCTTATGTATCAGAGAAATGCCTATCTTTGCGGCGTTTAATCATGGTATCAAGTATATGAATTTATAAAATCAGATAGACGAAAAATGGCACAAGAAGACGTTTTCAAGAAACTCGTTTCGCACTGCAAGGAGTATGGCTTTGTATTTCCCAGCAGCGAAATCTATGACGGCCTGGGAGCCGTGTACGACTACGGACAGAATGGCGTAGAACTGAAGAATAACATCAAGCAATACTGGTGGCAGAGCATGGTATTGCTGCACGAGAACATCGTGGGCATCGACTCGGCCATCTTTATGCACCCCACCATCTGGAAAGCCAGTGGACATGTGGATGCCTTCAACGACCCGCTGATAGACAATCGCGATTCGAAGAAGCGTTATCGCGCCGATGTGCTCATCGAAGACCAGATTGCCAAGTACGACGAGAAGATAGCCAAGGAAGTGGCTAAGGCAGCCAAGAAGTTCGGCGAGGCGTTTGATGAAGCACAGTTCCGCAGTACCAACGCCCGCGTATTGGAGCATCAGCAGAAACGCGACGCCTTGCACGAACGCTATACGAAGGCCATGAACGCCGGGCCGGACCTGAACGAACTGCGCCAGATTATCCTGGACGAGGAAATCGTATGCCCCATCAGTGGCACCAAGAACTGGACGGAAGTACGTCAGTTCAACCTCATGTTCTCCACCGAGATGGGTTCCACCGCCGACGGTGCCATGAAGGTGTACCTCCGGCCCGAAACGGCACAAGGCATCTTTGTCAACTACCTCAACGTACAGAAGACCGGACGCATGAAGATACCCTTCGGCATCGCCCAGATAGGAAAGGCTTTCCGCAACGAGATAGTCGCACGGCAATTCATCTTCCGCATGCGCGAGTTCGAACAGATGGAGATGCAGTTCTTCGTCAAGCCGGGGACGGAACTCGAATGGTTCGCCAAGTGGAAGGAAACCCGACTGAAGTGGCACAAGGCACTGGGATTCGGCGACGACCACTACCGCTACCACGACCACGAGAAGCTGGCCCACTATGCCAACGCCGCCACGGACATCGAGTT